>CAXTWC010000008.1:0-63679 GCA_964247805.1 uncultured Acetobacteraceae bacterium | reverse complement strand
TGGGGCTGAAATCATCCATCGACCACTTGTTGCCGACGATCCCGGTCATGCACACAAGCCCGGGCTCCTTCACGCAGCGGAGCGAGTCGTACAGCGTCGCGGTGCCGACCAACTCCAGCACCTTATCGGCCCCGCCCGGCCAGCGCTGCGCCACCTGCTCCGCGATGTTGCCGTCGTCCACGAACGTTTCGTCGGCGCCCGCCGCCCGCAACAGGTCGGAGCTGTCCGGATTGCGGCTGGTGGACGCGACGCTTGCGCCGTGCCGTTTGGCAATGGCGGAAGCGGCCATGCCGACCGAGGTAGTGCCGCCGCGGATGAGCAATTTCTCACCGGGTTGCAGCCGCAAGGCGCGGAACAGCGAACCCGACGCGGTCTGCAGCATCTCCGGCACCGCGCCGAAGGTCTCCCACGGCAGCGACGTCCGGACCGCGCGAACCTGCTGCGCCGGGACGCAGGTATACTCGGCATAACCGCCGTCGAAGTCGCGGCCCATGCCTCCCATCACGGTCGCCACCTGGTCGCCGTGTGCGAATTCACCGCCCGGTGCGTCCTCGACCAGGCCGACGGCCTCGATCCCCAGGATGCGGGGCAGACTTACGTTGGGTGACAGGCCTTGCCGCGTGAACATCTCCGAACGGTTGAGTCCGAAGGCTTTGACGCGGATCAGCACTTGGCCGGGGCCCGGCTGCGGGACAGGCCGCGTCTCCAGTTTCAACACCTCGGGCCCGCCGGGCTCGTACATCACCGCCGCCTTCATCGTTGCCATAGGGCCCTCCTTCGTTGAACTCACCGCGCATCCTGCCACAGGCAACCAGGCGGTCGTGGCCTAGACGGCGACATCGTGGATGATCGTCCGGTACTCCACGAAGTCGTCCAGTGCCGAAAGCCCGTTCAGGCGGCCCAGGCCGCTCTGCTTGAAGCCGCCCTCCTCGGTCTCGTCGTGCACTACGGCCCACGTGTTGATCCACACCGTCCCCGCGTCGATCTGGCGGGCGACGCGCAAGGGCCGGTCCACGTCCGTAGACCAGATAGATGCAGCCAGGCCGTATTCCGAGTCGTTGGCCAAAGTCACCGCGTCCGGCTCGGTGTCGAACGCCTGCATGACCAGGACGGGGCCGAACACTTCCTCCTGCGCGATCGGTAGGCGATGGTCCTCGATCTCGAGCAAGGTGGGACGATAGAACGCGCCCTTGGCCAGTGGCCCGTCCGTGAACGGTCCGCCCCTGACGACGACCTTGGCACCCGCGTCGATGGCCGCCTCCACCAGTCCGTTCACCCGCCGCACGTTCGCCGTGTTGATCATGGGCCCCATCTCACTGGCGGGATCGGCGGCAGGCCCGGCCTTCACCGCGGCCAAGCGTTGTCCGAGACGCTCGCGTACGGTGTCGAGGATCCCGCGCTGGACCAGCAGACGACTCCCCGTCATGCAGAACTGCCCGGCGAATGTGGTCAGCGCCTTCGACACCACTGGCAGGGCCTTGTCGAGGTCGGCGTCGTCGAACAGCAGGATCGGCGTCTTGCCGCCCAGTTCGCCGCCGAACCGCTTCATGTTCGGCGCCGCGGCCGCCATGATCGCCTGTCCGGTCTTCGAGCTTCCAGTCAAGCTGATGACGGGCACGTCGGGCGATGCGACGACGGCGCGTGCCCCGGCCCCTCCCACCTCGCTGAAGAGGTTGACGACCCCGCGCGGCATCGACGCGATTTCGGCGAAGATCTCGCACATCAGCGCGTTCGTCTGCGCGGTGAAGCCTGGCAGTTTGCCCACGACGGTGCATCCAGCCGCCAAAGCGGGGGCCAGGGAGCGGATGAACAGCACCACCGGGGAGTTCCAGGGGGCGATGATCCCGGCCACCCCCATCGGTTGCCGCAGCGTGGTGGAATATCGTCCCGGCGCGACCTCGATCGCCCGGCCGAACTCCGTCAGGACCGTCGCGGCGTAGAAGCGGAGCTTCGATGGCACCATTCCGGCCTCGAACCGGGCCTCGCTCTTGATCTTGCCATTTTCCAGGGAGAGCATCGCGACAAGATCATCGATACGCGCCTCGAAGCGATCCGCCATCTGGTTCAGCACCTTGGCCCGCAAACGCCGGTCGTCGCGCCAGGCGGTGTTCCGGAAGGCGCTCAGCGCCGCAGCCACGGCCTGGGCCGCCTCCGCTTCGCCTGCCTCGGTGTAGGTGCCGATCGGCTCGCCGGTGGCCGGGTCCACGCTTTGCGCAGGCGTGGCGGAGTTGATCCACTCCCCGCCGATCCAGTGCCTCGCGTGTGGCAGGCCCGTCATGCCCGCACCCAAAAAGCCAGCCGCGATCCATCAGCTTGCATCCGTCTACCCTGCCTGCATTGAGGTGATAAACGCTATGCTGGCCCACCATCGCCCGGCACCCGGCCCAAACGGAAAACACCGTTCCGGATTTGGAAGACAAGCAGGGTTTGCGGCGCTGTTTTCCAACTATGGAAAAGACCTTCCGAGGCTGCAGGCATTGCTGCCTCGATCCCGTTGGCGGACGGTGGAGCAGGCAGATCGGTAGCCACAATGAAACTCCAGGGTAAGACTGCGATCGTGACCGGAGGCTCCCGCGGTATCGGCTCGGCCATTGCAAGGCGCTTGGCCGACGAGGGCGCAGACGTAGCCTTGACCTACGTGGGCAATGCCGCCGCTGCCGACCGAACGGTCGCGGCGATCAAAGCGGTCGGACGGAAAAGTGTGGCGATCCAAGCCGACGCATCCGATCCCAATGCAGCCGCGCAAGCGGTGGAACAAGCCGTCGGCGTGTTGGGCGCGATCGACATCATCGTGCATAGCGCGGGTGTTTCCGAATTTGTTATCTTGGGTGAGGCGAGCTCCGCGCAGTATGCCGACGCCTACCGGCGCCACTTCGCAGTCAACGTCGGCGGCGTCGTCGCTATGACCTCGGCGGTGATCGAGCACATGCGCGAGGGCGGCCGGGTGATCATCATCGGCAGCGTGAACGCGCATCAGATGCCCTTCGCCGGCACCGCCATCTACGGTGCCTCCAAGGCAGCGGCGGCAGCGCTCGCCAAGGGGTGGGCCAGGGACCTCGGTCCGCGCGGCATCCTGACGAACGTGATCCAGCCCGGGCCGATCGAGACGGAGATGAACCCCAACGACGTGCGTGACGCCGTCAAGGCGATGACGGCGATGACGGCACTCAAACGGTACGGTCGCGTCGACGAGATCGCTGCCCTGGCGGCGTTCCTGGCCAGCCCGGAATCCTCGTACATCACTGGGACGACCATCGATATCGATGGTGGATTTTCGATCTGAACGGGGCGCCACCGCCGAACGAAGCCATCGGCTCACGCCCGCCCCCCTTCCCCACGCTTTGTAGGAGCCCTAAAGAATGAACGACCCGATCGAAGTCGTGCGTGCGATTCTGGCGGACCCGACGAACCTCGCCCACGTGCGCGGATTGACGACCCCGGACGTACGGTACGTGTCCCTGAACGACGACAATCCGGAGCTGCACGCCGTCATGCCGTGGTCGGGACCGGGGCAGGGCGCCGAGGCGATCGTGCGGGCGTTTACGCTCGTGCGCCGGGCTTGGGACACGGTGATGTTCGAGGCCGAGCATGTGTTCGCGTCCGGCGGCAACGTCGCCCTTTTCGGCCATTTCACGTACCGGTCGACGGCGATGGGCAAGACCGTCACCACGCCGTTCGCGATCCGGTCGGAGGTGACGGACGGTAAAGTAAGCTTCATGCAGTTCATGGAGGATACCTTCGGCACCGCAGCATCTTTCCGTTCAGGCGGTAGCTGGCGTTTCCGTACGTTTCCAGATGGCGAAGACGTCGTCGTGGGTGCGCCGGATAGTTGATCGGAGGGGAGGAGTTTCCAAACCCTCCGTGCGACCGTCACGACAGTGGACTTGTTCAACCATGTAGGCCGGGGACGAGCCTTCCAGATATGAAACTCTCCTTTTCGGTTTCGACCGCTGACGGAGAACGAAAAACCGGGCAAGGCTCGCATGCTGCAATTCGGTGATGATTTGGGAGAGATGGAATGCGGGTGATTGGGGCGATTACGCTGAGTGGGTTGTTGATGGCTGCAGGTGCTGGAAACGCTATTGCGCAGAGTCCGGGCGGCGCTTCCCTTGTGGGACGGACCACGCCGGCTCCCGGTTGTCCGGCCGTCGGAGTACACATCATCCGCGAAGGCAATCAGCTAAGCGGGGTTGCTTTTTTCCTGGACGGTAGTGGCGTCAGCCGCGTCAGCGGGACAGTGAGTGGCAACACATTTCAGTGGCACGATACGCCAACGACCGGGACAGGACCCGTGGGCGATGTGACTGGCACCGTGTCGGCGCAGGGCATTTTCCAGTCGGCGAAAACTGGAACATCATGCACCTTCGATAAGGTGCTGCCGATGCTGAACGAATACAGCAACGGATAAGCTTTCCATTCGGCGAGGCGTGGCCACCCGTGCGTGGCCACCCTCGTGTCTTTCGCCGAACGATCGCGCGGCATGTGGCGATGACCGACGAGTTTGCGGTCGAAGATGGCATCAGCAAACCACGGCAGCTACCTGCGGGAGACAACGGCACTCCCGCCAAAGATGACTTGCTGGCGCATGGCCGGTGTGAACAGGCCGTAGATCATCGCAGCCTCGGGTGAACTGGCTGCATCGAGCACCGCGAGCTGGTCGGCGGGCAGGGTAAGCTCCGTTGCAGCGATGTTGTCATGCAGTTGCGAAACGCGGCTTACGCCCATCAGCGTGCTGTCCACGCCTGGCCTCGAGAGCACCCAGGCCAGCGCGACGCGCGCGGGCGTCTCGTCCATCGTCTCGGCCACCCCGCGCAAGGCGTCGACGATGCGCCAATTGCGCTCGGTGAACAGTGTGTCCCCAAACGGGTTCGCGCCGTCCAGCCGCTGATCGCTGCCGGCCCGTGCCGCGCCGTTGCCCGCATCGCTCGGCAGCCCACCCGCGCGCGGCGGCCCGGCTTCGACGGCCGCACGATCATACTTGCCCGTCAGCAGCCCATATGCGAGCGGGCTCCACGGCATCATTCCCAAGCCCATGTCGCGGGCGAGCGGGAGGTGTTCCGCTTCGACCTCTCGACTCACCAAGGAATAGAAATACTGCAGCGCGATCGGTCCGGGCAGGCCGCGCACCAAGGCCAGCGTTGCTAGTTTCGCGACGTACCAAGCTGGCGCGTTGGACATCCCCCAGTACCTGATCTTCCCAGCGCGAACGAGGGCCGCCATCGTCTCGAGCAGTTCCTCGGCCGGCGTCACCGAATCCCAGACATGCACCCAGTAGAGATCGATGTAGTCCGTGCCAAGCCGGCGCAGCGATCCCTCCAGCGCGGCGTGGACGTGCTTCGCACCGTTGCCGCCGGCGTGGGGATTCTTCCCCGTCGTGAAGCCGGACTTGGTGGCGACGACCAGGCTGCCGCGCAGACCGCGATCCGCCATGATGCCGCCCAGCATCTCCTCACCCCGGCCGTTCGCATACACGTCCGCAGTGTCGACAAGATTGCCGCCGGCCTCGACATAGGCGTTGAACACCGCCTCCGCTTGCGGCTTCTCCATGCCCCAACGGGCCACCCCGAACGTCATGGTCCCGAGCGCGAGGGGGCTGACGATCAGTCCCGAGCGGCCAAGCGTGCGATAATTGGTCAGCGACATAGTGTGACTTCCATAGCGACCGATACGGAAACACTTGGCAGTGATTGTCGCCTGGGTCAAGGCGTTTTATATCAACCGCTATGGATCCCTCCCACGCTCCCCCGACGCGCCGCATCGGCCGGCCGCTCTCCTTCGACCGAGATGCTGCGCTCGGCACCGCCATACGGCTGTTCTGGCAGCACGGCTTCGAGGGAACCTCGATATCCACGCTGACCGGAGCCATGGGGATCACGCCGCCCAGCCTTTACGCGGCGTTCGGTGACAAGCGGCGGCTATTTCGTGAAGCGGTCGATCGCTACCTAGGCGGCGTCGCGGCAGTCACCCGCAGCATCGCGGACGCCGCGACGGCGCGGGATGCGGCTCGCGACCTGCTGACGGCTGCCGCGATCGGCGACACCGGGGAAGGCACGCCGCCCGGCTGCCTGCTGGCCAGCTCGATCGTCAGCTGTTCGGCGGATTCGGCCGACACCCGCGAGGAGTTGGCGGTCATCCGGCGCAGCATCGAGGCGGCGTTACGCTCGCGGATCGAGCGCGATATCGATGCCGGCGTGTTGCCTGCGGGCAGCGATGCGGAGATGCTCGCGGGCCACGTTTTCGCGGTCGTCCAAGGCATGTCGACGCTGGCCAAGGATGGGGCAGGACGGGACAAGCTGCTGCGCATCGTCGACGGTGCCATGGCAGGCTGGCCGTGCCCTGGTTGAGCCGGAGTGGCGACGATCCGGTTGCGCCCGTGGCCGGCCGGTCAGCTTGGCGTGGCGGCATAGCGCAGGTGAACGAGTCCACGGGCGAGCGTCTCGCAGCTTGTCAGCGAGAACTGCACCTTGCCCGCCAATCCCTGCTCGCCGAACTCCACGAAGCTCTGAACGCCGACCCGGCCTTCGATGGCAGGCGCTAGGACGAGGCTGAGTTCATCGACCAAGCCTGCGGCGAAGAAGGCGCCATTGGTTGCGGCGCCCCCCTCGAGCAGCAGCCGGCGAATGGCCAACTGGCGGCCCAGCACATCCAGCATGGCGGCAAGGTCCATCTCAGCGGTCTCGCCGACGATATAGGAGACACCGTCGGCTGCCAGCTCGGCGAGATGGCTGTCGGGCACGTCCCGGCCGAGCAGCACCACCACGTGGTCGCCGTTGATCTCTGACTTGGCGAAGTGAAGCTTGCCCGACGGATCGATGGCGACGGCGTACCGGCCCGGGCCACGCGCGGCGAAGTGATGCGGCCGCTCGACCGCGCCATATTGCGCCGGCGCGTGCGGGCCAGCCTTGCTCATTTCTGCCATGGTGACGCGCCCAACGAGCCAGGCGTCGGCTGCGAATGCCCGGTGAACCTCCTCGTAGATGTCCGACCACTCGGCCCGGCTGCCATCCGGACTCGTCGTGCAGCGGCTGAGGTGCAGGCTCCCGTCCAACGACGCGATCATGTGGCAGATGACATTCGGTTTCATCGTCTCACTCCCATAGGCCATGCTTCCAAGTCTACGCCTCCGGACGGCGAGCGTCTCCTTAGGCTCATTCGCCGATGCGACCGTCCGGCACGCCTCCCAAGTCGGTTGGGAGCCGAGAACGAGCGAGGGTGCTTGCCCCGGCACAGTTGTTGCAGCGCGTAGCTCGAGAAACAGTCACGAGGCACGCCAGTGGAAGGCAGCAATCGCCGCACGATGATGAGCCTGGGGGCGTTCGTGCACGAGACCGGGCAGCATGTCGCCGCCTGGCGCCATCCGGACGCCTATGCCGAACCCGGCACCAACTTCACCCATATGGTGGAGACGATCCGGACCGCCGAGCGCGGGCTGTTCGACCTGTTCTTCCTCGCGGACAGTGCGGCGCTCAGCTTGCTGGGCAACCGTGAGGCGCGTGGGCGCATGGGCAAGGTGGTGAAATTCGAACCGATCACCGTGCTATCCGCCCTGGCCGCCGTCACCAGCCGCATCGGTCTCGTGGCGACCGTCAGCAGCACCTACAGCGACCCATATTTGCTCGCGCGGCAATTCGCCTCGCTGGACCAAATCAGCGGCGGGCGCGCCGGGTGGAACCTGGTCACCTCCAACAACGAGGCGGAGGCGCTGAACCATTCCCGCGACCGCCACCCCGACCATGCCGATCGCTACGACCGCGCCGTGGAATTCGCCGCCGTGGTGCAAGGGCTGTGGGACAGCTGGGACGACGACGCCTTCATCCGCGACAAGGCGAGCGGGGTATTCTTCGACCCGGACAAGGTGCACGCGCTGAACCACGAGGGCGAGCATTTCTCGGTCCGCGGGCCGCTGAATGTAGCGTGCTCGCCGCAGGGCAGGCCGGTGTTGGTGCAGGCCGGCGCCTCCGCCACCGGCCGCGCGGTGGCGGCGCGCACGGCCGAGGTGGTGTTCACCGCGCAGACCACCTTCGACCAGGCGCAGGAATTCTACGGCGACGTGATGAGGCGGTTGGCACAGTTTGGCCGATCGCCCGACGAGATCTGCATCCTGCCCGGCCTCTATCCCGTGGTCGGGCGGAGCCAGGCGGAGGCGGAAGATAAGTTCGCCCAGCTGCAGTCGCTGATCGAGCCCTCGGTCGGGCTGTCCGTACTCAGCTCCACGATCGGCGTGGACGTGTCGCACTATCCGCTGGACGAGCCGCTGCCCGACCTCGGCGTGACCAACGGGCCGCGCTCGCGCCAAGCCCTCCTGTTGGAGGCGGCACGACGGGATAACCTCACGCTGCGGCAGTTGTGCGAGCTCAATGCCGGGCCGCGCGGGCACCTGATGATCTGTGGCACCCCGGCGCAGATCGCCGATGAGATGGAGCACTGGTTCCGCAACGGCGCCGCCGACGGCTTCAACGTGATGCCCGCCTGGCTGCCGGGCTCGTTGGACGATTTCGTGGACGGCGTCGTGCCGGAACTGCAGCGGCGAGGGCTGTTCCGCACCGCCTATGCCGGCCGCACCCTGCGCGAGCATCTCGGACTGCGACGTCCCGTGCCGCAGCGTGCCGCCCACCCCATGCCAATGGTCGCCGAATGAGCGGCCATCCCCGTTTGGAGCCATAGCAGCATGATCACACGACGCCAGACCGCCACGCTGCTGGCCGCCGCCGTTGCCGCACGCGCGCTGCCGGTGCGGGCCGCCGAGAACAACACCTTCGTCAGCGGCAATACGCTGCCGACCAATCTCGACCCGCACCAGATCTTCGACGTGCCGATGCAGGCCCATCTGCTGAACGTGTACGACACGCTGTACCGCTACGAGGGTGACCCGCCGGAGATCGTGCCCTGGCTGGCCGACAGCCACACCGTCTCGGCGGACGGGCTGACTTGGGAGTTCCGGCTGCATCCCGGTGTGAAGTTCCATGACGGCAGCCCGCTCACCGCCGAGGACGTGGCGTATAGCTTTCGCCGCGTGCTGGGGCTGAAGATGGCGCCGGCCGGGGCGTTCCTGCCGGTGTTGAAGCCAGAGAAGATCACCGCGCCGGAGCCGCTCCTGGTGCGCTTCCAGTTGGAGAAAGCCTACGCGCCGTTCCTGTCCGCGATTCCAATCGTGGCGATCGTCAACCCCCGGGTGATTGCCGCGCACGCCACCGGCAACGATTGGGCGAGCAGTTGGCTAGCCAACAACGCCGCCGGGTCGGGCGCCTACACGATCGACCCGGCGAGCTATCGCCCGCTCGAGCAGTTGGACATGCGGATCAACATGGACCACTTCAAAGGCTGGTCCGACAATCCGCGCCCGATCATGGCGATCGCCTGTCGCCCCACCAAGGAGACCTCCACCCGCGTGCTGGCGCTGCTGAACGGCTCGCTCGATTGCACCGACGGGAACTTGCCGGCCGACCAGGTGGACCAGATCAACGCGTCGAAGATCGCGGTGGTCGCGAAAGACGTGTCGCTCAAGACCTATGTCATACGGATGAACAATACCAAGCCGCCGTTCGACAACATCAACGCGCGGATGTGCTTCGCCCACGCCTTCAACTACATGGGGTTCATCACCGACATCCTCAGCGGTTACGCCACGCGCAACCCGCAGCCGATGCCCAACAATCTCTGGGGTTGCCCGCAGGACGTGAAGGGTTACGACTACGACCTCGCGATGGCGAAGTCCTACATGGCCAAGGCGGTGGCGGAGGGGGCGCCGATGCGCCGCCCGATCGAGCTGTACGTCCAGTCGGAAAACGAGCAGAGCGTGCAGGGGGCGCAGGTGTTCCAGGCCGACCTCGCCTCGCTGGGCATCAACCTCAAGATCGTGCCGAGCACCTGGGCCGCCATCACCACCAGCACGGTGAAGGCGGAAACGACGCCCGACATGTGGCAGCACTGGGTCAGCACGTATTTCGTCGACCCGGAGAACTGGGTCGGACAGATGTACGACAGCCAGTTCCACGGCACCTGGAAGGCGTCGTCCTGGTACAAGAACGCCGAGGTGGATACGTTGCTGCGCCAGGCGCGCGAGACCGTGGCGCAGGAGCAGCGTGCGCCGCTTTACGAGAAGGCGGTGCGGCTGATCATGGCGGATTGCCCCGATATCTGGATCTACAATTCCATGCAGTTGCAGGGCATGGCCAGACGGGTGGAGGGCCGCCGCTTCTGCACCGTGGGCCAAGGTGCCGAAGTGCGCTGGATGCATCTCAAGGCCTGAGCGCACCGTGCTGTCCTTCGTCGTCCGCCGACTCCTGCTGACCCTGCCGTCGCTGTTCGGCCTGCTGGTGGTGTGTTTCGTGTTGATCCGTGTGGTGCCCTCCGACCCGGCGGCAGCGATGGCGGGCGACGCGGCCACGCCGGCGCAGATCGAGGCGATCCGCCACCAGTACGGGCTCGACAAGCCGGTGCTGGCGCAGTTCGGCGATTACCTGCGTAGCGTGGCTCGGCTGGATTTCGGGGAAAGCGCGTTCTCCCACCGGGCCGTGGCGGTGGACATCATCGACCGGCTGCCGGCGACGCTGGAGCTGACCTTCTTCTCGCTGCTGGTCTCCACCGTGCTGGGCATACCGCTCGGCGTGATCTCGGCGGTGAACCACAACAACTGGGTGGATTTCCTGCTCCGCATCGTCTCGGTGTTAGGCGTCGCAGTGGCGGCATTCTGGTTCGCGATCATGCTGCAGGTGGTGTTCTCGATGCAGCTCGGTTGGCTGCCGCTGCGGGGGGAGATCAGCGCCACGTTGGCGCCGCCGCCGCGTACCACCGGCTTCCTGATCCTGGACGCGGTGCTCGCCGGGCGGATGGACGCGCTGGGCGACGCGCTGCGCCACCTGGTGCTGCCGATGGTCACGCTGGCCTTCGGTGGGCTGGCCAGCGTGGCGCGCTTCACCCGCGCCGGCATGCTGGAGACGCTGCAGAAGGACTACGTGTTCTACGAGCGCGCCGTGGGCTATCCGCGGCGGCGGCTGATCTGGATCTACGTGCTGCGCAACTCGGTCACCGCCACCGTGTCGCAGATCGGGCTGCTGTTCGGCGGGCTGGTGGCCGGCGGCGTGGTGGTGGAGGCGATCTTCGACTGGCCTGGGATCGGCAGCTATACCGTCGAGGCCATCCTGAACGGCGACAGCAAGGTGATGCTCGGCGTCACGCTGATGGTGGGTGTGGTCTACGCCGTGGTGAACCTGCTGACGGACCTGGTGCACGGGATGCTCGACCCGCGTTTGCTCGCGCGTTCCTGAGGCCGGCCCTTATGCTCGTGCTCCGCAAGTTCGTCCGCGACCTGCCTGCCGTACTCGGCCTGCTGATCGTCTTCGTCGTGCTGGTCGTGGCGGTGATCGGGCCGTGGATCGCGCCATACCCCGGCGACGCGGCGGCCTCCCACCTGATCCGCCGACTGAAGCCGCCGAGTGCGGCGTTCCCGTTCGGCACCGACAATCTCGGCCGCGACATCCTTTCCCGCATCATCCTCGGTGCGCGCGGCGCGCTGGAGGTGGCAACGGTGGTGGTCGGCCTGTCCATGGCGATCGGCGTGCCGCTGGGGCTGGTGGCGGGCTACCGCGGCGGCTGGCTGTCCGAGCTGATCATGCGGGTGACGGATTGCGTGCTGGCCCTGCCGCAGCTGATCCTCGCACTGGCCCTGGCGCAGGCGATGTCCCCCTCGCTCGAAAGCGCCATGCTGGCGTTGTCGCTGACCTACTGGCCGTTCTTTACCCGCATCGTCTATGCCGAGGCGGTACGGCTGCGGTCATCGCTGTTCGTAGACGCGCTGCAGGGCATCGGCGCCGGGTCGGGGCGAATCATGTTCCTGCACATCCTGCCGAACGCGATCTCCCCGGTGATCGTGCGCGCCACGATCGGCTTAGGATTCACCATCCTGGTGGCCGCGGTGCTCGGCTTCCTCGGCATGGGCGCCACGCCGCCCGCGCCGGATTGGGGACTGACCATCTCCGAGAGCCGCAGCTACCTGCCGCAGGCCTGGTGGTATGCGACGTTCCCGGGGCTCGCGATCCTCGTCACGGTGACCGGGTTCAACCTGCTGGGGGACGGGCTGCGCGACATCGTCGACCCGCGGCTGCGACGCTCGCGATGATGCCGCTGCTGCGGGTGCGCAACCTGCGCGTCTCGATCCGGACCGATGCGGGCGTGGCGCGCATCCTGGACGACGTGTCGCTCGACATCCCGCCCGGCCGCATCCTGGGCGTGGTGGGCGAGTCTGGCTGCGGCAAGTCCACGCTGATCCGCGCCGTCATGGGCATCCTGCCGGCGGGCGGGCGCATCGACGCCGGGCAGATCATGTTCGAGGGCGAGGATCTCGGCGCCTTCTCCGAGGACGAGCTGAACCGCACCGTCCGCAGCAGCCGCATCGGCTTCATCCCGCAGGACCCGTATCTCGCGCTGAACCCGGTGTTCACCGTGGGTGCCCAGCTGCTCGAGATCATGCGCGCCCACGCCGCGCCGGACGGCACCACCGGCCGGGCCCGGCGGCGCACCCATGTCGCCCGGTTGGTCGAGTTGCTGGCGCGCATGCAGGTGCCCGACCCGGCCGGCGCGCTGGAGCGCTACCCGCACCAATTCTCCGGCGGGCAACGCCAGCGCATGGTGATTGCCGCAGCCCTGGCCTGCGCCCCGCGGCTGGTGATCGCGGACGAGCCGACCACGGCGTTGGACGTGACCACGCAGCACGAAATACTGCTGCTGTTGCGCGAGTTGGTGGCGGAGTTCGGCATCTCGCTGATGTTCGTCACGCACGATTTCGGCGTGGTGGCCGCGTTGTGCGACGACCTCAGCGTGATGTATGCCGGGCAGACGGTGGAGGCCGGCCCGGTCGCGAAAATCCTGGACGCGCCCGCCCACCCCTACACGCGGGCACTGCTGGCGTGCCACCCCGACCGTGCGGCGCGGTTCGCTGGCATCCCCGGCGCGGTGCCCTCGCCACTGGCTGCACCGCCGGGCTGCCGCTACGCCCCCCGTTGTGCCGACGCCCGTCCCGCCTGCGCGGCCCGGCCGTCCCACCTGGTTGCCACGCAGGCGGCGCTGGTGAACTGCGTGCAATACGAATGAGCGCCGCGGTCGAGGTGCGGGGGCTGAGCGTGCTGCTCGGCGGCCGGCGGCGCTGGCTCGGGCGGTCGGTGCCGCCGGTGCGGGCGGTGGACGGGGTGGACCTGGCGATCCAGCACGGCGAGATCATGGCGCTGGTGGGCGAATCCGGCTCCGGCAAGACCACGCTCGGCCGCACCTTGCTGGGGCTGCAACGCGAGACGGCCGGTAGCATCTTGCTGGACGGCACCCCTGTCGGCGGCCAGGCACCGGAGCAGGCGCGGCGGACCCGGCGCGCGATCCAGTACGTCCACCAGGATCCCGGCGCCGCGCTTGACCCCTGGTGGAGCATCGGCCGTACGCTGGAGGAAGGGCTGCTGGTGCACGGCATGAAGGCAAGGGCCGAGCGCCGCGACCGGGTGGACGCGATGTTGACCGCGGTCGGCCTCTCGCCAACGGTGCGGACGCGCTATCCGCACGAGTTCTCCGGCGGGCAGTTGCGGCGTGTGGCGTTGGCCCGGATTTTGGTGCTGCAACCGCGCATCGTGATCCTGGACGAGCCGACCTCCGGGCTCGACATGTCCGTGCAGGCCACGGTGCTGAACCTGCTGCTGGAGATCCGCGAGCGGTTGTCGCTAACCTACCTGTTCATCTCGCACGACCTCTCGGTGGTCGAGCGGCTGTCCGACCGGGTCGCGATCATGCAGCGCGGCAAGTTGGTGGAGACTGCGCCGACCCGCGCCCTGTTCGTCGCGCCCGAGCACCCTTACACTCGCCTGCTGCTGGCTGCAGCACCTCGCCTATCTCCAGCGAGGGTGGTCCCAGCCTAGCCGAGCGAGACCCGGCTCTGGCTACGTATGCTCGAGCCTAAACCTCCGGGGCTACGCCGATGTATTTGTACTGGTGGATGACGTCGCCCGGCGGATAAGCCTCGTCCCGGCGGATCTGGAAGATGCTGACCGTGCGGGAGGACATGTCGCCGTTTTCGTCGAACGACACCTCGCCCTGGAACGTCTTGACCTTGGCATTGGCGATCGCCGCGCGCATTGCCGCACGCGTAACCGGGCCCGCCTTGGCCACCCGCTCCAGTGCGTCGGCGATGATCATCACGCCGTCGTACCCGGTGATCGAGTAGTCCGACGGCTGGCGCCCGAACTTGTCCTGGAAGGATTTCAGCCAGGGCTCGACGTCCTTGTTTTCCGTTACGTGCGGGGACGCCACGGTCGCGTACCAGCCCTGGGCCGCGGGGAAGCCACCGGCGGTCAGCAACTCCGGCCCGAAGAACCCGTCGCCGCCGCCCTTCACCATGCCGGGCATGATCTCGTAGGTCTGCTTCATCAGCTTCACCCCGGCCTGCGCATCGGCACCGGTATAGAGCGAGTCGGGGCTGAGGCTCTTGATCTTGGTCAGGATCGCCGAATAGTCCGCCTGCTTTGGATCGAGTTGGTCGCGGCCAAGCACCTGCAAACCCTTCGCCTTCGCCTGCGCTTCGAACGCGTCGGCGAGACCCACCCCGTAGGCCCCGCTGTCGTCGAGGATGTACACCGATTTCAGCTTCAATGTTTCGAAGTAGAAATTGGCCATGCTCGGGCCCTGGAACGCATCCGTCGTCACGGTGCGGAAGAACACCAGTTGCCCGGCCGGGCGATACACCTGGATGAATTTGGGCGATGTCAGGTCCGGGTTGGTGGCGCTGGGTGTGATGATCGCCAGCCCGCCCTGGCTGAGGATGGGGGTCATCGCTTTCGCGGCACCACTGTTCATCGGCCCGATCGCCGCCACGACCTTCGGGTCGGACACCATTTTGCGTGCATTGGTGGCGGCCTGTGCCGGGTCATACTGCCCGGCGGTGGCGCTGCCGTCATCGAGGGTCAGCAGGCTCAGCTTGTAGCCGGCGATGCCGCCTTTCTCGTTAATGCCGTCCACTGCACTCTGCACGCCGTAGCGGACCAGGTTGGCGGTGTCCGCTTGTGCCCCGGTCAGTGGCAGGTCGAGCCCGATGACGATGGTTTTCTCGTCGGCGGCCGCGGCGCGCCGGATGAATGGTGCGGCAAGCGCCGACCCGGTTAGCAGACCAAGAGTGGCACGGCGACCGAGGCGCGTCATTGGCAAGGTCTCCAAAATGCGTCGGGATAATTAGATGCAAAACCAATGCCACTTGCGGATAGGAAGTGGGCCGGTACGGTTCTCGCATTTCGCCACAGTCGAACGTTGTTCGAATGGATCACTGATGCCCCGCAAGATGCACCTGGCATTCAACCTGTCCTACACGCACATGAACGGTCGATGGCACCTTCCCGGATCCTGGGATAGCCGGACATTCCCCGATGTGACCTTGTACGAAGATGCTGCCCGCTTGGCCGAGCGGGGCCTGCTGGACATGTTGTTCTCCGGTGACGGCACCGGCGTCCCCGATACCTGGGAGGGCAGGCGGGAGGGCGCGGTCGCTTGGGGCGTCATGTACCCCCGGGTCGATATGTGCCCGGTCATGGTCGCCGCTGCCCGCGTGACCAAGCACATCGGCTTAGGTCTGACCTACTCGACGACCTTCATGCATCCGTATTACCTGGCGCGGCTGATGACCTCGCTCGATCTGTTGTCCGAAGGCCGCATCGCCTTGAACCTGGTGACATCGACACGTCGCTCGGACGCCGCGAATTTCGGCTTCGACGAGTTGATGGAGCACGGCGCCCGCTACGAGCGGATGGAGGAGTTCGTGCAGGTGTGCCGGACCCTGTGGGATGCGACGGAAGCGGACGCCATGCTTTGGGATCGAGGCACTCGTCAGGTCGCCGACCCGGCGAAGGTGCACGACGTCGACCACCACGGCCAATTCTTCCGCGTGCACGGGCCGCTCAATACGCCCCCGTCGCCACAGGGGCGGCCGGTGATCGTGCAAGCAGGCGGCTCTCCGCGCGGCATCCGTGCGTCGGCCACCGTGGCGGACCATGTGTTCGGCGCCGACATGCCTTTGCCACAACAGGTGGCGCAGCGGGCCGCCTTGGATCGGGAATTGGCGGCGATCGGACGCGACCCGGCAGCGGTGGGTGTGCTTTGGCAAACACCATTGGCCGTGCGGGAAACCGAGCGGGAGGCCATCGCCCACCGCGACCTGCTGCTCGCGTCGCTGCCGGCGGAGGGCGCTGGCGTCTATTTATCCTACCACGCCGGCTATGATTTCTCGACCTTGCCGCAGCGCTTCACCTTACGGGAGCTGCGGGCGCAGATCGCCGCGACCCAGGCGTCTCCTATGGGGCTGGTGGGCAAGCTTGCGGTCAAGCTCGGGGAGGACACGGAGATCACGCGCGAGGAATTCTTCGAACACGGGCTGCTCGCCGCCACCCAACACGAGGACACGATCGCCGGCACGCCGGCGCAGATCGCCGACATCCTGGAGGAGCGTTTCGAGGCGACCGGCAGCCGTGGCGGCTTCATGATCGGCCAGTCCATCGCCGTGATGTCAGACCTGGCGGCAGTCGTGGAGCTGTTGGTTCCGGAGTTGCAGCGCCGCGGCCGCTTCCGCACCGAATACGCCAGCCGCACCTTGCGGGAGATGCTGGCCGAGCAGTGACGACGCTACACTTCCTTCTCCCTCTCCCGTTCTTCACGGGAGAGGGTCGGGATGAGGGCAGGTCGCGCGGAACGACTACCGGAGCTCGTTGCAGTACCGCCGCAGCCGGTCCATCGCCACCCGGAGCTGCGCCGTGTCGAGCGAATACGACAGGCGGAAATACGGCGATAGACCGAACGCGCTACCCGGCACCAGCGCCACCCCGGCATGCTCGATCGAGCCGAGCACGAAGTCCTCATCGGTCTCGATTACGCGGCCGTCGGGACGGGTCTTGCCGATCGTGCCGGAGCAATCGGCGAATAGGTAGAACGCGCCCTCCGGCACATGGCAGCGCAGGCCGGGCGTCTGTTGCAGCACCTGCAACGCGATGTCCCGCCGTTCCCTGAATACCGCCGCGTTCTCGGCGATAAAACCCTGGTCGCCTTCCAGCGCCTCGATCGCGGCCGCTTGCGAGATGGCGCTGGGCGAGCCCACGAGTTGGCCGATGATCAAATCGATTGCCTTCATCATCGCCGCCGGGCCACCCGCGAAGCCGAGCCGCCATCCGGTCATCACGTAGCCTTTGGACAGGCCATTGGTGGTAACGGTGCGCTCGTACATCGCCGGGTCGAGCGCGGCCAGCGAGATGATGGGGCGGTTGCCGAAGCTGATGTGCTCGTAGATCTCGTCCGTCAGCACCCAGATCTTTGGGTGGCGCTTCAGCACGGCGGCGAGCGCCCGCAGCTCCTCCTCGGAATACGCGGTCCCTGTCGGGTTATTGGGCGAGTTCAGGATCAGAGCGCGGGTGCGCGGGGTGATCGCCGCCTCCAGCGCTTCGGGCGCCAGGCGGAAGCCTTTCGCGGGGTCACCGGGCACGGTCACCGGCACCGCCCCGGCGATACGCACGATGTCGGGGTGGGAGACCCAGTGGGGCGCCGGGATGATCACCTCGTCGCCGGGATCGGTCATGGCCAACAATGCGGCGTGCAGCAGGGGCTTGGTGCCGCTGGACGCCACGATCTGCTCCGGCGAGTAGTCGAGACCGTTGTCGCGCTTGAACTTGGTCGAGATGGCCCGGCGCAACGCCGGTGAGCCGCCGACATCGGTATAGCGCGTGTCGTTCTCGTTGATCGCGCGAATTCCGGCCTGCTTGATCGGGTCGGGCGTTGCGAAATCCGGCTCCCCGCCCACCAGCCCGATAATGTCGCGGCCCTCAGCGCGAAGCCGGCGTACCAGGGCGCTCATGGCAGTGGTTGACGAAGGACGGAATGTGCCGAGGCGGGCGGAAATCTGCGTCAAGGATGGCTCCTGTTGCGGGTCAAGCAGCGCTGGCTCCGGACTGCAGAGCTAGCGAAAGGGCACGGCCGGAGGGATGCGCGCATCATCGTGTGCCCTGGCGCATGCGGCCATGCCGAAGGTTCATGGCCCCGGACGGGCCCAATTTTGGAACGAGAGAGACCGTCATCAGCACCGCTGCCCCTTCGATCGCCTGCCCCATGAGCCGCCCTTGCAGAGTGAAGCCGTTAGGGCAGGGCTAAGCATTTTGTGTGCCGCGCCTGCCCTGAGTGGAACAGACCTTGAATTACTGAGTGGAACGGTCCTTGCGTAACGATTGCAGGTCGCAAAAGGATCACCGGAGTATGAGCCACCCCCGCTTTCTGTCGTTCAACGGCGAGGTCGTGCCCTACGAGCAGGCCAAGGTTCACGTGCTGACGCCTGGGCTGAAATACGGCGCGGGCGTGTTCGAGGGAATTCGCGGCTATTGGAACGAGAGCCGCGGCGAGATGTACGTCTTCCGGCTCCGCGAACATCTCGACCGTCTGCAATATTCCATGCGCGTGATGCGCTACGACCACGCCATTACCAGCGCCATGGTGGAGCGGGCGATCCTGCAGGTGGTCCATGCGAACGAGTTACGCGAGGATGTGCATATCCGCCCCATGGTCTGGGTGGATGGCGATGGCGAGATGCTGGCCAAGGGTCCGATCGGCTGGATGGTCGCGGCACTGCCCCGGCCACCCAACCCGCAAGTGCGCGACGGGGTGAAGGTCGGAGTTTCGTCGTGGCAACGCATCGCCGACGCCAGCATGCCGGCGCGGGTCAAGGCGACCGCCAACTACGTCAATGGCAGGTTGGCTGGGATGCAAGGCATGCTCGACGGCTACGACAACGTGCTGATGCTGACGTCACGCGGTCACGTGGCCGAATCGCCGGGTTCCTGCTTTTTCATGATCCGCGATGGCAAGCCGATTACGCCGGGCACCACCAGCTCGATCCTGGAGAGCGTGACCCGCGCCACTGTGATGCAGTTGCTGCAGGAGATCACCGGCGACACCACCACCGAGCGGGACATCGACCGCACCGAGGTTTACGCGGCGGAGGAGGCGTTCTTCTGCGGCTCCGGCCACGAGATCCAGCCGATCCTGTCGCTCGACCATCTGCCGATCGGCACCGGCGAACCCGGCCCGCTCACCCGGCGACTGCAGGAGCGCTACTTCGCCCTGGTGCGTGGCGAAACCAACGACCATGCGGAGTGGCTGACGCCGGTCTGGGCAGGGCGCTGACTCGCGGCTCCGCCTGGCCACCGGTATGGCGGCGTCGGCGCGTGGCACCGCACTTGCTTCCAACAATCCGATCGCCGGCGCGTGTGCCGGCCGGCTGAAGGAGGATGCAGGTCATGGGCTACATCACGGTTCCGCAGCCGCCCCGCGCGGACCACCAGGCAGACGAACGCGAACTGCGGGAGGACCTGGCCGCAGCCTACCGGCTGATCGCGCATTTCGGCATGACCGACCTGATCTTCACCCATTTGTCCGTGCGGCTGCCCGGCGAGGGCCACCGTTTCCTGGTCAATCCCTATGGCCTGATGTTCGACGAGATCACCGCCAGCAGCCTGGTCGAGGTCGACGCCGAGGGCATGCCGGCGCAGCCCACCGCTTGGCCGGTCAACCCGGCGGGCTTCGTGATCCACTCCGCCCTGCATCTCGGGCGGGCAGACGCTGCCTGCGTCATGCACACCCACACCCTTGCCGGCATGACCGTCGCGGCCCAGGCCGGCGGGCTGCTGCCGCTCAACCAGATCAGCATGGAGTTCGTGGACCGCGTCGCCATCCATGATTACGAGGGCGTTGCCTCCGACGACAATCTGTCCGAGCGGCAGCGCCTGGTGCGCGACATGGGCGACAATCCCTGCATGATCCTGCGCAACCATGGGTTACTGACCACGGGGCGCACCGTCGCCGAGGGCTTCTACTGGATGTACTACCTGGAGCAGGCCTGTCGCATCCAGGTCAGCGCCCAATCGACCGGAGTGGCGCTGTCCATCCCCTCGCACGAGACGCAGCAGCGCACCCGGGCGCAATCGGTCGACAGTCCGATCAAGGGGTGGCGCCCCTGGCAGGCGCTCCGCCGCAAGCTGGACCGCGAGCAGCCCGACTACCGGAACTAAGCGCCTGGGCGGAAGATAGGGCACACCTCGTCGCCTGATACCCCGCCAGCGTGCGCATCGCGTTTCCTCCGTGGATAGGTCAGAACTCTAGTAGGTTTGCCCTAAACTGGGGCGTGGCTCCCCGGCACCTTTCGCTCCAGCCCAACCTGTCCGACGTTGCCAAGCAAGGACCAGGCTGACGTGGAATGAAACGTGCTAGCCCGGGGCTACGGCCGAGATGGAGGGATTGGCGATGCTCGAGCAACCGTATTGGTGGGATGCAGCAGAGCCGGAGCCGTCCCCCACGCCGATGCCCGACCGGGCGGCGGTCGCGATCATCGGCGGCGGCTTCACCGGGCTGTCGGCGGCGCTGACCCTCTCCCGGCTCGGACATCAGGCGGTGGTGCTGGATGCGCAACGCATCGGTTGGGGCGCCAGCAGCCGCAACGGCGGAGCGGTCAGTGGCGGGTTGAAAATCGCCGGGTCGGCAGCGGCGGCGGCACTGGGGCCCGATGGTTCGCGCCGGATATCGGAGGCGGCCGCGGCGTCGTTCCCGTTCATCGAGACGCTGATCGCCCGGGAGGAGATCGCCTGCGATTACCGCCGCACCGGACGCTTCACCGCGGCCTGGTCGGCGGCGCACCTGCAGGCGATGGCGGCCAAGGCGCCTTTCCTGGCCGAGCTGACGGGAATGGCAGTGCGCACGGTGCCGGAGTCGGAGATGCGGGCGGAGCTCAACACCGGCTACTACCGCGGCGGCATGGTCACGGAGGCCGCCGGCGCCATCCACCCGGCGAAGTACGTGCGTGGCCTTGCGCAGGCGGCGGCGCGGGCAGGGGCGACATTGGTGTCGAGTGCCGCCGTTAGCGCCATCCGCCGCGAGGGGGACGGCTTCCGCCTGCAGACCAGCCAGGGCGAGCTCGTGGCGGACGCAGTGCTGATGGCGACCAACGGCTACACCGCCGGAGGTCCGATGCCATGGCTGACCCGGCGGTTGCTGCCGGTGGCGAGCTACATCATTGCGACCGAGCCGCTCGACCCGGCGTTGGTCCGCAGCCTGTTCCCGACCGGGCGCGTGATCGGGGACAGCAAGAGCGTCCTGAACTATTTCCGCCCCAGCCCGGATGGCACCCGGGTGATCTGGGGCGGGCGGGCCAGTTTCCGCGACGTGACGGCCCGGCAGGCAGCGCCCGTGCTGGCCCGCACCATGGCACGCGTATTCCCTGCCCTGCGCGGCGTGCGGCTGTCGCATGCGTGGCGGGGCAACGTCGCCTTCACCTTCGACTTTCTACCACATCTCGGGCGGCAGGACGGCATCCACTACGCCGCCGGCTGCCAGGGCTCGGGCGTCGCCATGATGAGTTGGCTTGGCCATCAGGCGGGGCTGCGGATTGCCGGTGCGGCGAACGAGCCGTTCGCGTTGGCCGACCTGCCGGTCAAGACAATGCCCGGCTATGGCGGTCGGCCATGGTTCCTGCCTGCGGTGGGCGGCTGGTACCGGCTGCGAGATTGGCTGGCCCGCCGCGCATAACGACCGGGACGCTGCACATCCGTTGCGACTCCTGCTGCGACGCAAACCGCTGCGAGCGCGTCCCTTCGACGCTGCTCTGCCTCATGCTCCGTCCTGCGATGCGATCTCCTGCTGCGCGCGCGAGTGGGCCGCTTGGCTCTGCGCTTCCACGAAAATGCGGCGGACTACAGGGAAATCGTGCTTGATGCGCCGCTCTATGCCGCTGACAGCGGCTTCGACAGACCCTGCCGTCAGGGTGTCGTCGAAGTCCAGGCTTAGCACCGCGAGCACATCCGCCGGGCCGAAATGCATGGTCAAGACCTCGTTCACGCCAGTGATCCCGGGGTAGGCCACTGCGATGCGCCGAAGCCCGGTTCGCACGCTGGGATCCGCAGCCTCGCCCATCAGCAGTCCTTTGCATTCGCGGGCCAGGAAAGTGGCAGTCCCCGCCAGTAAAAGGCCGATCAGGACAGATGCCAGGCCGTCCAGCCAGGCCAAATCCAGCATCTGCGCCCCGGCAAGCCCGGCCGCCGCAATGATCAGTCCAATCAAGGCCGCGCTGTCCTCGATCAGGACGGTGAACACCGTCGGGTCCTTACTGCGTTGCACCGCCTCGAACACGTCGCGGCCTTGGTTCTGGCTGCGGAACGCGCGTAGTGCGATGAACCAAGTCGTCCCTTCGAACACGATGGACGCCGCCAGCACGGCGTAGTTCACCCAAGCGAACTCGACTGGGCGCGGGTGCCGGATCTTGTCCACCCCCTCCAGGATCGATACGCCGGCGCCCAGGCCGAAGATCAGGATTGCGACCACGAAAGTCCAGAAGTAGAGCTCCAGGCCGAAGCCGAACGGATGCTCCACTGTCGCCGGGCGCTTGGACCGACGTAGGCCATACAGCATGAGAAGTTGATTGCCGGTATCCACCAGCGAGTGGATCGCTTCGCTCAGCATCGCGCTGCTGCCGGTCCACCAAGCCGCGCCGAACTTGGTCAAGGCGATGGCGGTGTTGCCGGCCAAAGCGGCGTAGATGGTCGTCTTGGTTTCGTGAGACATGGACTATGAACGCGATCGGCCTTGCGAGTTGCGGCTGGGACAACGCACTTTGCCGGACGGACCGCGAGGGGACGCTCGATCTAACCGCCGAGCTACGGCCAGCCGCTTGGCCGGCATCGACACGCCATGAACAGCGCCATGTGCCAGCGCTTTGCCTGTGCTGACCCTGGCACCTTACTCTGGTGCCGCCAGACGCAGCGTCATCACCACACTGACCGAGAAGCTGGAGTCGCCGGCTTCATTGGCTACCGGCGGCACCGGCGGCGCCAGCTTTGCCGCCCGCTCGGCCATGTAGGGGGGGATGACCGACACGGCAGTGCCACCCGGCAGCGGATCCACCTCCACGAACTCCACCCCGGCGATCCGCTGGCCAACGGCAGCGGCGATCACGCGGGCTTGGGCGAGCGCCGCCTGACCGGCTTCGGCCACCATTTCCTGCCGGGCAGCCTCCATCTCCTGTTCGCGTGGGGAAGACCCGAATTGGCCCAATCCCGTTGCACCGTTATCCAGGCAGCCGGCCAGCAGCATCGGCAGTTGCTCCGGCGTGGTGCGGAACGACACGCTGAGGCGCCCGGTATAGCCCTTGATGCGGTCGGGCTGGCCCCGCAGTTCCTGGGTCTCCGGGTCGAAGCTCATGCCGTCTGTGCGCAGCCGCTCGGTCGGCTGGCCGCGCAGGAAGGTGAGCAGGGCTTCGGACTGCCGGCTCAGCGCCGACGCCGTGCCCCGCAGGTCGCGCCCGTGCACCTCGATGCTGACGACGGCATCCGAGACCGTGTTCGGCAGGCGCCGCTTGGCCTCTGCGTGGGTCGTGATCAAGCCGGGCGCTTGCCGTCCGGACACTGCAGCGGGACCGCTCGTGGCGGGCGGGTTGGACTGTGCGAAGCCTTGCCCCGTCTGCAGGGCCAACCCGATCATGACCAGCAAGCCCCAGCGACGAATTCCGTGGCGACGAGGCGAATGGATCATCGGGTGCTCCTTTGTGGACCGGTCGGCAGTTCGGATCGATCGCGTTGACGCTTGGCACGGCCAGGGCATTTGGACCAGCGCGTGCGGCTCAGCGCATCTCACGCCCATCGGCCGTGACACCATAACCGCTCGGAATACTGTTACATCGAATCTGTCTTGGACAGACTTCCGGTGCCCCCGCAGGTTATCGGGGTAAGAGGACAGTTCATGAAGCGACGACTTGTTGGGCTCCTCGTTGCCGCCTGTCTTGGTCTGGCGTCAGCTCCCTCCTATGCGCAGAACAGCACGCTCTCGGTCAGTGTCGTTGGGGCGGACATCACGACGCTGGACCCGGTCCGGGCCACCACGACGACCGACCTGGTTCCCGTCGGTTGGATCTACAACGGCCTTGTGCGTTTCAAGCCGGGGAGCGCCGACCCCAAGGACTTGGAACCGGATCTCGCCACGAGTTGGGACGTGTCGCCGGACAAGACGGTCTGGACGTTCCATCTGCGCCCCGGCGTCCACTTCCAGGGCGACTGGGGGACGCTCCATGCAGAAGATGTCGTGTATTCCCTGGCCCGCGCCGCCGATCCGAAGCGATCCAACTTCGCTGCGGAATTGGCCGGCATCGACAAGGTGGTGGCAGCCGATCCTGCAACCGTCCGCATCACGTTGAAATACCCGGATCCGAATTTCCTCGGCCGGGTCGCCAATTACCACGGCGGCAATATCGTCAGCCGCAACGCTGCCGAGAAGATGGGCGACACGTTTGGCTCCCACCCGATCGGCACCGGCCCGTTTGGATATACTGAGCACGTCACCCAACAGTATCTGAAGCTGGCCGCGAACCCCGACTATTTCCGTGGCCGGCCGGCAATCGACGCGATCGTCATGCGGATGATCCCTGCAGACAATGCGCGGCAACTCGCCTTCCGATCCGGCGAACTGCAGCTGATCACCGGCACACGCGAGCAGCGCTGGGTCGATACCATGCGGCGCCAACCGAACACGACGGTCGACATCTTCGAGCCCGGCGAACTCCGGACCTTGCACCTTAACGAGAGTGTGAAGCCGCTCGACGACATCAGGGTGCGCCAGGCGATAGCGGCCGCGATCAACGTCGACGACCTTGTCCGCTTTGCCGGCAAGGACGTCGCGACCCGGGCCTGCTCGGTCGTGCCGCCCGGCTATCTCGGCGAGGATTGCTCGGCTGGCCGCTACGAGTTCTCGGTCGAGAAAGCGAAGGCGCTGCTGGCAGAGGCGGGCTTTGCCAACGGCTTGGAGTTGAACGCGGTGGTGTCGAACGTGTCGGCCCAGCTCCCGATCATGCAGGTGATCCAGGCGCAGCTTGGCAAGGCGGGCATCAAGCTCAACATGAACGTGGTGGACCACGCGACCTACCAGGCGATGACCCGAAAGGATGCCAGTGCCGTGGTGTTCTACGGCGCGGCGCGGTTTCCCACGGCGGAGGCGACGCTCAATGAATTCTATGCCTCGCGCTCGATCGTGAACACGCCGACGGCGGCAAGCAACTTCTCGCACTGCCGGGTGGCGGACGCGGCGATTGACGCGGCCGGGCGCGAGGCTGACCCGGCGAAGCAGAAGGCACTCTGGGCCGAGGCGCAACGCAAGATCCATGATGACGTGTGCGCCGTTCCGCTGTTCGATCTGCGCCAGGTCTGGGCACAAAGCCCACGGCTGGATCTCGGCTACACGCTGAACGGCTCGCTCAGCCTCGGGCCGCTGATCACCGAGACCACCAAATTGTCGGCGCCGTGACCACGACGCCGGACGTGGCCACCGGCATGGTCGCGAGATTGACCTCCTATATCTGCACGGCACGGGACGAGCCCTTGTCGGCGGACCTTGAGGATGCCGCGCTCCGCTGCATCTACGACCTGGTGGCGGCGACCGTTCCGGGGCTTGCCGATCCCGGCTCCATTGCCGTGCGCAGTGTTGCTCAGACCATGGGCGAGGGTTCTTGCCCGATATGGTTCACCGGCGGAACCGGCAGCGCGATCGCCTCGGCCTGGGCGAACAGTGCCGCCGCCTCGGCCATGGACCTCGATGACGGTCACCGCCTGGCCCGCGGGCATCCTGGCGCCGCCGTCATCCCGGCCGCCCTCGCCGTCGCGGCAGAATGCGGGGCCAGCCCAGATGCGGTGTTGCGGGCAATCGTCATTGGCTACGAGGTTGGCGTCACGATCGGGGCCGCGCGCACGAGCTATGGCAACACCGGAACCTGGTCGTCCTATGCCGTCGTCGCCACCGCTGCCGCCCTTCGCCGAACGGACCGCCACGTGCTGGAGCATGCGTTGGCGATCGCCGGGGAGAGTGCTCCCAACCAGTTATTCGCCAGCGCGCCGGCGCCGCGCATCCCCGCCCCGGAAGGCAGCGCCGTTAAGGAAGGCATTCCATGGTCGGTGGTGACCGGCTTGGTCGCGCTTGGCTTGGCGGAAGCCGGCCATACCGGCCCGCGCAATATCCTCGACAGCGCCACGCACTATGGCTTTCCCGAACAGTTCTCGATCGGGGTTTGTCCACATATCTGCCGAAGCTATTTCAAACTCTACGCCTGCTGCCGCCATGTGCACGCACCGGTAGACGCGATGCTGAGCCTGATCGCAATACACGCCCTGACGCCGGGCGATATCTCAGCGGTCGACGTGGAGGCGTACGGTGGTGCGCTTCGTATCTCGAACCGCGTGAGACCGGTCAACCTGGTGGACGTCCAGTACAGCATTCCCTACTGCCTCGGCCTCGTAGCACTAAGGGGTGCTTCGGCGCTGCTGCCGCTTACATCGGACGCCTTGTTCCACGAGGATGTGTCAGCGTTCGCCGAGCGCGTGACCCTGCGGTCGCATCCCGATTTCGACGCCCGCTTCCCCGCCGAAACCGTAGCCCGAGTCACGGTGAAGCATCGTGGACAGCTTCACGAGTCCGCCGTCACTTCACCCCGCGGCGACGCCTCCGCTCCACTGGGCTGGCCGGACCTGGAGGAGAAGTTCCTCGCCGCAAGCCGCTTCATCGCAACGCCGGAGCAGCAGGCGCAGGTCATCGGTGCGATGGCGGCGGCGAGAGCGCATGATTTCGGCCCGCTTACGCAGGCCCTCGCGACATTACGCCTGGCGACGTCGACGTCCGGCCACTGAGCGCGGGGCGGGAGCACAATCGGCCAGTGTCTTCCGAAGCATCTCGCCGGCCGTTTTCCGCGCGACGGTCATGAAACCCTCGACAAGGCGGGCATTGCGATTGTCGCGGCTTTGGCACAGCAGGAAACCGACGTTCGTCTTTGGTTCGAATGGGCGGACGACGATTCTGTTATAGTCGCTCACCATCAACGGATGCATCAGCGACACCCCGGTTCCGGCGGCGACGAACTCACAAACGGTGCGAGCGAGATTGGTGACGATGGCGATTTCGGGACTGACGCCATGTGCGGTGAGCATGGCCCCGATCCGTTGTCCAACCGCTGTTTCCGGGCCGAAGGAAACGAAGGGGAACCCGGCCAAGTCGTTCGGCGAGACCACGTGCCGGTCGGCCAGCCTGTGCCCGACGGGCATGATACAGACGACGGCGTGTTCCGTCAGGACCTCCGTTTCGACGTAGGGATTCTCCATGCGGGAGCTGAGAAGACCGATGTCGAGCTTGCGTCGGACAAGTGACTCCATGATCCATTCCGAGCTCCGCGCCTCGATGGAACAATAGGTGCCAGGGTGCGCCTGCAGGAATGCCGATACGACGCGTTGTATGAACGCGCCCGATAGGCCCGGCATGACGCCGATCAGGAGATGTCCCTTGTCATCGCGGTGCAACGCGTCGACGGCGTTCTCCACTTGCTGCAAGCCGCTGAAGATCCGATCGATCTCGCTGTAAAGCCGCATGCCCTGTTCGGTCGGCGCAAGCCGGCCCTTCACGCGGTCGAACAGCCGCAATTCGGTATCGGCCTCGAGTTGCGCCAGTGACTTGCTGAGCGCCGGTTGAGACACATTCAGGACGACGGCCGCCGAGGTGACGGTGCCGTGCTCGATGACAGCTTTGAACACCTCGATTTGCCGGAGATTCACTCGCCTTCGCATCCATAACCCCCGGGAATAGGCCACCGCGAAATAGGCCTTGGACGGTCATGATTTGGGAAAATAGCATCCATTGCAATGACGGACATTCTCATCATCGGCGGCGGCACTGTCGGCACCGCCATCGCTTACGGCCTGGCCCGGCAAGGCAGCCGCGTGAAGCTGTTGGATGGTGACGATACCGACCATCGCGCCGCCCGGGCCAATTTCGGTCTCGTCTGGCTGCAGGGCAAGGGCGCCTCCATGCCCGCCTACCACCAGCTGACCCGGCGCAGTGTCGACGCGTGGTCAGGCTTCAACGACGAGCTGTCCCGCCAATCCGGAACAGGCTTAGCCTATGAACGAAACGGCGGCCTCGTGTTCTGCCTGAGCGAGACCGACTACGAGAACCGCCGCTCCCAACTGCACCGCCTGCACAACGCCGCGGGTGGGGAGCAGGATTGGGAGATGATCGACCGGGCTCGGTTGGAACGCCTGCTCCCAGGCGTGGCACTCGGCCCGGACGTCGTAGGCGCAAGCTACGGGCGCAGTGACGGCTGCTGCAATCCCCTGCGCCTGCTGGCGGTCATGCAGCAGAGCGTCCAGGCGCTCGGCGGAGAAATCGTCGGCGGCGCGCGCGTCGATGCCATCCAACCCGGCATCGGCGGCTTCCGCGTCGATACTGCAGCCGGTACTTTTGCCGCACCCAAGATCGTGCTCGCGGCCGGGTTGGGCACCGTCGATCTGGCCCGGCAAGTCGGCCTCGATGTGCCGCTCCACCCGGAACGCGGCCAGATCCTGGTCACCGAGCGCTGCGATCCGTTCCTGCCTTTGCCATGCAGCGGCCTGCGCCAGACCGCGGAGGGCACCGTCATGATCGGCGCGACCAAGGAGAACGTGGGTTTCGACTCGCTGACCACGGGGCGGGCAGCCTCGCGCCTTGCCGCCAAGGCTGCCCGCACCATCCCGCGGCTGGGCCAGGCCCGCGTGGTGCGCCAGTGGGCCGGGCTTCGCGTCATGACGCCAGACGGCTTCCCGATCTACGCGCAATCGCAAGACCACCCGGGCGCCTTCGTGGCGTTGTGCCACTCCGGCGTCACCCTCGCCGCCTTTCACGCCACCGAACTCGCCGCCGCCATCATCGCCGGAAGCCTGCCCGACAACCTCACCCCCTTTCATCAGAGCCGCTTCGATGTTCCGCACGCTGCTTGAAGGAGAGGCGGGTATTACGCTCCATATCGATGGCGTGGCGGTGCGCGCCCAACCCGGGGAGAGCGTCGCTGCGGTGATGCTCCGCCAGGATGAGGTGTGGACCCGGGTGTCGCCGATCAGCGGCGAGCGGCGAGCCCCTTACTGCATGATGGGCGTGTGCTTCGACTGCCTGGCCGAGGTCGACGGGCAAAGCTCGACCCAGACCTGCCTCACCATCGTGCGCGACGGGATGCAGGTGCGCCGCCAACGCCGCCGGCCGGAGATGATGGATTGAAGGTCGACCTGCTGATCGTCGGCGCCGGGCCGGCGGGACTCGCGGCGGCGCACACGGCCCGGTCGCACGGCCTGTTCGTTGTGTGCCTGGACGATCAACCCACGCCGGGCGGACAGATCTGGCGTGGCATCGAGGCCGTGGCCGCAACACCCCGCGGCGCCGCGCTGGGCAAGTCCTATCTCGGCGGCCGATCCGTAGCGGCGGCGTTCCGGGCCTGCGGTGCGACCTACGAGTCCGGTGCGCAGCTCTGGCAGCTCGAGCCCGGCTACACCGCGTTCGTGAGCCGCGCGGGGCAGGCCTGGGCGATCGAGGCGGACGCCGTGCTGCTCGCGACCGGTGCGCAGGAGCGGCCGGTGCCGTTCCCCGGCTGGACGCTGCCGGGCGTCATGACGGTGGGCGCGGCGCAAATCCTGCTCAAGTCGGCCGGCCAGGTGCCGGACGCGCCGGTGTTCATCGCCGGCACCGGTCCGCTGCCGCTGCTGTATGCCAAGCAACTGCTATCGCTGGGTGGGCGCATCGCTGGCTACCTGGACACTGCGCCGCCGGGTCAGTGGCGCGCCGCGCTGAAGCGGTTCCGACCCAGCCTTGCCTCCACTCCCGACCTGGTGGACGGGTTGCGCTGGATGGCACAAATCCGCGCGGCTCGGGTGCCCGTCTACCGTGGCGTGTCCGGGATCGAGGCGACAGGCGAGGGACGGCTGGAAGCGCTGTCCTTTCGCACCGCCGATGCTACCGCGCACCGGCTACCCGCGTCACTCGTTTTGGTGCACGAGGGCGTGGTGCCCAGTCTGCACGCGGCGTTGTCCTTGGGCTGCCAGATGTCGTGGGTTGACGACCAGGACTGCTACGCCCCGGTGCTCGACGCATGGGGCGAAACGTCGCGGCCCGGCGTATTCGTGGCCGGCGACGCGGCCGGGATCGGTGGGGCCAAGGCGGCGGTGTTGCGCGGCCGGCTCGCGGCACTCGGGGTCGCGGCAAAGCTCGGCCGCCCCGTCCAGGCCGAGGCTGCGCCGATCCGCCGGGCGCTGCGACAGGCGCTGGCGCTCCGCCCCTTCCTCGACGCGATGTTCCGCCCGCGCCAGGAGATATTCCTGCCGAAGGACGACGTCGTGGTGTGTCGCTGCGAGGAGGTCACCGCCGGCCGCATCCGCGAAATCGCCGGGCTCGGCCGCCCTGGCCCCAACCAGACGAAGGCCTTCACCCGGGCCGGCATGGGCCCCTGCCAAGGCCGGCAATGCGGTTACACGATCACCCGGTTGCTGGCGGAGGCAACGGGACGCCCTCCCGGCGAGGTCGGCTTCTACCGGGCACGTCCGCCGCTGAAACCGGTCACGATCGGCGAATTGGCGACGCTCGACCGGGCGCCCGCGGATGTCGACCCGTGATACGCTTCGCACTCAGGCGCATCGCCCTCGCAGTCCCGACGCTCCTGCTGTTGCTGACCGCCATTTTCGTCCTGGTCCGCCTCGTGCCCGGCGACCCGGCGGCCGTGATCCTCGGCGATCAGGCCTCACAATCGGCGCTCATCGCCCTGCGCAGCAAGCTCGGCTTGGACCAACCGATCGCGGTGCAATACGTCGCCTTCCTCGGCAACATGTTGACCGGGCATCTTGGCCAATCCCTCACGACCGGCCATTCGGTCATCGAGGAAGTCGCGCGCGTGCTGCCCTCCACGCTCGAGCTGACGTTCGCAGCCATGATCGTGGCCCTTGTGCTCGGCCTGCCTTTGGGCGTGGTGGCCGCGGTCGACCAGAACGGCTGGTTCGACACCATCGGCCGGCTCGTGTCGCTGATAGGACTGTCCTTCCCGGCCTTCGTCTCCGGTATTCTTCTGCTGCTCGTATTCGGCATCCAGCTCGACTGGTTCCCCGTCCTTGGCAGCAGCGCCGGGTCCGGCAGCATCGCCGACGAGTTCAAGAACCTCGCACTTCCAGCGTTCAACCTCGGCCTCATCATGATGGCCTACGTGATGCGCGTAACCCGGTCGTCCATGCTGGGGGTGCTCGGCGAGGACTACATCCGCACCGCGCGCGCCAAGGGCGTTCGGCCACTGCGCCTGGTGATGCGCCACGCGCTGCGCAACAGCCTGATCCCGGTGGTGACCGTGGTGGGCCTCTATACCGGCACGCTGATCGGCAACTCCGTGCTGACGGAAATCATCTTCAACCGTCCCGGCTTGGGCAAGCTGATCCTGAGCGCACTGGACGCGCGGGACTACACGCTGCTGCAGGGCCTCATGGTGATCTTCGGCATGTGCGTCGTGGTGGTGAATGCGCTGACCGACGTGGCGTACGGCATCATCGACCCCCGGGTGAAATACAGCTGATGTCGGCGGCCTCCTCCGTAGCCAGCCCGCGCGGCCGCCTCTGGCGCAGCTTCACGTCCAGCTGGCTGACCTGGGTCGGCATCGTCCTGCTGGCCGCGATCATCGTCGCCGCCGTCGCAGCCCCGTTGTTGGCGCCATACGACCCGTTGGAGCAGGACATCGTTGCCCGGCTCTCCCCGCCCTCGGCCGAGCACTGGCTTGGCACCGACACCTATGGGCGCGATGTGCTCAGCCGCCTGCTGTTCGGTGCCCGCGTCTCGCTCATCGTCGGCTTCGTCGCCGTTGGGATCGCGATGACTTTGGGCACCGTGGTCGGCATTGCCGCTGGTTTCGCCGGCGGGGTGGTCGACCAGGTGGTGACGGCGCTGCTGGACGCCATGCTCGCATTCCCGACCCTTCTGCTTGGCCTGATGATCGCGGCCATGCTCGGGGCTAGCCTCGAGAACCTGGTCACCGCCATCGCGGTCACGGAAATCGCCCCCTTCGCCCGCATCGCCCGTGGCCCCACGATCATGTTGAAGCGCATGGAGTTCGTCGAGGCCGGGCGTGCGCTCGGCTTTGGCCCGGTGCGCATCATGGGCGTGCACATCCTGCCCAACATGATCTCGGACGTGGTCGTCATGGGCTCGCTATGGATGGCGGGCGCCATCCGGACCGAAGCGGCACTCTCCTTCATCGGCCTCGGCGTGCCGGCGCCGGCGGCGAGCTGGGGCGGCATGATCCGCGAGGGATTGGACAACATCCTCGATGCCTGGTGGCTGTCGGTGTTCCCGAGCATCGCCATCCTGCTGACTGTCTTCGCGCTCAACCTGCTGGGCGACGCGCTGCGTGACACCGCCGACCCGCGCATGAGGACGTCATGAGCGCCGCCCTCGACATCCAGGACCTGCGCACCGAGTTCCGCATCGGCGGCGCCTGGGTAGCCGCCGTGCGCGACCTGTCGCTGACCCTGCAGCACGACGAAACACTCGCGGTCGTCGGCGAGTCCGGCAGCGGCAAGAGCGTCACCGCCCTGTCCGTCATGCGACTGCTGGCCCGGCACAACGCGCGCATCGCCGCGGGCAAGGTCATGCTCGGCGACCGTGACCTGTTGCAGCTCTCGGAGCGGCAGATGAGCCGGGTCCGGGGCAATGCGATCGGCATGATCTTTCAGGAGCCGATGACCTCGCTCAACCCGACCATGACGGTTGGCGACCAGATCGCCGAGGCCATCACCCTGCACCGCGACGGCTCGCGAACCCACGCGCTGGCCGAAGCCGCGCGGCTGCTGGAGGAGGTGCGCATCCCATCCGCCAAACAGCGGCTGCGCGACTACCCGCACCAGTTCTCCGGCGGCATGCGGCAGCGGGTGATGATCGCCATGGCCATCGCCTGCCGTCCCGCCGTGCTGCTGGCCGACGAACCGACCACGGCGCTCGACGTGACGGTGCAGGCGCAGGTGCTGCTGCAGCTGGCGGACCTGCGCCGCAGTCACGGCATGAGCGTGCTTTTCATCACCCATAACCTCGGCGTGGTGGCGCAGATCGCCGATCGGGTAGCCGTGCTGTACGCCGGCGAAGTGGTGGAACTTGGCCCGGCCGCGTCGCTGTTCGCGTCGCCCCGCCACCCCTACACGACGGCGCTGCTCCAGGCCGTGCCGCGGGCGGACCAGGACATGGCAGAGCTGAACCCGATCCCTGGCTCGGTTCCTCCGCTCACGGACATGCCGGCGGGCTGCGCCTTCGCCCCGCGCTGCGCCTTCGTGCAACCGCGTTGCGTCGCGGAACGGCAGCCTCTGCGCCGGGTGACCGCCAGCCACCAGGCCCGCTGCGTGCTTGTCGAAGAAGCCGCGGCATGAGCGACGGTGCGCTGCGGGTGCGGGGCCTGCACAAGACGTTCCCCCTGACATCGAGGTCCCGCCACGGCCCGAAAGTCTTGCGCGCTGTGGACAATGTGTCGTTCGACATTCCCAAGGGCATGTCGCTGGGCCTGGTGGGTGAATCCGGCTGCGGCAAGTCCACGGCGGCCCGGTGTGTGCTGCGCCTGCTGGAGCCGACGGCGGGCGAGATCGTCTTTGATGGCCAGGACCTGCGAGCCCTGTCCGGCCGAGCCATGCGCGACATGCGGCGCCGCATGCAGATCGTCTTCCAGGACCCGTACGCCTCGCTCAACCCGCGCCGCACCATTCGGCAGACGTTGCAGGAACCGCTGCACGTGCATGGCGGGATGAGCCGGCACGAAATCGCCGAGAAGGCGGAAGCCACGCTCGCCGAGGTCGGTTTGCCCGTGACGGCACTCGACCGCTACCCGCACGAGTTCTCCGGTGGCCAGCGGCAACGCGTCGGCATCGCCCGGGCTCTCGTGCTGGATCCAGACCTGATCGTCGCCGACGAACCGGTGTCCGCGCTCGACGTGTCGGTGCAGGCCCAGGTGCTCCGGCTGCTGGGCGGTCTGCGCGAGAAGCGGGGGTTGTCCTTCCTGTTCGTGTCGCACGATCTCGGCGTGATCCGCCATTTCTGCGACCGGACGGCGGTCATGTACCTCGGCCGGGTGGTCGAGGAGGGCCCGACGCGGCAGGTGCTCGACCACCCGGCGCATCACTACACCCGGCTGCTGATGGCCAGTTCCCCAGTGCCGGACCCGCGAATCCGGCTATCGCCGCCCAAGATCTCGGGCGAGGTGCCGTCGCCGGCCGACCCGCCCACAGGCTGCGTGTTTCAACCGCGCTGTCCCCATGCGGACGATGCGTGCCGTCGCGAGCGCCCGCCCCTTGCGGATGTCGGTCGGGGCCGGAAACTCGCATGTTACCATCCGGCCGTCGCCAATGCAGTGGGAGCAGCGGCGCTGGTCGCAGGCGCGCCGGCGTAAGACCTTCCCTCAACCGACATCAGAGGCCGCCAGCCGTCGATATCAGTGGTCCTACCGCCGCCACCAAATGGGCCGGGAGCCCGAAACGGCCCGCATTGACGGTGCCCGCACCCTAGTCAGGGCTACGCCGCCTCGAGTAGGAGACGGGGGTACCGAGCGAGGCGATCATGGCCGATGCGCATAGTCCGCCCATGACTCTGACGTCAGGCATCGTGCCGCTCCGCGATCTTCCATCCGGCATCGAGGAGCTATGCGCCGAAGCCCTGGGAGACGGGTTTCGCTTCATGGACAGGTTTGTCTCTGATTGGCATGCCGGGACGAACAGGTTCGCCGGACCGGGGGAGGTGCTGCTCGGTGCTTTCCGGGCAGGCGATCTGGTCGCGGTCGGAGGCCTCAATCGAGACCCTTATGCGGATCAAGACGGCGTTGGTCGGCTGCGACACCTGTATGTCCGGAGGCTGGCTCGCCACTCCGGCATGGGTTCCGTTCTGGTGAGGCAGTTGCTCGATAGGGCCGAAGGAGTCTTCCATTCCGTTCGGCTCAGGACAGAAACACGGGAGGCGGCCGATTTCTATATCAGCCTCGGTTTCCAACCGATACAGGACAAGGCCGCCACGCATGTCAGGTTCTTGCGGGGTCTAAAGTCTGCTTAGCGTCGCAGTTGCGGCCACCACAGCACGGGCGGCCCGTTCTACAGTGGAGTGGCGAGCCGGTCCGGAGTGCGCCGCTGCAACGTGACGAATGCCGCCAACACAGGTGAACTCATGACTACTCAAGATTACGCGGCCCGCGACGGGTCGATCCGCATCAACTCCTATACGACCGTCCTGCGGCGCGAAGGCGTTCCACACGAGGTCTTCGCAACCTATTGGCGGGACGTGCACGGCCCGCTCTGCTCCAGGATCCCCGGCCTGGGGTGGTATGTGCAACACCATCTTAGCCGCGAGCAGGACGCCCATCTATGGCCGGACCTCGAGGAAGTGACACCGCTGCCGGGTTACGTGCTGGACGGCGGCGTGGAAATCGGCTTCGCCGATGCAGCGGACCAGGCCGTTTTCAAAGAGGCCAGCCCCATCCTCTTTTCCGACGAGCAGAACATGTTCGCCGAAACCTTGGCTTACGATCTGGCGCAGGGTTCCCGCACGGTCGTGGACCGATGGGCCGATCCCGTCCCGAACGGAAATGACGGTCTCGACCGCATTCACGTGCATTTCTGCCCGCGCGAGGCCGACATCGCGGCGTTCCACGCCTTCATGGCCGACGAATTGGCGGCGACCCTGGCATCATCGCCGGAGGTCTGGAAGCTGCGGATGCATTTGCCGGCGCCATACGATAACGCGGTGCCGAACCCGCCCGCGCCGAACGTCGCGCATGTGGCATCCCCGGAGCGAGTAAACCTGGCGATGATGGAAATCGCTTTCGCCAATCCCTTGGCGAGGCGGACCTTCTACGCATCGGACCTTTTTCAATCGACCGTGCCCGGCCAACGCCGCCACATTCGCCATGCCACGGCCTTCGCCGTCAGCGGGGTCTACACCTACGTGCGCGACAAGGCGCTGACCACCGCCGGTCTGCGGGGAAGCCGCGCGGCCCAACTCATCGGCCGGCTCGGGGCCGCCAATCAGGTGTCGGCGGAGGTGGAGCACCTCCTGCACTTCGGCACGACCTGATGATGGCACGTCATCACGACGCGGGTAGACAGGCAGGCCTCCGTTCGACGTGGCACGACCCGCATCGGGTATAATCGCCCGTCTCGATGATGGCGCCCCGCAAGGCTCCTGCTGGCCGTTGCCGGTCACGTTGTTCATCTCGGCTATTCCAACGGGCAGGCGCGATCAGGGGAGGACTGGTTTTGCAATCACTGAAATTCCGCCTCTTAGGCATCTGGCTCCTGTCGTTGGTGGCGAGCCTGGCGGTCGCGGTGCTTCTGGTCCAGCTGGACCGCCAGTCGACGCGGGCACTGGTGCAGCGGGCCGTGGCTGTCGTGGCGCGGTCCTGCGACCTGATCGACGAGCGCTATCGTTTCCTCGTGGCAGGTGTCAGCGGGCTGCCACCAGCGGTGGACGATCGGTTCAGGCAGGGGCTTGCGGCCACGGTCGGCCTTGCGCTCGAGCATCAGGAAGGCGTGGAGGGCGGCGTCTGGCAAGTTGGTTCCGGACCATTGGCCTACGCATTTCCGACCTATGAAGGGACGGGTCTCAAGACAGATCTACCGGCGGCGGAACGCGACCAGATCGCTGCGGTGAACGAGCAAGCGGCCCGCGACAGCCAGCCAGCCGACAAGCGTTCGGTCTCCACCACCCAGACGCTTCTCCTGCGGGCATGCCCGCTTTCGGGTCCGGTCCCTGGGCTGACGGCGTGGACGATGACCCGGGTGCAGACTGCAGCCGCAATCCTGCCGTTACAGCTCGGCGTCGGCGTGCTGCTCGCCTTGATGATGGTGATGTCGGCACTTCTCGCCCGCACGCTGCTCGTGTGGGGGCGGCACATCCGCAGGATCGAGGCAGCCCTCGGCAGTGCCGGACCGGAGAACATCACCGCCGTGCCGCGTACCGGCGAGCGCGAGCTGGACCGGGTCATCGATGCGCTGAACGACGCCGGACTGAGGCTGGCGGCCGCGCGCAGGGAGTCGGACGAGTTGGCGGCACGGGCCGCACGGGCGGAGCGGCTCGCCGGGCTGGGCCGGGTCGCAGCCGGGGTCGCGCACGAGATCCGCAACCCCATCGCCGCCGCCCGGCTGCAGGGCGAGAACGCCCTTGCCGGGGACGATGCCCGCCGGACGGAGGCCATCGGCGACATGCTCGGTCAGATCGACCGGCTGGACCTGCTGGTCGGCGAGTTGCTGGCCATGACGCAGCGGGTCGAGCCGCAACCTGTCGCAGTCGACGTCGATACGTTCCTCGAGGCGCTGTGCCGGCGGCACCGGGAGGTTGCGGCCGCCAAGCACTGTGCGATCAGTTTGGCGGGCTGCAAGGCGACCGCCACTTTCGATCCGACGGTGGTCGGACGCATTCTCGACAACCTGCTGGCGAATGCCATCCGTCATGCGCCGGACGGTGGAGCCGTGGCGGTCGAATGCCGGAGGGCGGCCGCGTCGCTGATTTTCGTCGTGTGCGACAACGGCAGCGGCGTGAACCCGGACCTGGCGGGCAGCCTGTTCGAACCGTTCGTAACCAGCAGAGCTGACGGCACCGGCCTCGGGCTTGCCATCGCCCGCGAGCTGTCCGATGCGCATGGCGGAAAGCTGGTTCTGCAACGTGCGGGCGGCACACGAGTTGGAGAGGGAGCCGCGTTTGCGTTCGAGTTGCCGCAGGGCGCGCGCCCGGCGGCCGCATAGGGAAACAGATGGCCAGGGTTCTCATCGTCGACGACGATACCGCGCTCCGCCGGGCACTGGCGACGGCGCTCACCGACCTTGGTCACGATGCTGCGCAGGCGACAGATGGGGCGGCGGCCCTGGCATGGCTTGCGGCGAACCAGGCCGACGCCGTCCTACTGGACCTGCGCATGCCGGGCATGGACGGAATGGAGGTGCTGCGCCGCATCCGCGCCATGCCCGGCGCGCCGCCGGTCGCGATCCTGACGGCAGTGCCAACGGGCGAAAACACCATCGAGGCGATGCGGCTGGGTGCGATCGACCATCTTGCCAAACCGATCGGCCGTGACGGCCTGCGCGCCCTGATGGAGCGGCTGGCGCCTATGCCGAGCGAGTCTCATTCGGCAGCCTCCCCGCACACGGCGCAGGAGGGTGATCTCGTCGGTTCCTCTGCCGCGATCCGGGAGGTGCAGAAATCGATCGGGTTGCTGGCCGACAGCGATGCGACTGTCTTGCTGCTGGGCGAGACGGGAACAGGCAAGGAGTTAGTGGCGCGCGCCATTCATCGCCACGGCAACCGCGCCAAAAAGCCGTTCGTTCCCGTCAACTGCGCCGCGATCCCCACCGAGTTGCTGGAAAGCCTGCTATTCGGCCATGTCCGCGGTTCCTTCACCGGGGCTGTCAGTGACCGTGCCGGGTCGTTCCGGGAGGCCGAGGGCGGCACGCTGTTCCTTGACGAGATCGGCGACATGGACCTGGGCATGCAAGCGAAACTCCTGCGGGCGTTGCAGGAGCGTGTCGTGACGCCCGTGGGGGGCCGGCCGGTAGCGATCGACGTTCGAGTGGTCGCCGCAACCCACCGGGACCTCACCACGGAGGTTCGGGCGGGTCGGTTCCGCGAAGACTTGTATTACCGCCTGGGTGTCGTCCCTGTCCGCCTGCCGCCGCTCCGCGACAGGCTCGCCGACATCGTCCCGTTGGCAGAGCACTTCCTCGCAATGGCCGCGCCCGGTCAGCCTGCGCGCCAGCTGAGCGCGGAGGCAGCCGCCGTGCTGCTGCGGCACAAGTGGCCGGGCAACGTCCGTGAACTCGTGAACGCGATGACACGCGTGACGACAATGGTGCGCCGCCGTGTCATCGCCGAATCCGACCTGGCGTTCCTTGCCGTCGACCGGATGACGGACGGTCCGACAGCAACGGACTGGCTGGTCGGCACGCTGCCGGAGGTGATCGAGCGAGTGGAGAAAGAACTGATCCGGCGCGCTCTCGAAGCGTGCGATGGCAACCGGGTGCAGGCGGCGGAGCGGTTGGGTATCCGTCGTCAGTTGCTCTACCAGAAACTGGCGCGGCACGGGGAGCTGTCCCATTCGGGAACGGATGTTGTCCCTGAAGCGGACATCTCCACAGCCGGCGACCTGGATATTTCCAGTTAAATCAAAGGTCTGCCGGTGGCACGCCGCTCGCAATCTTACTGGTGGGCCTACTGCCCGAGAGATTGGAGGACGCTATGAAAAAGCATGTCGTGCTGGCCGCTTGTCTGCTGACGGCGGGCGCCACCGTCGCCATCGCGCAGACTGTGGCGACATACGATCCTGCGCAGCTTCCCGAGACCAAAGGCACGGTCGCGGAATACAGCCTTACGCCCCGAGGCGATGTCGATGGCCTGATCCTGAGCGACGGCACGGAAGTACATCTGCCGCCGCATCTCGGCACGCAGCTCGTCTTTGCCGTCAAGCCGGGGGACGCCGTCACTGTTCGCGGTCTGCACGCAATGGCCGTTCCCATGGTGCAGGCGGCGTCGGTCAGCAACGACGCGAGCGGCAAGACAGTCGTGGACACCGGCCCAGGTGGCCCGCCCGGCCCACGAGGTGTCGAACAGCCGCTGACGGCAGCCGGCCGGATCAAAGCTCTGCTCCATGGACCCCGGGGCGACCTGAACGGCGTGCTGCTCGAAGATGGAACGATCGTGCGCATGCCGCCACCCGAGGCGACGCGCCTTTCCGCCCAATTGACCGTCGGTGCCCCGCTCGTCGTCCGGGGTGGTGGTTACCAGGGTGACCTCGGGCGCGTCATCGAAGCGGCCGCTATCGGGCCGAGCGATACGGAACTGACTCAGATTGCAACACCTCCCCCTCCGCCGCGCGGTCCGCGTGTGCCACCGCCTCCCGGTGGTCCTGGCATGGCTCCGCTACCGCCCCCTCCACCGGGCTGACGCGACGATCCTAATCCGCAACGACGGCGGAGACGAAGATGCCGAATTCGGGATCGGTTCGTAATCGATCCTGAACCGGCTGCCGCTTGAAACGACCCGGCGGCGTCGATGCGGAGCCATCCGTATCGACGCTCCCGAGCGACTGGAGAACCAACGTGCCCCCTTCGAACGCCATCCTAGCTTGGCTGCACATCGGCGATCTGCATGTCACGGACGGCGCGGGTGAGAACCTCGTCCACCTGAAACGCATCGTCGCGCTGGCGAACCAGCTTCCGAATGGTGTGCTCGATTTCGCCCTGTTACCCGGCGATAATGCCGATGACGGCGAGCCCGACCAGTTCGCGCTCGTCCGCGATGCGATCGCACCGTTGCGGATGCCGCTGCACATCCTGCCCGGCGACCACGACTTCAAACCCCGTAATCTCAGCAATTATCACCACGTTCTCGGTGCCCGGCCGCTCCCGCTCGCCGAGACGATCGCCGGATGCCGGTGTGTGTTCCTGGACGTCGTGTCTGCAGGGACCGGCGGTCCAGACTTTCGCCTTGGGATGGATCAACTCGGCTGGGTCGAGCGTGAACTGGACGAGGCCGAGACCGCCGGGCAGTCGGCCGCGATCTTCATGCACACCTACCCGGCCGATCTGCGCGAAGGCGGTGAGCCGCTCGGCGGCCTGATCGCCCGACCCCATGTCGCCTGCGTCGACATGGGTCATACCCACTACAACGAGTTGGCCAATGACGGCCGTACCATCTTCATGGCGACGCGTTCGACCGGGCAGATCGAGGAAGGTCCAGCTGGCTTCTCCATCGCCGCCCTGGACGGCGGTCGGGTCAGTTGGCGGTTCAAAACCCTTGAACAGGCTTGGCCCTTCGTCCTCATCACCGCGCCGACCGACCGCAGGCTTGTCACGGGCGCGGGCAGCGGTAACGGAGACACTATCCGCGCGAAGGTTTTCAGCGGCACACCGGTGAAGTCGGTGGAGTGCCGGGTCGACGGCGCAGATTGGCGTCCCATGGAAAAGGTCGGAAGCCAACCCGGCTTGTTCGAGGCGGCATGGTCCGGCTCAGCTTGCTTGGTCGAGGTCCGGGCGCGCACCGAGGACGGCCAAGCGGACATCGATCAGGTCGCGCCGCCGCACGGGAATTGGGCGCCGCCGCCTCGCTTTGCCGACGGCAGCGACAAGGATAGCGTTGGTGCCTGGCCTGAAAAGGGTATCTCCGCGACGCAGCTCGGACCGAACCGCAATGGACGGACATGGTGATCGGCGTCCTCGCCTCACCCTGGACGACTTGGGGCATCGCCGCCGCTGCGACAGCGGGCGTGATCGTGCGGCCGTTCTCCTGGCCTGAGTACGTCTGGGCGGCAACCGGGGCCATTCTTCTCGTGGCACTCGGACTGCTCCCTGTGGCGGACGCCCTGTCCGGCGTGGCGAAAGGCACGGACGTCTATCTGTTCCTGATCGGCATGATGCTGCTGGCCGAACTCGCCCGGCTGGAGGGGCTGTTCGACTGGCTCGCGGCGAAGGCAGCCGCCCGTGCAAATGGGTCGGCGACGCGTCTGTTCACCTTGGTGTTCGGTGTCGGCACGGTCGTGACGGTGTTCCTGTCCAACGATGCGACGGCCGTGGTGCTGACGCCCGCGGTGGCGGCCATCGTGAAAACGGCCAAGGCGAAGCAGCCGCTGCCCTACCTGTTCATCTGCGCCTTCATTGCCAATGCGGCCAGCTTCGTGCTGCCCATCTCGAACCCGGCGAACCTCGTGATCTATGGCAGTCATATGCCGCCTTTGCTGCACTGGCTGCCGCAATACGCGCTGCCGTCCGTGCTCGCGATCGTGGCGACTTATATCGTCCTGCGCTGGTCGCAGCGCAGCGGGCTGCAACAGACGATCTCCTCCGACATCGAAGTCCCGGATTTGACCACAGGCGGAAAGGCGGCGGCGTTCGGCATCGGCATGACGGCCGCCATCCTGCTCGTCTCGTCCGGTTTCGACATTCAACTCGGGCTGCCGACTTTCCTCGCTGGTCTGGCGACCGCACTCCTGGTCCTGGTCCGATCGAAGACCAGCCCGATGGCGGTGGCGAAGAACATCTCGTGGGGTGTCCTACCGCTCGTCGCCGGATTGTTCGTGCTGGTCCAGTCCTTGGAGAAGACCGGCGTCACCGATCAGATCGGCGGCCTGCTGCGTGACCTCGTGCAGCACTCCGCCACTATTGCGGCATGGGTCGCGGGTGCCGCGCTCGCATTCGGCTGCAACCTCGTGAACAACTTGCCAGCCGGGTTGGTCGCAGGGCGCGTGGTGGAGCTGGCGAATGTGCCCGAGCACGTGCGCAGCGCAGTCCTGATTGGTGTCGACCTCGGCCCGAACCTGTCGGTGACCGGCTCGCTCGCCACCATCCTGTGGCTCACAGCCCTTCGCCGCGAGGACATCGACGTGGGCGCGGGGACCTTCCTGAAGCTGGGATTCCTCGTGATGCCACCGGCTCTCTTGCTCGCGCTCGCGGGCGTCTTCGTTTTCGGCTGAAGCCTGGAGAAGAATCCAATGCAGAACATCAGTGCGACTTGGCTCTACCCGCTCATCCTCGTCGCGGGGGCACTCCAGGCATGGGGGCCCCCGATGAACGGCGCGCTTCGCAGTGCGCTGACCAACCCCTGGCTGGCCAGCGTGGTGTCGTTCCTCCCGATCGTCGCGTTCCTCGGCGTCCTTCTCCTGTGCCAGCCGCGTCCGATGCCGACGGCGGACGGCCTGGGTGGGATGCCGTGGTGGGCACCGCTGGGCGGTATCGTCGGATCGTTTGCCGTAGTTGCCGGTCTGCTGTTCGTGAACAAGGTCGGGGCCGGTGCGTTCGCTGGACTGACGATCACCGCGAACATCCTGATGTCGCTGGCCGTCGACCACTTCGGACTATTCGGCATGGAGGTGCACGCCATCAACATCTGGCGTGTCCTCGGCGGCCTGCTGATGGTCGCCGGGATCGCCCTCGTCGCTACGTTCTGAGCATGGCGAGGGCGTCGTTCCGGCCGTGGTCGCTCGATGCGTTGAACTTCCTGCTCGCGGATGTTCGCGGCGCCCTCGGACCTTACCTCAACGTGTTTCTCGTCACCCAGCAGCACTGGAGTCAGACCCAGGTCGGCTGGGCGACCACTATCAGCGGCCTGCTCGGACTCGTCGCGCAGACGCCTGCCGGTGGCGCGATCGACTCGACGAACCGGAAGCGCGGTGCGGTCGTGATCGCCCTGGTGTTTCTGGCCGCCGGGGCGGTCGTCATCTTCGCGCTACCGACATTCTGGCCGGTGCTGATCTCGAGCACGGTGATGGCGATCGTCGGAGACATCTTCGGTCCGGCAGTTGCGGCGCTGACCCTCGGACTCTACGCGCGCAACCAGCTTGCCCGACGCATGGGCCGGAACTCGGCATTCGATCATGCGGGCAACGTGGCAATCGCGGCGGCGGCCGGAGCCGTCGGTTACCTCGTGTCGCAGCGCGCCGTCTTTCTGCTGGTACCGGTTTTCGCGCTACTGGCGGCTGCGGCGACTTGGTCGATCCCGCACGACGCGATCGACCAGGACCGGGCGCGTGGCCTCGACGGAGACGGGCGGATGCCGGGCCACGGAGCGTCGGGCTATGGGATGCTGCTGAAATCGCGGCCGCTCATTCTATTCGCCATCTGCGCGATGCTGTTCCATTTTGCCAACGCGCCATTGCTTCCCCTGGTCGGACAGAAACTCGCGCAGTCGCATCCGGAGTGGGCGACCGCGATGATGTCGGCCTGCATCATCGCGGCCCAACTCATCATGCTTCCGGTCGCTCTGGCGGTTGGTGCCACGGCGGACCGGCTCGGCCGCAAGCCGATCCTGCTGATCGGCTTCGCCGTGCTACCCGTTCGCGCACTGCTCTACACGCTCTCGAACGACGCCTGGTGGCTGATCGGCGTGCAACTGCTGGACGGCGTCGGCGCCGGAATCTTTGGGGCGATCACACCGCTGCTTGTCGCCGATCTCACCAAGGGCACCGGACGCTACAATCTTGCCCAAGGCGCGGTCGCCACGGCCCAGGGTATCGGAGCCAGCACGAGTGGACTGTTCGCCGGGGTGGTTGTCGACCATTTCGGCTATTCGGCGACGTTCCTGTCGCTTGGAGCGGCGGCGTGTGTCGCGCTGGCCACGCTTTTGCTAGCCATGCCGGAGACGGCGGAATTCCGTAACGGGAGGGGGGAACGCGCCCACGCCATCTAGAAGGCCAGCAAGCTCAGGCGATTGCAGCCAGCCCCGCGCAGGCAGGCAATTCGGCTAAGTAATTCACCGCACTTCGCCCCGGCATGAAGAAATACTCGCCGCCCCGCACCCGCACGAAGTCCGCCATACATCTCAGCCGCACCGGGCCTTGGAGGGTCGGCAGCGTAAACACGCGCTCGCCCGAGCCGAGCATCGGGTCGGGCTCGTTGGGCAGGTTGTGGAAATTCGGCCCGCGCAGCCAAGTCTGCTGCACGAACTCGAATTGCCGCTCGATGTCGGCGTTGAGGCAGGTGAACAACAGTCCGGGTTTGCCGCCCTCTGCCGCCTGGTATTGCCGGCCCACGCGCATCAGTCGGTGGCGGTTGACGATGGCGAGCTGGGCTGGCCCGTCCAAGTCTAAATCGTCGCGCGGGTTGGCCCGGCGCATATGTGCGCCGATCGGGCAGCGCAGCCCTTGCGGGTCCTCGCGCGAGAACTGGAAATCGTTGTCCGGAGCCGCCGGATGCCGCACCGCGCCCGCAGAACCAGGGGCATGGGCGTGGCGGACCAGCGAGCGGCCATCTTTCCAGCGGCCTACCACCTTGGCCGTCACCAGCTCCTGCAACTCGGGCTGCGGCAAGTCCCAGACGTTCTGGCCGTCTTCGATCAACTGGGCCGCGGCTTCGGCCGACCAGGCTTCGAACCCGGCGACGTCCTGCTCCAGATGGCGCACGACCATGTAGGTGCCGTTGCGGCCGAAATCGCGTAGGTCCGAACCACCGCTGCTGTAGGGTTCGCGGGTTCCGTTCAGGTCCGCCACGTACTCCGGCAGGATGCGTGCCGGGTCGCGTCCGGCGCCGACCGTGGGAGTGGGGGGCAGGTAGCCACGCAGGTCGGAGTAGCCCAGCACGAATTCGCCGGCATCCACCACGTGGCAGGCGTTGCGCGGCACCCGGGCGCGGGGGGTGTCGCGCAGCACGGGTTGCGACACGCCGTCGGCGAACCCGAACGGCTCGTAGACTTGTCCGCGCGGCAGCGGCTTGGTTATTTGCTCGTAGGCGATGCGGTGACCATGCGCTTCGGCCCCGGCGCGCAGCGCCGCGATCGAGGCAGCTAGGCCCTCGGCATCGCGGGCGAACAGGTAGACCAGCGCGTCCGCCGTGTCCCCGCCCCACAGCCAGGTGTCCGGAGCCTGGTCGCCCTCGTCGCCGAGCAGCCGGGCACGCCACGGCGCGGTCATGCCTTGCTGGAAGGCGACCGAGAACGTTGCCAAGTCGTCTGCCGGCAGCCCCAGCCGGGTCAGGCCGGTTGCGCTGAAGGCGATCGTCATCGCGTGCTCGTCCGCGACGTGCTCGCCATAGGTGATCTGGCCCTGCACGCTGCGCAGCCACGCGCTAGCCGCCTTCGCGTCGCTACCGAAACTCAGCACCAGGCCGGCGGAGTGGGGCAGCTTACTCAGCCCGCCGAACAGCAGCGTCTGGATCTCGGCCTTCTGCAGTTCGAACGGGCGGCTTGGCACGGAGCCGAAGCAGCTCAGCCAGTCCTCCGCCTCGACATCGCTGCTTGCCGCGGCGAGGCCGCGGCGGATGGCGGCGTTCAGACGGATGCGCGGGGTCTTGAGCGACGGGTAGGCGGAGTACCAGAACAGCACCGGCATTTGCTGGCGTCGGGCCCAGCGGCGGAAGCGGTCGCCGTCCGCAGCGCCGCCGCCGAACAGGAAACGGGTGAGGGGGAAGCCGACCGTGTTGCTCCACACGGCGGTGAGCCCGTCGGGCGCCTTGGAAATGAAGTCTTCGAGGTAGCTTTCCCAGGTGTCGCTGAAATTGCTGTAGAACAGCAGCTTGTCGGTGCCGGGTATCAGCACCCAGCGCGCGAAATGGATCACCGCGATCTGCCGCAAATAGCCGGGGCGATACACCCGCGAGGCCCCCAGTGTCGCCATGCAGAAGGCGAAGCGCAGGGTGAGCCGCCGGAACCAGCCAGCCTGCATGGTGGAACAAGCGGCGAGCAGGTTCTGCGCGCTCTGGTTCTCCCGGCGCAGCACCTCGGCCATGCGGGCCGCGTTCGGGGGGGAGTCGTTCGGCGTGTTCGCCGCCTCGAGCGTGCGCAGTTCGAAGATGGCGAGCGCGCCGAGTGCCACCAGCAGGATCAGGGTGAGCAGGACGCCAAGCGGGATGCCGAGCAGGATCATCAGCACGACTGCCACGATGGCCAGGGGCCAGCCGAGTTGGCCGGCGACGATGGCCACGAGACTGGCCACGATGACGGGCGTGCGCTCCCTGCCGCCGAACAGGAAGGGGGTGGCCTCGGCCGTGAACGCCCATTTGTCGCCGGCCCGCCAAGCCCAGTCGCGGACGGCCTGAAGCTTGTCGCGCGCAGGCATCGGCGCGGCCAGGACACTGCCCATCTCGGTGGCTATGCGGTCCGCCAGGTCGGCCTCCGCCCGGATACGGCGCACCGAAAGCCCCGGTGAGCCGTCGAACCCCAACCCCGCTGTGCGCTGCCATGGGCCGCCGATGACCAGATCCCGGCTGGACAGGAATTGTGCCAGGGTTGCCTGCCGGTAGGAGATGTCGGCCGCCGCGAACAGGCACTCCAACTCCTGCTTCAGCGCGTCCGCAATCGCGGCGATCGGGTCGGCGCCACCAAGATCGGTCGACGCCTCCACCACTAGATGCGCTTGGCCCGGCGCCGTATCGCGCACCGCCGTGATGCTGATGAAATGCACGATCCCGGCAGCGTCCAGCCGGGCCCGGATCGCAGGCGAGGGCGGGTTGCCCATGCGACCCAGCACCGCGTCCACTGCGTCGGCCCGCTCGGCGGCGAACGGGATGGTGATGGTGACGAAACGATGCGTCATCGCGTGCGCGGCCCGTGCAGGATCGTCATGTGGTCGGGGAAGCTGCCGTACACCGCGAGCTTGCCGGCCTGCCCGGAGGCGCGGCGGATCTCCGAGTGCAGCAACAACGGCTTGATGGTCTGCGTCATCTGCGCGCGGGCCAGGGCGAAGCCGATGCACCAATGCTGGCCGTAGCCGAAATGCAGGTAGTCGCTGGGCTCGCGGTCCGGGTCGAAGCGATTCGGCCCGCGGACCCGGCGCGCGTCGAACATGGCGGAGCCGGTGCACGCCAGGATCAGGTCGCCGGGTCGCACCCGCGTCTCGCGCCGTGTGCCGGCGGCGATCGTGGTCTCGGCCGCGCAACTGCGGAACGGGCCGGGGTTGAGCGGATGCCACCGCAGCACCTCGAACAGGCAGCGGTCCAGCCGGTCGTCGTCATTTGCGCGCGCCGCCGCCTGGCACGCGGCCATCATCTCGGGCTTGTCGAGCAGCAAGTCCACGATATGGCCGGTCGTGATGGAGTTGGTCGGGATGAAGCCGGCGACCATGCCGGTGACGGTGGCGCGGATCACATCGTCGGTGAGCACCGGGTCACCGGCGCGCTGGGCCGCCACGTAGCGGTCGACGATCGTGCCCGGCAACTCCCCGGCGCGGGCGCGGGCGATCGCGTCGTCCACCGCGCGGGCGAGGTATTGCGCTGCGACGCTGGCCACCTGCTTGATCGCCGGGTCGGCCACCGGGGAGAAGTCGAAGAAGCTCACCGCCATCAGCCAGTGCGCCCCGTCCGGGAACGGCAGGTCGACGCCGTAATACTCACGGGTGACATCGAGTAGCACCCGGACCAGCAGGTCGCGCACCACATCGATGGCGCCGCCGCTCTGCGCCATGATCGCCTCGGCGCGGATGCGTGAAAGGCTGGCGATCCGCGGGATGTCCTGCAGGCTGAACACGCGCATGGAGGCGGCGCGGATGGCGCGGTATTTGTCGCTGTCGGGCATGCCGAGCACGAAGTTGGTCCCGGTGGGATCGATCTCCTCGAAGTTGCGGCCGAACGGGACGGGGAAGTCGGCATCGCGGCTCAGCACTTCCCGCACGTCCTCGTCCCGCGTGACGCAAACGAAGTTCTTCATGCGCAGGATCGGCGCGACGTTTCGCAACACGGAATAGCCGAGTTGTGGACGGTGGGTCAGCGCATTGACCGCCCGCACCTTGAAGTTGGGATGCCGCAAGACGGCGTCATCCAGCGGCGGCAATGGGGATGGTAGAGCAGTAGGCGGCAAAGGCGGCGATGCCGTGCTGAGATGGACTGGCGCGGCGACGAGCATGGACGGTTCCGACCTTTTTGCCGGTGAAATGCTGCCGAGAACTGCATGCCAGCGCAAGCCGGAACGTTACGACTGGTAACGACGGTGGTCCGGGCGCCCAGACATGTGCATGATGCGGCCCGGGATGGGACAGCCGATGGACATCGCGGTTTGGCTGGGTGAACTGGGCCTCGAGCGCTATGCGGGGGCGTTCCAGGCCAACGATATCGACGTGGAGATCCTGCCCGACCTGACCGAAACGGATCTGCTGGGGATCGGCGTCAGCTCGATCGGGCACCGCCGCAAGCTCGCGACCGCCATCGGGGCGCTGCGACCCTCCCAAGCTGCGCAGCACCAGGCGGAGCGCCGGCAGATCACCGTCATGTTCTGCGACCTGGTCGGCTACACCGCCCTGTCGGCCTTGCTCGACCCCGAGGACCTACGCACGGTGCTCAACCGCTACCACGCCCTGGTGCGGGAGGAGGTCGGGCGTACGGGGGGCTTCGTCGCCAAATACATGGGCGACGGGGTGCTGGTGTATTTCGGCTACCCCCACGCGCACGAGGACGACGCCGAGCGGGCCGCGCGCGCCGGGCTAAGCCTGCTCGCCGCGATCACCGCGCTCCGCCTGCCGACGGGCCCGATCCAGGCTCGCGCCGGGCTGGCAACCGGGCGGGTCGTGGTCGGCGACCTGATCGGGGAGGGGGCCGCCCAGGAGCAGGCGGTGGTCGGCGAGACACCCAACCTGGCTGCCCGGCTACAGAGCATCGCCAGCCCCAACCAACTGCTGATCGCCGCGTCCACCCGCCGTCTGCTGGGCGATCTGTTCCGTTTGCGCGACCTGGGCGAACACAAGCTGAAGGGGGTCGCCCAGGCCGTCCCCGCCTGGGCCGTCGAGGCCGTGGTGGAGCCCAGCAACCGGTTCGAAGCCATGCGCGGCGGCACCATGGCGACCATGGCCGGCCGGCTGCCCGAGCGGCGTACACTGGCTGCACTGCGGCAGCAAGCCTGGAGCGGCGAGGGCCAAGTGGTGGTGCTGTCGGGCGAGCCAGGCATCGGCAAATCCCGCTTGGCGGCTTGGTTCTGCGACGACAGCACGAGCCAGCGCCACCTGCGCGTGGCATACCAAACGTCCCCTTCGCATCAAGACAGCCCGCTGTTTCCGTTCATCAAGCAGATCCGCGACGCTGCCGGCCTAGCCCATTTGACCGACCCGGTGGGGCAGCTCGCCAAGCTCGCCGCCCTGATCGAGAGCGTCATGACCGAGCCGGGCCGGGTGGTCCCCCTGCTGGCCGCGATGATCGAGATCCCTGGCGAGCCATTGGCCATGAGCCCGGCGCAACAACGTGCCGAGACCTTCGCCGCCTGCCTCGACCTGGTCACCGGCATGGCGCAGCAGCGTCCGTTGCTGCTGTTGTTCGAAGACATGCATTGGGCCGACGCGACGTCGCTGGAGATGCTCGACCTGTTGGCGGAGCGGATCCGTCTGCTGCCCGTGATCCTGGTGGTAACCAGCCGCCCCGAGACCCCGCCGCGCTGGCAGGGCCTGCCGAACACGACCACCCTGACGCTGGACCGGTTGGAGCCGGACAGCATGCTCGCCATCGTCGCCAATGCCGCGGCGGACACCAGCCTCACGGCCGATGCCTTGCAGCGGATCGTGGCGAAGGCCGAGGGTAACCCGCTATTTGCCGAGGAGATCACCCGCACGGTCGTGGAAGCCGGGCTGCAGGCCGACCCCGAGGCGCCGGGTCTCGGTGTTCCCGATACGCTGCACGATCTGCTGATGGCGCGCCTCGACAGCATGGGAGCCGCCAAGGAGGTGGCCCAGATCGGCGCCGCGATCGGGCGGGAGTTCGCCGCCCCGCTGCTGCGCGAGTTGTACGAGCGGGAGGATTCGGTGCTCGACGCCGCCTTGTCCCGTCTGCGCAACGCCGCGCTGGTGCATCGCCGGGGCGAGGGGCCGGACGCCACCTATGTCTTCAAGCACGCGTTGTTGCAGGACGCGGCCTATGACAGCTTGCTCAAAAGCCGGCGCCTGGGGTTGCACCGGCACATCGCCGAGATCCTGAGCCGGCGCCACTCCGACGAAATCGGGGCCGAGCCCGAAGTCGTGGCGCAACACTACGCGCGCGCCGGGATGCTGCGGGAGGCGATCGGGTGGTGGAGCCAGGGCATCGAGCGTGCCCTGCGCCGATCCGCCTATCCGGAGGCGTTGGGCCATTTCCGCAATGTCTTGCCGCTGATCGAGACCGTGGGCGAAGGCAACGTCGACCTGCCGTTGCTGCTGAAGCTGCAGGTCAATCACGGCCAGGCGTTGATCGCCACCCGCGGGTTCGCGGCGCCCGAGACCTCGGCCGCGTTCGTCCGCGCGAACCAGTTGGCGATGCGCGTCGAGGACCCGTCCGAGCGTTACTCGATCTTCTATGGGCTTTGGTCCGGCCATTATGTCCGCGGCGACATGCCCGCTATGGCCGAAGCCGCCCGGGCCTTCTTGGACGACGCGATATTGCGGCCCGACCTGCCCGAAATCGGCGTCGCACACCGGGCCTTTGGCGTGACCCGGTGGTATCTCGGCGACTATCTCACTGCGCAGTGGCATCTCGAGTGGGCCTTCGCCCTGTATGACCCGGTGCGGGACCGCTCGCTGGCCTTCAAATTCGCCCAGGACCCGGGGCTGTCGGCGCTCAACTATCTCGGCTACGCCCTGTGGCCCCTGGGTGAGGTGGATCGTGCCTGCGATGTCATGGCGCAGGCTGGCGCGCTCGGTCTCTCGAGTGGCCATGGCGGGTCGATGGCCTATGTCCACTATTACAAGGCGCTGTTCGAGACCATACGGCTGGAGCCGGAGGTAGCGGCGCCGTCGCTACGGGCGTTGGCCGACGTCACGCAGGCGCATGGCTTGGCGTTCTGGAACCGCGCTGGCGTGGGCTTGAGCGGATGGGTGCTGTGCCGCCGAGGTGACCACGAGGGTGGCATGGCGCTGATCCGCAAGGCGCTGGCCGCGCACGAGGCGGAAGGCTTGGGGTCGATGATCCCGACCGTACAGTATGTCCAGGCGGACGTTGCGCGTTCCCCGGCGGAGGTGGAGGTGGCGCTCGAGGCGGTGAACGCGTGTTTGCAGCGGAATGGGGATGACGGCGGCTATTGGCTCGGGGCGGAGATGCTCCGGATGCGCGGAGAGCTTCTGCTGCGGCAGCACCGTCCGGACCCGGATGGTGCGGATACTGCCTTCCGGGCCGCGCTGGTGGTGTCGAAGGCGCAACGAACCCGGAGCTTCACGCTTCGTGCGGCGATGAGCCTGGCGCGGCTGCATGGGGCGAGTGCTGCGGCTGAACTGCGCGGCGCTCTCGAGGGCTTCACCGAAACAGCGGCGTTTGCCGAGGTCGCCGCCGCCAAGTCGCTTCTCGCTAAAATCGGGGGCTAGCGCGAGTTCCGCATAGGCGATCGCCCACCATCTCCTCCCTCTCCCCCTGGGGGAGGGCCGGGGTGAGGGAGCCAAAGGCGCCGAACCCCCGCACTCCTCTCACAACCCTCGAGGGAGAGGGCCCGAGCCCCGATGCGGCCGGTCGCTAGAGCGTCATCCGATCGACCTTGCTCATCGACCGGATAAAGATGCTCGCCAAAACAAAGACCTAGAGCTTTCCTCCGATCCACTTCGATCGGAAAAAGTTCTAGTAGCGGATCGCGGCAGCTACGCCCGGTGCCGCGGTGCAGAACGCGTGTGCCAACGCATCCAACTGCCCAGCTTGCACGATGTGGTCGATCGCGACCGTGTTGCCGCATTCCAGCCCGGAATCTTCTTGGCAGTTACTGGCGACGGCACTCGTGAGTTCGGCATGTTGTGACGCGCTCAGGCTCTTGGCCGCCTCTTCCAGCGGTGCCCCGTAGGCCCGCATGGCGGCGTGTTCCCAGCCCAGACCCGGACAGTCCCGCCCCAGCGCAGAGAAGAAGGCCGTGATCGGATCACCGGGAGGAGCGTCGGCCGGAACGGACGCGGTGTCATGCTGCACCGAAAAATCGATGTTCGGCACGGTGAAAACCCGATCGCCATCCCCTGGATTATAGCTGACGATACTGGTGTTGATCCGCCGCTGGTGAACCGCAACGCGCGCATCGGGCGGAATATCGATGCATCCGCCCATCTGCTTCGTGGCGTCATCGTCGGCGTGAGCGTGCGGGCCGGCCCCACGATTGCTGCCATCCGGCAACGTGAGCGTGGCCAATGCACCGGCCGATGTGCACATCAGGCCGGGCCGGGTCGCGACCATCGTTTGCGCCTGAGCCATCATCGGCAGGAACAGGCCGACCAGCGACAGAGATAGGGTAAGCCGCACCGCCTCAGCCCCGCTCCGAATCCGCTCCACTGCCGCCACCCTGGATACCGCTGCGGGAGGGTGCGTCGCTGTGAGGTTGGATGGTGCGCGTCATCGCTGCGACTTCAGCATCGTTCTTGGCGTTTTCTGCCGGGTGTGCCTCGGCCGAGTTACCTTTGCCGCCAGCCGCCGGCTTTGCGTCGTGCGGTGCCATCGCGGGTGAAGCGGCGTCATCGGGGGCGTGATCTTTGGCCATGCAATGTGGTCCTCCTGCGTTCTTAGCGCCGCCGCTTGGCCGGGGTTGCCGCGCTATCCGCTTGAGGCCGCAGCAAGGGCCGGGCCGAAATCGCCGGACGGTGTGATCTCCAGCCGCTCCAGCCCGAGCCAACCGGCCATGGTCGACAGTTCGGCCTGCAGCCTTGAAGCCGTCTCCGGTGGGGCATGCGCCTCGGCGTGGGCGGATAAAACCTGCAACACGCCTCGGTCCCGAGCGGCCTTCAGATCGACCCGCGCCACCATGCGGTCACCGAGCAGGAACGGCAGGACGTAATAGCCGTGCTGCCGCTTGTGCGCCGGGGTGTAGATCTCCAGCCGGTAGTGGAAGCCGAACAGGCGCTCGGCCCGGGTGCGCTCCCACATTGCCGGGTCGAACGGGGAGAGCAGGGTGCACGCCTCGACCCGGCGCGGCCAGCGCACGTCGCTGTGCGCGTAGGCCGGCTGCTTCCATCCCTCGACGGTCACCGGGATGATGTCGCCGGCTTCGACCAGTTCCGCCAATGGGCCCGTGCAGTCGCCGGGGGACAGGCGGTAGTAGTCCCGCAGATCCGACGCCGTCGCGATGCCGAGCGCACGGGCGGCCAGCAGCAGCAACTCGCGATGCGCCTCCTCCGGCGAGGGGGTGGGTTCGGCCAGCACGGCGGCGGGCAGCACGCGTTCGGGCAGGTCGTAGACCCGTTCGAAGCTGGCCCGGCGGGTGGCGGCTGTTACGTGGCCGGCCCAGAACAGCCACTCCAGCCCGCGTTTGGCGTCGCTCCAGCCCCACCAGCCGCCGGGGCCGCGCTGCCCCTCCGCGTCCGACGCGGCCATGGCGCCGTCCGCACGAATGCGACCGAGCAGGGCGTCCACGAAGTCGCGACGCTCGGTCGCAAACCGGGCCAATTCGCCGTAGATACCCTCGCACCGCTCCGCCCGCGCCATGCGCCAGCGCAGCAACCGGTGTGCGCCGTGGGGCAGCAAAGACGCCTCGTGTGCCCAATATTCGAACAGTGAGGGGCGGCGGCCCCAGGCGGCCTGGTCCAGCAGGGTGCGGTCGTATGCACCCAGGCGGGAGAACAGCGGCAGGTAATGCGCCCGTGCTAGAACCGACACCGAGTCGATCTGCAGCAATCCCAGCCGAGCGATGACCCGGCGCAGATGACCCTTATCTGTGGCATCGGGGCGCTCGTTCGCCAGCCCCGTGGCGGCCAGGGCGATGCGTCGGGCCATGGCGGCCGAGATTTTCTCCCTCATCGCATCGTCATGCCGGGCCGCGGTTCCCTCCGCAACCGCATCGGCCTAGGTTCAGGGCTTCCGACGGGAGGTTCGCTTGTCCGCACTCGCAATGGGTCATCTGGCCATCCGAAATGCCCCGCCCGGCGGGCCGGAGACACGCATCCGGCCGCAGATCCAGGACATGGTGACCGACAACATCGCCGTGCTCGCCGACAAGGCGCGGCATCTGGAGGGGGTGATCCCACTCTGGTTCGGCGAGGGCGACCTGGTCACGCCGGGCTTCATCCGGGATGGCGCCAAGCGCGCGCTGGATGACGGGCGGACGTTCTACGTGCCGGACATGCGGGGCACCGCCAACCTCACCGCGGCGCTTGCGGCGTATCAGACCCGGCTGCATGGCCGCACGATCGCGCGCGACCGCACCACGGTGACGCCGGGCGGCATGCAGGCGATGGCGCTGGCTCTGGAGCTGATCCTCGAGACGGGGACCAATGCCGTGTACATCACGCCGCAATGGCCCAACATCCACAACGCCATCCACGTCGCCGGCGCCGAACCGCGCCCGTGCCCATTGATCCTGCAAGACAATCGCTGGACCCTGGACATCGATCGGGTCGCGGCCCTGTGCGACGCGCGCACCCGGGCGATCGTGTTCTCCTCGCCGAATAACCCGACCGGCTGGACCGCCACCAAGGAGGATCTGCGCGCCTTGCTCGCCCTCGGCCGGGAGCGCGGCATCTGGATTGTGGCCGACGAGGTGTATGCCCGCCTGTATTTCGCTGGCGACGTGGCGCCCTCGATGCTGCAGCTCGCGGAGCCGGACGACCTGTTGCTGTGCGTCAACAGCTTCAGCAAGGCCTGGGCGATGACCGGCTTCCGGCTCGGCTGGCTCACCCACCCGGCGTCGCTGGCCGATCGGGTGGGGGCGATGACGCAGTATCTAAACAGTGGCACCGCCGCCTTCATCCAGGAGGCGGGTGCGGTGGCCATCACCGAGGGCGAGGGCTTCGTTGCCGACATTCGCGAACGCTGCCGCGCCGGGGTGGCGATGGCGCACGAGCGGCTTGGCCGGCTTAGCCGGGTGCGGCTGACCGAGCCTCCACCGGGGGGTATGTACGCGTTTTTCCAGATCGAAGGCTGGCCCGATGCGACCGCCGCCTGCTTGCACGTGCTGGAGCGGGCCCGGGTCGGTTTGGCGCCGGGCGAGCTGTTCGGGGCGGGCGCTGCCGGCTGGCTGCGCATGTGCGTTTGCCGCGACTCCGCGCAATTGGCGACGGCACTGGACCGGATGGCGGAGACGTTGGGTTGATCGGCTCCGGCATGCTGTTTGCTGGATTGGACCTGTCGTTTGCAAAGCGGCAATCTTTGCCTGGCAAAATCCGTTCCCATGTCATTGTGAGAAGGGGGAGTTGGTATGCCGTTTGATGGAGCAGGCTTTCAACCGGAACGACGCGGGTCCGGCCCGTCGGCGCCGAGCGACAATACGATCACGTTGATCATCGTCGCGTTTGCACTGGCACTGCTGGTCATGCCTGTCTCGGTCGCCGGGTTCGTCGACTTGGTCAACTACTTCAAGGGATCGTAACCCGGCATGGTGAGCTGCGGCCGATGAAGCACTTAGTCGGCCAATCGATCCGACGCCGCGAGGACCGGCGCTTCCTTACCGGCCAGGGCCGCTATCTGGCCGATGTTGCGCAGCCAGGCGCCTTGTTCCTGCACGTCATCCGTTCCCCACACGCGCATGCTCGTATCGGCGCCATCGATACATCGGCGGCTCTCGGTTTGCCTGGGGTTGCCGGCGTCTTCACCGCGCAGGATCTTGCGGGTCTCGGCTCCATCCCGTGCACATCGACCGTTCCGACGGTGGGCCCGATGCATGTGCCGCCCCGGTTCGCCCTGGCGACCGATCGGGTGCGCTATGTGGGCGAGCCCGTCGCCTTCGCCGTGGCGGACACTGCGACGCTGGCACAGGACGCAGCCGAGTTGGTTGCCGTCGAGTACGACAGCCTGCCCTGCGTGGTGGAGGCAGCGGACGCGCTGCAAGCGGATGCGCCGCTGCTGTGGGAGGGCGTGCCCGGCAACCTTGCTTTCCGCTTCACCAAGGGAGACCTGGCGGCGGTCGAGGCGGCCATGGCTCGAGCCGCCGTCGTGGTGGAACTCGATCTGGTCAACAACCGGATCATTGTCGCCCCGATCGAGCACCGCGCTGCCATCGGCACCTTCGATGCCGCTAACGGCGTGTTCTCGCTGCTGATCAGCGGCCAAGGCGTGCACGGCATCCGCAAGGACCTTGCCGAGGCTGTGTTCCATGTTCCCGAGCCGCAGGTGCAGGTGGCCAGCCCCGATGTGGGCGGTGGCTTCGGGGTCAAGAACCCGCTGTATCCCGAATACATCGCGGTGCTTTGGGCCGCGCGTCATCTGGGCCGTCCCGTGCGCTGGGCCTCGGGCCATGGCGAGGATTTCGTCTCGACCGCGCATGGCCGCGACAATGTCACCCACGCCCGGCTCGGCTTGGACGGGGAGGGCCGGTTCCTGGCCTTGGGCGTGGACGTGATCGCCAATCTGGGTGCCGGCATGTCGACCGGCGGCCCCGGCAGCTCCACCACCGCGCCGGGCAATGCGATGGGAAGTGGGTACAACATCCCCGCCGTGGCCATGGCGACGCGGGGTGCCTTCACGAACACCGTGCCGATCGACGCGTATCGTGGCGCCGGCAAGCCCGAAGCCAATTACCTGCTGGAACGGCTGATCGACGAGGCCGCGCGGATCACCGGCATCGACCGGGTCGAACTGCGCCGCCGCAACCTCGTCAGCAGCTTTCCCCATGCGACAGCGATGGCGACCACGATCGATTGCGGTCGGTTCGCCGCCAATATCGACCCGGCGCTCACGGCTGCCGACGCGGCCGGGTTCGTCGCGCGCCGGGCGGAGTCGGCTAAACAGGGGCGTCTCCGTGGCCTGGGGGTGACCTGCTTCCTGGAGACCGCCCGCGGTGCTCCGAATGAAGGTGCGGAAATCCGCTTCCTCCGGGACGGTCGGGTGTCGCTGCATCTGGGCACGCAGTCCAACGGTCAGGGCCACGAGACCGTGTTCCCGCAGATTGCCGCCGACCGGCTGGGCCTGCCGCTCGACCGCTTCGAGTTCATCCAGGCCGACACGCGCCAGGTGCGGGCGGGCAACGGCCACGGTGGCGCGCGTTCGCTGCACATGGGTGGTTCCGCTTTGGTGGATGCGATCGGCTTGGTGATGGCCAAGGCCCGCCCGGTCGCCGCCCGCCTCCTGCAAGCCCGGCCGGAGGAGGTGGTGTTCGCCGAGGGTATCTTCACCGCCGGCGAACGCAGCGTGGCGTTGCTGGAAGTCGCCCGTGCCGCCGCCGATAGCAGCGAGGCGCTGGATAGCTATCACTGGACGTTGCTGGACCTGATAACCTTCCCGAACGGCTGCCACGTCGCCGAGGTGGAGGTCGATCCCGAGACGGGTATGGTATCGCTGTTGCGCTACACGGCTGCGGACGATTTCGGCTCCGCCATCAACCCTTTGTTGTTGATTGGCCAAGTACAGGGGGGCGTAGCGCAGGGAATCGGTCAGGCGCTGATGGAGCGAACCTCCTACGACAAGGTTTCGGGGCAACTCCTCAGCGGCTCGTTCATGGACTATGCGCTGCCCCGTGCCGAAGATTTGCCGGATCTGGACATCCACCTGCACGGCATTCCGACCGGGTCGAACCCGCTGGGCGTAAAGGGTGCCGGGCAGTCTGGCGCCATCGCAGCGCCTCCCGCCGTGGTGGCGGCCGTGCTGGACGCCGTGGCCCCGCTTGGTGTGACCCACCTGGATATGCCGCTGACATCCGAGCGCGTTTGGCGTGCGCTGGCGGACCGCGCTCCACCCCGATAACCCAGGCGGCGTGTGGCCCCACCGTCAGCCGTAACCGGCGATGCCGGAACACTCGGCGTGCCCGCGCGGCGACGGCAATGAGGTTGAAGGCGTCCAACTGCCCGACATCCACGGGCGAAGGCAGCGTGAGTTCGAGGATCAACTCTCCCGTACTCGGCCAAATCCCGACATCGTGGAAGCCCAAGCGCTCATACAACCCGCGTGCGCGCAGATTGTCGGGGGCCACCAGCAGGCGCACCCGCCGGCAACCATCGATATGGCGAAGACGATCCAGAACCTCCTGCATCGCCGCTCGGCCATAACCGCGCCCCTGCAACCGGCAGTCCAACGCGAACCAGCCGAGCCACCAGCACGACGCGTCGCGTAACTCCGGGTGCACGACGAAGAAGCCAGCGAGGGCGCCTTCCACCTCGATCGCGACGACGGAGTGCGCCAGCCCGTGTTGCACGGCATTCAGGATGTCGCATATTGGGCCGAGGAATCGCTCGACCTGATCCTGATCGAGCTCCAGAGAGCCGAGCAGCGCCAAATCTTCGCGGGCGAGTCGGCGGTAATTGAGGGGTTCGTGACCCCTTGGGGATAGCATGGGAACCTTTTTCGGTACGAGAACAACACTAGACACGGCTCAATAGGCCGCTCCGGTATTCCCGCCTTTTAAGTGCACGCCCGGATACTATCCGGGCTGATACCTTGTTCCATGCAAAGAACATACGCGGTACGATGGTCGACAGGCAATCAAAATCCCATATCAATCTCGAACTGGCCCATGACCCTGGGTGACGCTAAGCAAGGGACCTGAACCAGGAAGCTCCCATGTACGCGCCGCTCTCCAAAGTCTTCATCACCGCCGCCGTGACGGGCAACCTGACCACGCCCGATCAGACCCCTCATCTGCCGATCACGCCGCAGCAAATCGCCGATGCTTGCCTCGAATCGGCTGAGGCGGGGGCGGCCATCGCTCATATCCACGTCCGCAACCCGCAGACGGGTGCGCCGTCGATGGAGTTGGACCTGTATGCTGAAGTGGTGGATCGCATCCGGGCCAGAAACCCATCGCTGATCCTCAACCTGACCACCGGGCCCGGCGGCCGCTTCGTCCCTATGCCGGACGACCCAGCCCAGGCAGGCCCCGGCACCACCCTGGTGCGGCCTGAACGCCGGGTCGAACATATTGCCGCACTCCGACCCGATATCTGCACGCTGGACCTGAACACGATGAATTCGGGCGGCCAGGTGGTGATCAACACGCCCGCCAACGTGCGCCGGATGGCCCGCGTGATCCGCGAAGCTGGCTCCCGCCCCGAAATCGAGTTGTTCGACAGCGGCGATATCGCCCTCATGCACGACCTGGTCGCCGACGGCACGCTGGACCCGGCGCCGCTCTGCTCGTTCGTCATGGGGGTGCGCTACGGCTTCCAGCCTGGGCCCGAGACGATCCTGTATGCGCGTGGCCTGTTGCCGCCGGGAAGTCCCTTTACGGCGATCGGCATCGGCCGCCACGTCTTCACGGCCGCGGCCGGAAGCTTCCTGGCAGGCGGGCACGTGCGGGTCGGGCTGGAGGACGGGGTGTATCTGACCCGCGGCCAGCTCGCGCCGAGCAATGCGGCCATGGTCGCCAAGGCCCGCCGCATGATCGAGGACATGGGCGGCGAGATCGCCACGCCCGCCGAGGCACGGCTCATGCTTGGCTTGTCCCCAACTGCTTGACAGGGAATGACGATGACCGAGACCGTCGTGGTGCTTGACCCGATCTCCCCCCAGACGGCGGACCGCATGCGTGCGCTACTGCCGCCGGGGCTGCACCTGACCCACAGCACCGCGCGAGACGAGGCGCATCTGCAGGGGATGATCGCCGAAGCGGAGTACGCCATCTCCGGCCAGATTGCCGTCGGCGCCGCGGTTCTGGAGGCGGGCACCAAGCTCAAGCTGCTGCACAAATGGGGCGTTGGCACCGACAATTTCGACCTGGACGCGGCGCGCCGGCTGGGCGTGAAGGTGGCGCGCACGACCGGCAGCAATGCCGTCCCGGTCGCCGAATTCACCATCGCCAGCATGATCGGCACCCTCCGCGGCTTGGCCGATGCCGCCGCCCGATTGGATCGGGGCGAGTGGAATGGCGGCAATTTCGCTCGCCCGTCCTTCCTGCTTTCGGGCAAGACGGTGGGCTTGATCGGCTTCGGCGCGATCGGCCAGACAGTCGCGCGCCTGCTGGGCAGTTTCGGTTGCGAGGTGCTCTATAGCCAGCGCCGCCAGGCCGAGCCGGCGGTCGAAGCGGCGTTGCGGGCGCGAAAAGTCCCAGTCGCCGAGTTGTTGACCCGGTCCGACGTCGTATCGCTGCACTGTCCGCTGACGCCCGAGACGGCGGGGCTGATCGATCGGGCGGCGCTTGCGTCGATGAAGCGCACCGCGGTGCTGATCAACATGGCCCGTGGCGGCGTCGTGGTGGAGTCGGACCTGCTCTGGGCACTGAAGGAGCGGGTGATCCAAGGGGCTGCGATGGACGTGTTCGCTACCGAGCCGCTGCCGTCGGACAGCCCGTTGATGGGTGTGAATGGCCTGACGATCACGCCGCATATCGCCGCCAGTTCGGCCGACACATTCGACAAGACGATTCTGCAGATGTTTAGCAATATCGGCCGCGTCAGCCGCGGCGAGCCGGTGCCGGAACGTGACTCGGTCGTGCCCTAGATCCTCCCCCGTTCTTCACGGGGGACGGAGAGGGCGCTCCGTCAGTGCCCATGCCCCCTCCCCGCAACGCGAGCGAGGATCTACTCGTAGCCGAAGCGCCGGAGGAACGGGCCGAACGCACGCGTGAGCGCCGCCCCGTCCTGCGGGGAGAGACGGTCGCGCCACTTACCGATCAGCCCATCGCCGATATGCGTGTGGTGGATCTGCGTCACCTGATCGAAGTGCAAGCTGTCCGATTTGTAGACACGGTCCGCCGGCAAGCTGGACAGGTTCGTCGCGATCGATCGCACACCCTCCGTGGCATAGCGTGCGCCGATCTCCCGGCACGTCGCGTGTGCAACGTCGAGACCGAGCCGAGTTGCCAATCGCTCGGCGAGCGTTTCGTCGTTGAAAAACGCGTCTTCGTAGCGCAACGGATCGTGCCCGGCGTCGGCACAACGCTCGGCAAAGCGGCAGTCCCTCGCAACGGCCTGCGCCGCCACGCCGAGCGGGTTGCCGAACCGCTCCGCAACCGACAGCGCCGCATCCCTCGGATCGCGTATACTCAGGATGACCGGGGCTTGGGAGAGCCACAACAGCCACTCCAGTCCCGGGCTGCCCGAATGCGACTTCAGCACGACATGGCGGCATTCCGGGCCGTTGGGCGCGGGCAGGGCGGAGACGTCTTCGCCATACAGCGCCACGACCTGGTCCACGCCGACAGCTGCCACCATCAACTCGCGCACGATATTGAACACGCTGGTGGACGCGCTGCCGTGTAGCCCGACGGTTGCCACCAAGCGTGGTGGCATTTAGGCGGTTCCGGGGTGCCACTCCGGCGGATCGACCGCGCCCACCTGTTCGATCAGCCTGCCATACGCTTCCGGCCGGCGGTGGCGGTCGAAGGCGAAGATCGTGGTGCGGCCCAGGGTGCAATGGTCGAGGTTGCAATCGGCGGTGATCAGCTCGTCGTCCCAGCTGGTGGCCTCGGCCATGATCTCGCCCTGCGGATTGACGATGATGGAGTTGCCGAACAGCTCGCAGCCATCCTCCACACCGGCCTTCGCGGTCGCGACGGCGAAGGTCGCATTCTGGTAGGCGCCGGCCTGGATGCTGAGGTGGCTGTGCAGCACGCGCAGATGGTGCGCCTCGAAGCCCTTGGCGTCCTGATTGATCGAGGGCGTGTTGTAGCCCAGCATCACCAATTCGACGGATTGCAGGCCCATCACCCGCCACGCCTCCGGCCAGCGGCGGTCGTTGCAGATCATCAGCCCGGCATTCACCTGCGTCTCGCCGAGCGGGGCGCGGATGACGGGAAATCCTAAGTCGCCCACCTCGAAGTAACGCTTCTCCAGATGCTGGACCTTTCGCTCCGGCTCGTATTCGGCATGACCGGGCAAGTGCACCTTGCGATATTTCAGCATGATCTCGCCGGCCGGGTTGACCAGGATGGCGGTGTTGAAATGCCGACCCTCCGGCGTGCGTTCGGCGTAGCCTAAGTGAAAGGAAATGCCGAAGCGCCGTGCGGCCTCGAACAGCGGCGCGGTCTCGTTGGACGGCATGGCGCTTTCGAACCAGCCATCCGCCTCGGCGCGGTCCTCGTGGTAGTGGCGCGGGAAGAACGTGGTGAGCGCCAGTTCGGGGAACACCACCACCTGCACGCCGCGGCGGTGGGCGCGCTCCATCAAACGGACCATGCGGCCGACGGCTTCGGCGCGGGGCTCGGCTTTCTGGATGGGGCCGAGCTGGGCGGCTGCGACAGTAAGGATGCGGGCCATTATTCAGCCGCCTTCAACAGCGCCGGCGGTACCGCGCCGACTTGGCCAGTGATGGCGCCATACCATTGGGGCCGGCGATGGGCTTCGAAGTTGAACATCTTGTCCTTTCCCTGTCGGCAGGCGTCCAGATCGCATTCGGCCAAAATCACTTCGTCGGCCAGCGTCTTGGCCTGCGCTACGATCAGTCCATTGGGGTCCACGATGCAGGAGCCGCCAATCAGCCCCGACCCGTCCTCGTCCCCTGCTTTCGCCACCGCCACGGCCCAGGTGGCATTCATGTAGGCGTTGGCCTGCACCACCAATTGGGCATGGAAGGTGCGCAGCGCCGCATCCTCCGTTCTGCCGCCATTCGGGTCGTAAGCGGCGGAGTTGTAGCCGCAGCACACCAGCTCCACACCTTGCAGCCCCAGCATGCGCCAGGATTCGGGCCAGCGTCGGTCGTTGCAGATCATCATGCCGAGCACGCCGCCGGCTAGGCTCGGCGGCGCGCGCCAGACCGGAAAGCCGAGGTCGCCATACTCGAAATACCGCTTCTCCAATTGGTGGAACCGATCGCCGGCACGCGGTTCCACCGAGCCGGGCAGGTGCACCTTGCGATAGATGCCGATCGTCCGACCGTCCGGCGCCACCAGGATGGCGGTGTTGAACAGCTTGTCGCCAGAACGTTCGCCGTAGCCGATGCTGAACCCTATGCCGAGCGCGGGAGCCGGGGCAAACAGGGCCTGCCCCGCCGGGTTGGGCATGGCGGCTTCGGTGAATTCGTCCAGTTCCGCACGGCTCAGCAACCAACGCGGGAAGAACGTGGTGAAGGCGAGTTCGGGAAACACGACCAGCTTGGCCCCATCAGCCGCGGCCTGTTCCAGCAAGTGCAGGATACGACCCAGCGTGTGCGCACGCGTGTCGGCGCGTTGCGTCGGCCCCATTTGCGCCGCGGCAACGGTGATCGTGCGCGCCATCAGTGCAAGCCCCGGCGTAGGAACCGCCCAGTGCCGGGTGTGGCCCGAACCGTCTCGCCGTCCCAGATCACTTGGCCGCGCAGCAAGGTGGCAGCGACCCGGGCGCGCATCGGGCGGCCCTGATACGGCGACCAGCGGAGCTCCGGCCGGTCCTGAATGGTGGCCTCTTCGAAGGTGAACTGGCCAGGCTCGAGCACGACCAAGTCCGCGTCCTTGCCCGGCGCGATCGACCCCTTGCGCCCATCCAACCCGTGATGCCGGGCCGGACGCTCGGCGCAGTAGCTGGCCATCAGCGTCAACGGCAAGCCTCGTTCCTCCAACAGCGTGAACATCAGCGGCGCGAAACTCTGCATGCCCGTCAGCCCGGCGCCGCACGCGAAGATGTCGGCCGACTGCTTCCGATCGGCCGGCCACGGCGCATGGT
>CAXTWC010000007.1:62850-65491 GCA_964247805.1 uncultured Acetobacteraceae bacterium | reverse complement strand
CACCGCGCCCGTTGCCGGCTAACGTGCTACGACGTGGGGCAGCCACATCGGCCTGACCAGCCATCCCTTTAATCACCCCGCGAGGCGAGAGCGCGCTCGATCATATCGGCAACGGCAGCAGAACTGGCGTCTCCGCGCGCTCGCAGGCCTTTGATGGCGCCTCGGTGCTCCACGGCGCCCTTGTGCTGAACAAGCTTATACTGAGCCTCGATGCCGGCGAGCGGCACAGTCAGCTCCATCGTGACGATCGCCTTCATCATGGCCGAACGCCGATGCGCGTCCATCTTGTCGGCCGTCCAAGGTTTCTTTGGCCTAAGCCGCTCCTCGAACTCTGCCGACAACCGGCCCACGTGGTCAGAGCCCTCCGTTTCCGGCAGGATGGCAAGTGTGCCGGACAGGACCTCTGGCGTCACCGCCGTCCCGAGCTGACGCGCATGCAGTCCCTCGAGGCTGGCCATCCCGGTGCGTAGGTCGGGCACGGCATCTTGTATGTCGGGCGGGATCATCATGCTGCGAGAGACCAGCACCACGGCGTCGTGAGCTATGAAGTGCGGTCCGGCGCCTGGACTCTTGGTATGCCCGGCTTACGCGACCCGCCGGTGCTAAACGACCTTTGGCAACCGGGTGATGTTGGAAGACATGACTTTCGTCGGGACAGGCGGCTTGGAAGGATGCAGGATCACGCCCCGTTCCTCGACGCCCACCTTTGCGTCCGGATAGACCGACGTTGCCAAGTCCAGCGTCGCCCGAAAAAGCTGCCGGAACTTCACTAGGGAGGCGATGCCGTTGCCGAATTGCCCGTGCAGTGACTTCCACGATACCGGGGTTGCTTTTTCCAGCACGTGCAATCTGTAGGCGAGCCAGCAATAGACGTCGATGGCCATGCTGTTGTTGGAGATGGCCTTAATAGCCGCTTCTTCGACCGGGACCGGGTGCTTTTGGAGTTGTTCGAAGAACAGTTCGGACAGCTTCGCCCTTTCGACGAACAGTGATCCCTGTTCGCTGTCGTCATCCACGAACATCGCAGTGTCCAGGATGTTTTGGTTGACCAGCCCGGTCCGATTGCCATGGCGGATCTGGAAAGACATCCGGCAGCGCGAGATCCGTTCGGCTTGGTCCCGCACGGCCGCCATGCTTTTGCCGCCGATGCTGATGTCGAGTTTGCGAAGCCAGGCGTGAAGACTCTTTCCCAGTTCCACTTCCCGTGAGTTGCATCGCAGGGCCTCGGACTGCAGGTAGATGCAGATAAGGCGGGCCCGGGAACCGTACGGGACACCCACTGGAATGGGGTCTCCGGTAGCTGTGTGCCTCAAGCCGGGCTGGACGACCAGGGACACGTGGTCCGTCCTCACCTGCCAAGCCGCGTCATCTGCGAGGCGCTTGTGGGGAAGACCGGATTGCGCCCAACCTGAGTAAAGGAAGCCGATTTCGCTGTCTTCCGCCGCCATGTAAGACGCCGCCGCTTCTACCACCCGGCGGTCCAAATCGTGCTTAAGCGCTCCCGATTTACCGTGCTCAAGGATCAGCTTGTGGACCTGGCCCATCCTGTAAGCCTCTTCTTTCCTTACCTTGGCCACCATGCGTTTTTCGCTGAGCCTTTGGGAAGCTGGACTCTTGGTTTCATAGCTAGGAAGCGTATTTGAAGACTCATAGTATGTGAACTCAGAGTCCAGTTGATAACCTTAGCAACGACTTGATTTTGCGGCTTTTCGCGTTTCCCCGGCCGTGCGCCTTGCAACTAACAGTCCAGCCCGGGATACCAAGAGTCCAGGGAGGCGGGGGAACGCTCCGGCGTCGCCATTTCCGCCCCGCCTAGCGACTCGGAGCATACCAAGAGTCCAGGATCAGAATCCGACCGCAGCTGGGCGTTGGCGCTGGCTGGGATCGTCGCATGTCGCTCGCCGACCGCTAGTGGAAATCGCCGATAGGTTCGGACGGAGGTCGCGGCGCCAAGTCTGCCTGATGGCTTACAAAGCAATGCGATCGAGCGTCAGTGTGGGTCCAGGTCGTCTGGCGAACCCGCTAAATCGGCCAACAAAGGACCGAGGTCGCGCGCCGTATGCGCCAGTCGCACGATCTCAGGCGGGTCCAGACGAGGGTCATACACCAAAATGTAGGGGAAGGAGGCGAGAGACCACACACGGTAGTTTGGTCCGACCAGTTCCGGTTCCGGGCGCCCCGCCAATGGCCGGTTTCCCAACAGCTTGGCGGCATGCACAATCGCCTGCCGAAGCCTACGTGCCGCAACTGGATTATCTTTGGCAATCCAGCGAACTGCATCCGCGGCCTCACGACGGGCCTGGGGAACAATCACGGCAGGCAAGCTCACGTGTGGCTGTGCTCGGCCTCGGTGATGATGTCGTCAAGCTCAGCGGCGACCTGGTCGATGGTGAAGACGCCGTTCCGGCGCCCTTCTTCCTGCGCCGCCTCAAGCGAGGCAATGAACGCCGCGCGGGCCGTTTCACGCCGTCGCAGAAGGTCTATCCCCGTGCGGACAATCTCGTCGCGGTCCCGGAAACGGCCAGACGCAACTGCTTCAGCCGCGAATTGCTCGAGATCCGGGGGAAGGGTGACGCCGTCCATCCACTGAATGTAGTGCAGGAAAGGGCCGCTGGGAAGATTTCGGTCGGTTGCGGCCAAT
>CAXTWC010000007.1:0-62750 GCA_964247805.1 uncultured Acetobacteraceae bacterium | reverse complement strand
GAAGTGGTCCGGCGTGTGCCACCGCAGATGCGCGCCACGGCGGCGGGGGTGGGACTCGCGTTTGGGCTCGGCCGAGGGTGCGTTCATGCCGGAACCGCCGTGGAAAACAGGGTGTCGCCGCGTTGCGCCAGGGCCGGAAGGCGGCGTGCGATGACGATACCGGCTGCACCGAAATGGACGGGGAGGGGGGCCGTGGCTAAATCCTCGGCGTCGTGCACCCAGCCTGCCAGGTCCCTGGCGTTGACCCTGGTGCCGAGCCATACCGCCGGCTCGAACAGGCCGTTCTTGGGGCACATGAGGAAGTGGCGCCGATCCGGAATCCGCACGGGCTCGGTGCGGCGGTCCGAATCGCCTTCATGCGCCGGCAGCAAGGAGGCATGCCGCAGCACCGCCCACACCCCAGCCTCCGCCACGGCCAGCGCCTCCCGCGAGAGCCACCCGCCACCGCCCAGCTCGGCTGCAATCATGGGCACACTTGCTCGTTCGCAGGCTGCCGAGAGCGAACGCGTTTCTGCCGTGCTGCCGACAAACACGGCCAACCCGGCCCCGAAGGCGTGCGCCAGGGCGCGCTTGGCAGCATCTCGCGGGCCACCTTCGTACACGTAAGCACAGGGCAGGTATTCCGACGCGTTGCCGCCGGCGTGCAGGTCCAGCGCGAGATCCACCTGCGGCAGCAGCACCGTCTCGACATAATGCGCGATCTGCGCGGTGGGACCGCCATCGGGGTCGCCAGGGAAGACGCGGTTCATGTTGGCGCCGTCGATCGGCGAGACCCGGCGCGCCGCCCGAACCGCCGGCAGGTTCAGCGCCGGGAGAACGATCACGCGGCCGGCCAGCGTTGCCGGGTCCAACGCGGCCAATATGCGGCGCAGGGCGACGGGCCCTTCGTATTCATCCCCGTGCACGCCCGCCACCAGCAGCGCCGTCGGCCCCGGCCGGCCGGACAGCACCGCGATCGGTATCGGGATCACGCCATAGGCATGCGCATTGTCGGACCATGGAACGGCAAGATGACCGACTTGCCGGCCGGGCGCATCCAGGGGGATCGAGCAGGCGATGCGGGTCATGCGGTCCATGCTCCCCAGCGGCGCTCCAGCCGGCGAAAACCGAGTGAGCAGGCGAAGCAGATCACGAAATACATCAGGGCGGTGAACAGCCAGGCCTCAAAGAACCGCTGCGTCGTGGACGACACCTCCGACGTCATGAAGGTCAGCTCCTGGATGGAGATCAGCGACACGAGCGAGCTGTCCTTGATCGACACGATGAACTGGCCGCCGAGTGCGGGCAACACGTTGCGCAAGGCGGGCGGCAGCACGATGGTGCGGAACACTGCCCAGCCCCGCAGGCCCAGCGCACGCCCGGCCTCGATTTGGCTCAGGGGCACGGATTGCAGGCCAGCGCGCAGGATTTCGGTGATGTAGGCGCCGGCGAACAGCCCCAGGCAGGCCAGGCCGGACAGGAAATCATCGATCCGTTCAGGTGTGGCAAGTACGATGCCCACCGCCTGTTGCAACCACGCTGGCGCCACGCGGAGCGCCGCCGAGAGACCGAGCAGGGGCATGACCTGGGACGAGATGAAGAAGTAGAATACGAAGATGAACACGATCGGCGGGCTGTTGCGCACCAGCTCGACATAGATGCGGGCAAGCCACCGCAGCACCGGGCGCCGCGCGATCCGCATCGAGGCCGCCGCCGTGCCGATCACCAGGCCGATCAGCAGTGACCATACGGCGAGCCTCACCGTGGTCAGCAGCCCGGTCAGCAGTAAGTTCGGCTCGAGCCTGCCAGTCGCCGGGTCGGTCCGGATCAGGAAGGTGCCGATCACCGACCAATCCCAGTGATAGCCCAATACGGCGTTTGCCCGGACCGCCAGCAAGCCCGCCCCAGCCAGCACCGCCACGATCACGCCCGCATCCAACACTCGCACCCAACCCCACGCCCCGCGTTTCGGCGGGGGCGGGCGCCCGGCGGTTTGGCTCAATTCGTCTTGACTTGGGAGCGCCAATCCTGCGTTTCGAACCAGTAGTGACGCCGCTGCTGGAAGAACTTGGTGTTCACCTCGATCCAATTATCCAGGAAGTTGAGCGTATCCACATCACCCTTGCGTAGGGCCATTGCGGCCGGCAGGCGGTTCAGCTCCTGCGCCTGCGTGAGCGGTGTGAACAGCTTGGCGGGGTTCTCCGCGGCCGAGCGGCTCGGCAGCGGTTCGGACCCGCCAAAGCCCTGCGCGTTGCCGTTCAGCACCTCCTGCACCACGGCCGCGTCATCATCGAACTGACGCAACGTCGCCTTGGGAAAGTACTCGGCGAGGTTGGTGCAAGCGGACGTGCCGCGCCGGCAAGTCAGGGTGACGCTGGGAGAGTTCAGCGCCTCCACCTTGAAGCCGTTTTGCATCGATTGGGCGACGGCAAGGCTGGTGCCGGCATAATCGTACGGTGCGCTGAAATTCACCGTCAGGTTCCGCTTTGGCGTGACCGTCATGCCGCCGATGATGACGTCGAACTTGCCGGCCAGCAGGGCGGGAATGATCCCGTCCCATGCCGTTGGGACCAGTTCGAGTTTCACGCCCATGTCGGCGGCAAGCTTGGTCGCGACGTCGACCTCGAAGCCGATCAGGTTGCCTTGCGCGTCGCGCATTGCCCAGGGAACGAAGGTGGCCATGCCGACCATCATCGTCCCGCGCTTCTTGATGGTTTCGAGCGCACTTTCAGGCGCGGGCTGGCTGCGGACTGGCAAAGTAGGCAACAGCATGCAGGCCAGCAAGGCTGCGAGTAGCGGGCGGCGGTGCTTCATCGGTCTGGTTTCCTCGTCAGGTCAGGGGGGAAGGATCAACCCGGCGCCGGCATGCGGTGCAAGCGCCATTCCAGGTATTGTGCTGCGAGCGAAAGGGTTAGCGTGATCACCAGGTAGATCGCGGCCACTGTCAGCCAGATCTCGAAGCTCATCAGCGTGTCGCTGATCAGGTTGCGGGCTTCGGTCGCCAGGTCGGCGATGGCGATCACGCTCACGATTGCGGAATGCTTGACCAGGTTGATCAGTACGCCCGTGAGTGGCGGCACCATCAGCGGCATAGCTTGCGGCAAAACGATCCGGCGAAGCACCTGGGTTGGGCGCAACCCTATCGCGCGCCCCGCCTCCCACTGCCCATGGGGAACGGCCTGGATGCTACCGCGAATGACTTCGGCTGCCAGCGTGGCCTCGAAAAACGACAGGCTCAGCACGCCAACGGCGAAACGGCCGATGCCCAGGATCGGCGCCAGCACGAAGTAGAACAGATAGATCTGCACCAGAATGGGGGTGTTGCGCACCAACTCCAGATACACCGTCGCAAGCATCCGGCCTGCCCAGGACGGCGACATACGCAGTAGCGCGGTCCCCAAGCCGGCAGCCAGCGTTACGACGGCCGACAACGCGGCGATTTGCACCGTGACTTCCAGCCCGCGCAGCAACGGTCCCGGGAAGCCCTCGCCATCCACGGTCCGCCAGATGAAGGCCGGCACGCGGTACCATTGCCACTGGTAGTGCATGGCCAGCGCACCCTTGAAAACCGCGATCCCCAGGCCGGAGACCACCGTGGCCAGGATCAAGATATCAGGCCAGACCGCTCGCACTGGCGCGAACCGCATGGTGCCGCTGCGTGACGCCATCAGCCGCCTTGTTTCGGGAACGCAGCAATCAGCGTGGCGGCCAGTGTCAGCGCCTCCGCGTTGCCGATCGAGATCCGCATTTGGTGAGCGTGGGCACCAGGCCCGAAGCGGCGGACCAGGATCCCGGCGTCAGCGAGGTGCGCGGTGCACGCGATGGCGGACGGGGCGCTCGGAAAGTCCACCAGCAGGAAGTTGGCTTGGCTCGGGCGGACCTTGAGCGCCGGGTCGGCTGCGAGTGTTTCGGCCAGCCACGGCAGCCAGGTGTCGTTATGTGCCCGCGATCTTTGCTGATGCGCGGTGTCGGCCAAGGCCGCGAGGCCCGCCGCCAAGGCAGGAACGCTGACCGGGAAGGTCGGCCCTACTTTCGCGATGGCGTCGAGGAGCTTGGGGCTGCCAGTCACCCAACCGAGCCGTAACCCCGCCATCCCGAACAGCTTGGAGAACGTGCGGCTGACAACGACGTTGCAGGCCCGGCCGGCCAGGGCGAGCCCGCCATCGCCATACGCAATATCGCGAACGTAATCGCCGTAGGCACAGTCGATCACCAGCAGCACATCGTCTGGCAACTGGCGATGCAGCGCTTCGACTTCGTCCAGACGCCACATCGCGCCGGACGGATTGTCGGGGTTGGCGAGCATGACCAGCCGGGTGCGCGTGGTCACCGCGGCCAGGATCGATGCGGCATCGGCCCGGAACTCGTGGTCCGCAGCGGCCACCGGGGTTGCGCCGGCGATCAGGGCGTTGCGGGCATAGCGGGCATAGCCGCGTGCCGAGAACACGACCTCATCGCCCGGGCCAGCGAACGCCAGCACCGTGTTCAGCACCATTGTGTCCGAGCCTGGACCGAGGCGGATGCGATCTGCCGGGACGGCGTACCGGTCCGACAATGCCTGCACCAACTCGCCGCCCTCGCCCTCCGGATAGTCGCCGCCCCTGGCCAAGGCCGCCGCCGCCGCTGCGATCGCGGCGGCGCCCGGGCCAAATGGGTTCTCATTGGAGCAGAGCCGATGCACCCCCGGCTGGACCAGCTGTGGGATCGCCGCCATCGGTCCGCCGATCCCGGCCAATGCGGGCCGCGGCGACGGGGCGGCAGATTGGCGGAGACCGGGCGGCTGCGGGGTCATCGCGGTATCGGAAGCCTGGCTCACAGTCCCAAGCCCAACAGGCGCGCCGCATTGCCTCGGCCGATTGCCTCACGCGCAGGCGCATCGAGAGTGGCGGCGTCCAGCGCTTCGCTCGCAGTCGTGGTATCGAAGATTGGGTAATCGGTGCCGAACATGACACGCGCGGCGCCGAGTATGGCAACCGCCATCTCGATCGACCGCGGCCCGAGGGAGGCCGTGTCGAACATCATTCCCCCAATGAGCGTGGACGGCAGCTTGGCGCCCGGGTCGCGCGTCGCAGTGATGTGGTCCATGCGCTCGACGAGCATCGGGAACGCACCGCCGAGATTGACCACCTGGACCGTCGCCGCAGGAAAACGCTCCGCCAGGTCGGCATAGATCAGCGTCACCACGGCGTGGCTGATGCCGTTATGCAGGTCGATGGTGGACGCCCGGTGCATTGCCAGGTCGTCGTAGGTGCGTGGTGCCAGGTCCTCGTCGTGGCGTTGCCCTGGGTGCACCATCAGATGCGCGCCCAGTCGATCGGCCGCCATGAACACCGGGTCGAGCTGGCGCATGGTGGCCAGGCTCATGAAGTAGTTGCTCGGCAGGATGGCGCCACGCAGGCCGAGCGTTCCGCAGGCGCGTTCCAACTCGGCGACGGACCGGTCGATATCGGCAAGCGGTAAGCCCGCCAGGCCGGTGAACCGTCCTGCATGCGCCGCGCAGACCGCAGCCAATTCGTCGTTGACATCGCGTACCAACGGCAGCGCCTCGTCGATCGGCAGGACATCGGGGCCGAGCGCGCCGGGGAAGGTGATGACCTGGTGGCCAATCCCCTGTGCGTCCATCCAGGCTAGCCTCGCCGCCAAATCCACAAAGCCGCCACGCAAGGCAAAGCGGCTGGTCGGCGTGACCATGAAGCGCTCGGCGCCTTGCTGCTCCACGCGCGGCACGGCACCGCGGGCGGCCAGGATGCGGAACAAAGTCTCTCCGTAATAGTGGGAGTGGGTGTCGATCCGGCCGGCCGTCACGCTCAACCCTGCTTGCGGTAGGCGAAGGCGGCGTCAAGACGGCCGCGCAGGTAATCGCCGCACGTCACGGTCTCGTAATGCGCGCTCTCGCCCGGGCGCGTGACGGGGGTGATCGGCGTATCGCGGTTCGGGTCGATGAACAACGCGGTAGATAACCTTGCCCGGCCGGAGCGGTTGACCACGCGGTGCGGCGTGGACCGGAAACGGTCGTTGCTCCACCGTGCCAGCAGGTCGCCCACGTTCACCACGAAGGTGCCGGGGATCGGGTGGGCCATCAGCCAGGTTCCGTCGCTGCCCTGCACCTGCAGTCCGCCCGTTTCATCCTGGTAGAGCAGGGTCAGGCAGCCGTAATCGGTGTGGGTCGATACACCGAACTGCTCACTCCCCATGTCGGGCGGCTGGGGTGGGTAGTAGATGATGGAGCCGCGGCTGATAGGCCGGTCGACCGTCTGCAGGAAGATGTCGTGTGGCAGGTCGAGGGCTGCGGCGAAGGCCCGCATCATGGACCAACCGAGTTGATTGCCGGCGCGGAAGAACTCGGTCAGCACGGGCCGCATCTCGGGCATGAAGTCCGGCCAGCAATTGGGCGGGATGCCGTCGGGGCCCGGCTCGTCCAATCCCCAGATGAAGCTTTCCTTCAAATCCGGGCGGGCGCCGGATGCCATCTTGGCCTGGCCCATCTGGATGAAGCCGCGATGCCCGGCGTTGACCGCGACCTGTTGCTTGCGCTCTGCCGGCTCGGCGAAGAAAGCGGCGGAAACGCGCAGCACGTCTGCGATCAGCCGCTCAGGGATCCCGTGATTGCGGATGTAGAAAAACCCCGCACCCTCTGCAGCCGCCACGATCGCCCGCCCAATCTCCTCGAGTGCGACTGCTCCGTCACCCATCCGGGCGAGATCGATCACGGGAATGCCCGATATGTCGATCCGATCGGCTTCAGCGTAACTCACTGCGGCGTCCTTCCTGTCAGGTGCATCAGACTTGCACCGATCCAGGCAAACGCAAAGCTGCGACAGCACGCGTACCATGACGCTGTTTGAGCAGTTCGAGTGCGATCGCGAGGCTGCTCCGGAGCCGTAGCTTCCAGGCGGTGTGTCAGATTGCGCGAAATTCCCGGATTGCAGCAATTGCGGGACGGATGGCTTTGTTGGTGTGCTTAGGACAGTGACGATCAAGCATGTGGCGGAAGGGCATTGAGCCAGCGTTCGAGCCTTTGGACAATCCAAAAGGGCCGCCGCTGTGGGCGCTCAATGCGTATGGTCACGGCTGATCCCAAGCACTTCCGCTTGCTGCCTGACCAGGCTTCCGTGCAAACCTAATCGGCCGGATCAGCATCCAGTCGCGCTGCTATTCCCTCGAGACCCGGCGCCGAAGGTGGGTAACGCCGCAGCACCATCGGGTCATGCCCAGGAATGATGTGGCCGGGCGACGAGGCGAGGCGTCGGAGCGTATCATAGCCTTCCAGCACGTCGCCGACGTCGACCGCGATGGGGAAGGGGCGACCGTCCTCCATGTTGGCGTAGAAGTGTGTAGCATCCGAGGCGAGCACCACCCAACCGCGCCGGGTTCTGACTCGCATGACTTGCAAGCCAGACGAATGGCCGCCGATGAGGTGCAGTGTCACTCCGTCCGCGAGTTCGGATGTGCCGTTGTGGAAGCGTGTGCGGCCGGCGAAGGTGCGGCTGACCATGGCGGTCACGTCCGTAACTTCGAAAGGCTGCCGCAAATGCGCGTGGCACATGCACCGCCCGGTGCAGAACGCCATCTCGCGATCCTGCACGTGATAAGTGGCGGCCGGAAATAGACCGTCATTGCCGGCGTGGTCGTAGTGCATGTGCGACAGGACCACGTCGCGAACGGCGGCCGGGTCGACGCCGAGCGCCCGCAAGCCCTCACCAGGAGAGCGGATGAGATTGCGTCGCCGCGCCCGCGCACCTGCCTCGTCGAACCCGGTATCAAGCACGAACGTTCCACCGGGCCCGCGCACTAGCCAGATGAAGTAGTCCAGCGGCATATCTGTATCGTCGTGCGGGTCACCGCCGATGAAGTTTTCCCGCGCCATGCGGTGGTGCCGAGCATATTTGATCGCGTGGACTTCGTAAGTGTTGTCACCCATGGATGAACCTGCCCCGTGGAGGTGTCGTTAATTCGATGTCGTTCCTCACCAACCTCGTAGGATGGGATGCGCTTCGGTACCCCACCCTAAGCGCGCGACGGTGGCTGGAACCGTTCATGGAGGTGTAACGAGGTCGCTCCGACTCACGTCAGTTGGGCGGCGGCTCGTCCCCGCTCAGTGTGGTCCCGGCCAAACGCTCGCTGAGTCGCGCAAAGGCTGTGTGGTCCTGCCCCGGGCCAAGCAGGGCGACGGCGCTGGCCGCGAGCTCCCGGCACAGCGCCGCGAAGGGCGTGGGGGTCGCAGTATCGCGGCCAACCTCGAGCGCGATGGTCAGGTCCTTGAGCATCAGGTCCAGGCCGAAGCCGCTGTCGAAGTGGCGGGACAGCACATACTGCTTGAACTTCTTCTGCGAGCTGTTGGTCATACCGGTAGACGCGTTCAGCACGTCCACCATCAGCGCCGGGTCGAGGCCGAACTGCTTGCCGATCAGCAGCGCCTCGATCCCGATCAGGAAGCCACCAGCGGAGACCAGGTTGTTCAGCGCCTTCATTGCCTGCCCGGCGCCCACCCCGCCCACGCGGTGGATGGTCGTGCCCATGGCGCGCAATACCGGTTCCGCCCAGTCCAGCGCCGTCGGCTCGCCCCCCGCCATGATAGCGAGTTCGCCCGTGCGCGCCCGCGGCACACCGCCGGACACAGGGGCATCCACGACCGCGATACCTTCAGCCGCCAAAGCTTCCGCAATCCGCCGCGTGGTGCCGGGAGCACCGGATGTCATCTCGATCAGCAGGCCACCGGACCGAAACGCGCCGCGAAGGGCAGCGACAACCTCCTCCACGTGGCGGCTGGTCGGCAGGATGGTGACGACCGCGTCGGCGTCCCGCGCCGCGTCCGCCGGATCGGTAGCCGCTCGACCGCCTACCTCGGCCGCAAAGGCGTCTGCCCGGCCGGGGACGGCATCGCAGACGGCGACGTCGAGGCCAGCACGCAGCAGGTTGGCGGCCATCGGCCAGCCCATGTTGCCGATCCCGACGAAGCCGATCCGCCGGATAGGTTCGCCGCTCACTCGCCCGCCTTCGGCGCGCTGTCGTCGAGGGCGCCTTCTGCCTTCAGCACCTCGTGCGCCGCTTTGAAGGCGTCGAGCCCGGCAGGGATGCCGCAGTAGGCGGTGGCGTGCAGCAGCACCGCCTTGATTTCGTCCACGGACACGCCGTTGTTCAGGGCGCCCTTCACGTGGAGCTTGATCTCCGGCGTCCTTCCCAGCGCCGTAAGCATGGCGAGATTCAGCATAGAGCGCGTGCGGCGGTCCAGCGTCGGGTCGCCCCACGCCCAACCCCAGGCCCAAGCCGTGGTGGCGCGCTGGAACGACATCATGAAGGCATCTGCCTTCTGCATGGAGGCGTCCACGTATTCGGCCCCCAGAACCTCGCGCCGAATGGGCATTCCCTTGTCGAAGAGCGCCGAATCGTCGGACATTGCTTGCTCCCTTTCTATGGCCGCGGGTAGGCAAAGCTCGCGGGTGTAACAGGCGCTGCTCATCGAAACATGTGCAACCGCCTTGCCGCTTATGGAGCACCTAGAGCCAACTCATGGCAATCCCATCGACCGGACCGGCGCGGCGAACTGCCCTGTGGCAGCCTGGTATGGATTAGAAATCGTCATGTCGGCCAGTATGAGCGTCGCCCTTCACTTGCTGCAGGCAGGTGAAGGGCGACGTCATCAGACGTGTTCGGCCGCCAACTCCCGGCTGATTTCCTCCGCGCGGGATAGCTCGCGGCCCAAGCGAACCCGGCCTGGTATGTCCAGCAGCGCTTCGGCCACCCGGGCGCGGTGGTCCAGCGTGGTGCCGCAGCGCAGGCTCCAACTGACGACCCGGCGATACCAGAGCTGCTGGTCGAACTCGGCGATGAAGCCGATGCCGCCATGGATCTGCTGCGCCATGCGCACCGCCATCAAGCACTTCTCGCTTGCGAAAGCCTTGGCCTGGGAAACCTCCACTTGCGCCGGCAGGCCGGAGCCGAGCCGCCAAATGGCCTCGCGCACCAGAAGCTGCGCCCCGTCGACGCCGATCGTCATGTCGGCGGTCATATGCTGGATCGCCTGGAACGACCCGATCGGCTGGCCGAACGCGTGGCGGCCCTTGGCGTATTCCACCGCTCGCGACGTTGCCTCGCCGGCCGCGCCGACCATCAGCGCGGTGGTGAACGCGGTAGCCAGGTCCATCAGCTCCGACGCAATCGCGCGCCCGGTGGCAGGCGTGCCCACCATGTCCGCGACCGGCACGCGCACGCCATCGAAGCGGACGTTGGCCTCGGCATCCGCGGCGGTGGTCACGAGGTCCACGGCTTCGATGCCTGGCGCCGCTGGGTCCACCAACGCCAGTGCCAACCCGCTTCCGTCCACCATGCGGCACACGACCAGGCATTTGTCGGAGGAACGGAAATTGTCGACGAACGCCTTGTGTCCGGACAGCACCAGCGAGTCCCCGTCGATGCGGCCGGCGAGCGCGACCGCGTCGGGCGACCACCGTCCGCTCGGTTCTGCGACGGCGTAGGTGAGCAACAGCTTGCCCGACACCACTTGCTTCAACATGGCGCGCTGCGCATCCGAGCCGTGTCGCGCCAGCACGAGGGCGGTCACCACGGTGCTCAGCATCGGAATGGGGGCGAGGCGGCGACCCACTTCCTCGAACACGAGCCCCAGATAGGAAAGCGGCAATCCCTGGCCGCCCATCTCCTCCGGCAGGCTGATGCCAATCCAGCCCAGCTCCGCCACCCTGTCCCAAAGCGCACGATCGACGCGGTCCGGGCTACGCTCCGCCGAGCGCACCAGCGGCGGCGTCGACTCAGTGGCGAAGAACTCGGCGGCGGCGTTCTGCACCGCTAGTTCGTCCGCGTTCAGCAACGTGTCCATGTGCGAATTCCTCCTGTTTTTACCGTCCGGTTCAATGCCTCGCGCGCGGCAGGCCGAGCCCCACGCGGGCCACCTGGTCGCGCATCACCTGCACACTGCCGTGGTTGACGGTGGACTGGAACGCGCCCAGCAGGTTGTGTGCAAACAGTCCGTCCTCCAGCGCGTCCGGCGAGCCGTGCAGCAACTGCGCCGATGGGCCGAGGATCTGACTGATCGCCTCCGTCGCACGCACGCCGTGTTCCGGCGCCCAGACCTTTTCGGCAGAGCCTTCGTAGCTGAATTGCCCGCCGCTCTGCGCGATAGACATGCTGCGCATCGTCATGAGCCGGGCGACCTGCCCCTCGATCCACAACTCGGCCACCTTGTCGCGCACCCGCGGATCAGCCCGCTGCGTAGCCCGGCCCGGCCCGTCGACTTTCAGCCAATTGACGATGTCCTCGTCCCGCATGACGGAGATCAGGTAGCGCCAGGCGCCGACGCGGTCGAGGTTGAGGCCGCGCCGTGCCACGGCCCATCCGTCGCCTTCCTCACCCAGCAGGCAGGAAGCGGGCACCTCGACATTGTCGAAGAACACCTCGTTGGTACGCGGTTCGCCGTAGGTGGTGAGCGTGGGCGCGCGCGGCTCGTTCTGGATGGTCCAGAGCGGGCGCACCGTGATGCCAGGCGAGTCGATCGGCACCAGCAGGATGGAGAGCCCGGCCTGCCGCTTGGACGCCGGGTCGGTGCGGCACATCAGGAAGATGTGGGTGCAGGCATGGGCGGAGGTGGTGTAGATCTTCTGGCCGTTCACCAGGAACGTGTCGCCGGTGCGGATCGCCCGGCACTGGATGCCCGCGAGGTCGGTGCCGCAACCCGGCTCGCTATATCCCTGGGAGAAGCTGATCTCGCCGCGGATCGTCCGCGGGACGTAATGCAGCTTCTGCTCCTCGGTGCCGGATGCAAGGATCGCCGGTGCTCCCGTGCCGCCCCCACCGATGCGCTTGTAGCCGATGCGTTGGAATTCCTCCTCGATGATGAACTGGTCCATCGGGCTGCCGCCTTGGCCGCCGTATTCCTTGGGCCAGCTTACTGCGGTCCAGCCGCGGTCCATGACCTTCTGGAAGAACTCCTCGCCTTGCGGCCCGGAGCCACGTGCGTCGTCCTCGAGTTCGGCGCGCAGCTCGTCCGTCATGTTGGCGGCGATGAACGCCTGCACATCGCGGCGGAGCTGTTCCTGTTGCGGCGTGAATGTAAAATCCATGGCCTATGTCCTTCTAGTCGTCGTGCAATGAGATCGTGGCGATCAGGCGCGGTGCTCCTTCCAGCGCGTGAGCGTGCCGCCCTTCATGACCTTGCCGGGCAACACGTGGCCCACAAGTTCCTCCGTCAGCTTCGCCGCCTCCACCAAGGCGTCGAGGTCGATGCCGGTATCGACGCCCATCTCGCCGCAAGCGAACACCATATCCTCGGTGCAGATATTGCCGGCGGCGCCCTTGTGCCCGGCGAAGGGACAGCCGCCCAAGCCGCCTACCGAGGAGTCGAACTCCGCCACCCCCATCTCCATTCCTGCCACCGCATTCGCCACGGCGCAGCCTCGCGTGTCGTGCAGGTGCAACTTGAGCGTCAGCTCCGGCCACTTGTCGCGCACCTTGCCCACCAGGCTCTTGATCTGCCCCGGGCTGGCCCAACCCATCGTGTCCGCCAACGAGAGGTGCTTCAGCGTGCAGGCATGCTCCGCCATCAGGTCGCGGGCGCGGCTAATCAGCCCGACCACTTTCTCCTCGGGGATGTAGCCCTCGAAGTTGCAGCCGAAGGCCGCCATCACACCCAGCGAGTCCGCCTCGATCCCGGCGTCGCGATAGGTGCGGATCCATTCGGGCATTTGCTCGAACGTGTCCTCGATGCTGCGATTGGTGTTGCGCTTGACGAAGGTCTCGCTGACGGTGAGGGTCAGCTTGCCGTCCATATCCACCCGGCCGTTGGCCAGCGCGCGCTCCAGCCCCTTGGGGTTCAGCCACAGGGCGCGGTAGCGGGTGCCCGGCTTCTTATTCAGGCCTGCGAACACCTCGTTGGTGTCCGCCATCTGCGGCACGGCTTTGGGGTTCACGAAGGACCCGACTTCCACCTGCTTGATGCCGCTTTCCACCAGCGCGTCAACCATGCGGACACGATCCGTCGTGGCCAAGGTGCGCGGTTCGATCTGCAGCCCGTCCCGCGGCCCAACCTCGATCATCTCTACGTGGCTCGGCAAGTCGGACATCGTTGGTTCCCCCTTGTGGGCAGTTTAAGCGCTGCGCCTACTTCTGCGAATAAGGTATTCGAATGACGAAATCCACCCCCGGGGCTCACGCGAAGGCGGCGCAGATGGCGTTTACAACGGCCCAAACACCGGCTAGCGTACTCTTAATCGAGTGCGTTATTTGCACTGCGAATAATAACGGGGATCGACCCAGCCCCGCGGCTTGGAGGAACGCTCGGAACGATGGCAACCCCGCTCAGCCATTTGAAGGTCGTGGAAATCAGCGTCGCCATGGCGGGCCCGTTCTGCGGAATGATGCTCGCGGATTACGGGGCCGACGTGGTGAAGATCGAGCGCGTCGGGCATGGCGACGACAGCCGCGCCTGGCCGCCCTATTTCCATGGCGAAATGTCGCACTACTTCGCCTCCGCAAACCGCAACAAGCGCAGTGTGGCGCTCGACCTAAAGGATCCGGAGGGCGTCGCCGTCGCTCGCCGTCTGATCGAGGAGGCAGACGTGGTGATCGACAACTACCGCTTCGGCGCCCTCGCACGGGCCGGGCTGGATTACGCCTCGCTGTCCGCCGTCAACCCGCGGCTGATCTACTGCGCCATCAGCGGTTTCGGCGCCAGCGGCCCCCGACGGGATGACCCGGCGAATGACCTGTTCATGCAGGCGTTCAGCGGCGGCATGAGCATCACGGGTGAGGTGGACGGCGGCCCGGTGAAGATGGGGCTATCCGTCGCCGACCTGGGCGCAGGCTTCATGGGCACGGTCGGCGTGCTGATGGCCCTGGAGGCGCGCCACAACACCGGGCGCGGCCAGCGCGTGGACACCTCCCTGCTGGAAGGGCAGATGTCCATGCTGTCCTACCACCTGTGCCGTTACTTCTCGACCGGCATCGTTCCCGGGCCCAGCGGCAGCGGCAGTGCCGTCTCAGTGCCGTATCAGGCGTTCAAAGCGGCCGACCACTGGATCGTGATCGCTGCCTTCAATCCCCGCATGTGGACCGGGTTCTGCGGCGCCGTGGGCCAGCCGGATTGGGAAGGCGACCCGCGCTTTGCCACGGCGGATGCCCGGGCCAAGCACCGCGACCTGCTCCTCGGCCTCATCGACGAAACGTTGGCTGCGCAGCCCGCCGCGCACTGGATTGCTCGGCTGGACGCGGCGGGCGTGCCCTGCACCCGGGTCAACCGCATCGACCAGGCGGTGGCGGAGGAGCAGGTCGCAGCGCGCAACATGGTCGTGGAGATGGAGGTGCCCGGCATGGGCCGCATCCAGGTAGCGGGACTGCCGATCAAGCTGTCCGAAACGCCGGGCCGGCTCGATCGCCCGCCGCCGCATCTCGGTGAGCACACGGCGGAAGTGCTGAGCGGGTTGGGCTACGACGCCGACCGCGTGGCCCGGCTGGCGGCTGGCGGCGCGGTCGGCCTGCACGGCACCCGCCAGTCCGAACCGACCGCTGCTTAACAGGGGAGACCCGAGCAATGACCACGATCCTCACCGACGAAATCCGCAGCTACATCGGACAGCAAAGTGGCGCCGTCACCGCCTGCGACGCGGTGGAGCCGGGGGCGGTGCGCCGCTATGCACAGGCCATCATGGCCAATGGCGACACGGACTACGCGCCCGACGCCGATGCTCCGCGCTATGGCGGGCCGGTGGCGCCGCCGATCTATCCCGCGTTCATGTTCCGCCGCCCACTCGGCACGCCAGACGTGCTGACCGAGCGGGCAGGGGACCCGGATTTCGACGGATTGGTCTCCGCCGCGAGCGATGGCCTGCCAGAACTTCCCCTGCCGGGCCGCGCCCTGCTGAACGGCGGCTCGGAAATCGAATTCTTCCGTTATGCCGGCCATGGCGAACGCGTGACGCAGCAATCCCGCTACGCCGACATCTACGAGCGGGTGTCCAAGAATGGCCCGATGCTGTTCGTGGTGGTTGAAACGGAATACCGCACCACGAGTGGTGACCTGCTGCTGCGGGCCCGCAAGACCATCATTCGGCGATGATCCCCGGCCTGCGCGGACGCACTGACAAATGAAGCACGGCTTCGACGTCCGGCTCGTCCACCGCGCCGACAACCTGGTGGGTGAGTGCCCGCTCTGGAATGTGCGGGAGCGGGCGCTCTACTGGGTGGACACCCGCCGCCCGGCGCTGCAACGGCTCGACGCGGACGGGTCGGTGCAGGTGTGGGACCTGCCGCACAAGATTGGCTCCTTCGTGTTCCGTGAGCGCGGTGGCCTGATCGCCGCGATGCAGATCGGCTTCTGCGAACTCGACCTCGAGCCCTTCGCGATCCGGCCGATCGTCGATCCGGAGCCGGATCAGCCGGACAACCGGATGAACGACGGCAAGTGCGACCGCCACGGCCGGTTCTGGTGCGGCTCACGTGACGCGACCGACTACAACCCCGGCGGATCGCTGTATCGGCTGGATCCGGACTTCACCTGCACACGGATGGACCAGGGGTTCATCATCTCGAACGGTATGGCGTTCAGCCCGGACGACCGCACGCTGGTATTCGGCTGCAGTACCAGCGAAGTGATCTATCGCTACGACTACGACGGCGCTTCCGGCACGATCAGCAACAAACGCCCGTTCCTGCAGACCCACGGCCTCCCCTGGCACGTGGACGGCGCTACCTTCGATGCGGAAGGATACTACTGGTGCGCGCTGATCCGCGACGGAGCGGTCGGCCGCTTCGATCCTGAAGGGCGGCTCGACCGCATCGTGCGCTTGCCCGTGCAGCACCCCACTATGTGTAACTGGGGCGGCGACGATCTGGACGTGCTGTATGTCACCTCCGGCCACATCTTCCTCTCCGAGGAGGAGAAGCGCGCGCAACCGCTTGCCGGCTCCCTGTTCGCGATCCACGGGCTGGGTGTGCGCGGCGTGCCGGAGCCATTCTTCACCGGCTAAGGGCTAAGGAGAATCCTAATGAACGTCGAGGCCGATAGGGCGCCTTGGGCGGCGTTGGCGATGCAGGCACGGGTCGACCGCACGCCCTGCGGTGACGGCGAAATGGTCTGGCGGAGTTGGGGTGACGGCGCGCCGCTGGTGCTGTTGCATGGCGGCGCGGGCTCCTGGCTACACTGGCTTCGCACCATCCCGGCATTTACCGACCATCGTGTGATCGTGGCGGACCTACCGGGCCTAGGCGAGTCCGCCATGCCTCCGGGCACGACGGCGGAGGCGGTTGCCGGCGTGGTGGCGTCCGGGATCGACGCGGTGATCGGCCACGACGTGCCATGCGATCTCGCGGGTTTCTCCTTTGGCGGCGTGATCGGTGGGGTAGTCGCAGCGATGCGGCCGCTCCGCTCGCTGACCCTGGTGGGATCGGGCGGCCTGGGTGTGATCCGCAGCGGCGCCAAGCTGGAGCGGGTGCGCGACAAGGAAGGCGAGGCACGGGCGGCGGCGCACCGCACCAACCTGCATCGTTGGATGATCGCCGACCCGGCACACATCGATGACCTCGCCGTTGCCATCCAGGACAGCAATAGTCGCCAGGCCCGCTTCGACAGTCGCGGCATCGGAAGCAGCGCCGTGCTCACCGAGTACTTACCGAGGCAGCGCGCGGCGCTGACGGGCATTTGGGGCGCGCACGACCACTCGATGCAAGGCGAGCCGCACCGGGCGGAAGCCGCGCTGCGCGCCATCGCTCCGGCCTGCCATTTTCAGGTTATCCCAGATGCCGGCCACTGGGTGATGTTCGAGGCAGCGGACGCGTTCAACGCGGCGCTACGGCTCAGCCTGGACGGGGTCGCACTTGCGGCTTGACGGAGCCAGGCGAGCGTGGGAATTGATGCATAACGAATAAGCAATTCGCAATAGCGGATTGGGAGGCTGCCATGGATCAGCAAGTGTCGTCTGGGCAATCCAGCAAGCTCCGTGGGGAAGCAAGCGGCCCCGTGTTCGAGGAGCTATCGGTCGGGCAGGTCATCGACCCTTTGAAGCTCGGGCCATTCACCACGGCGCACCTGATGCGGTGGTCCGCGGCGATGGAAAACTGGCACAAGATCCACTACGACCTGCCCTTCGCCACCGAGCATGACAAGCTGCCGGGCCTGCTGATCAACGGCTCGCTCAAGCAGCAATTCATCGCTCAGATGCTGAAGGACTGGGCTGGCTCGACCGGTTGGGTGTGGAAGATCCGCTTCCAGTTCCGCGCCATGAATCTGGTGGGCGAGCGCCTGGATGTCTGGGCGACGGTGAAGCAAACCCGGCAGGCGCAGGGTCCGGCCGGCCCAATGGGATTGGTCGACCTCGACCTCGGCATCCGCAACGAGGCAGGGGTGGAATCGACGCCGGGCAGCGCCACGGTCGCGCTGCCGCTGCGGGGTGGCCCGGCGCTGCCCTATCCGTTCATCCCCCCGACCGAGTAACACCGGAGCCCTGCCATGACGCTCACCCGCAGCCTTGGCCAGTTCGTCGCCGATCTTTCCCCTAACCGCGTGCCGGAGGATGCGGCGCGCATCGCCCGCAACGGGTTCATCGACTGTATCGGCGTGATGATCGCCGGGCGCGCCGAAGACGCGCCGCGCATCCTCACCGAGGTTCTGGCGCCCGGCAGCGGCGACGCTACGTTGTGCTTCACCGACCGGACAGCGCCCGCACCCGAGGCCGCCTGGATCAACGGCACCGCGGCGCATGCGCTCGACTACGACGACGTGGCGCTGCGTGGGCATCCGAGCACGGTGCTGGTGCCGGCCATCCTTGCCGAGGCGGAGAGCCTGGGCAGCAGCGGCCGTGACATGGTGATGGCGTTTCTCGCCGGCTACGAGACCTGGGCCGAGCTGGTGCGGCGCGACACCGGCTTTCACCACAGCAAAGGCTGGCACCCGACCGGCATCTTCGGCGCGATCGCCGCCGCGGCGGCCTGCGCCTGCCTTCGCCGGCTCGACGCCGAGAAGGCGGCGCAAGCAATCGCGCTGGGTGCATCGCAGAGCGCCGGGTTGATGGCCAATTTCGGTACCATGACCAAGCCATTTCACGCCGGCCGTTCCGCGCATGCCGGGCTGATGGCGGCGCGGTTGGCGCAGGCCGGCTTCACCGCGTCACCGGACGCACTCGAGCATCCGCAAGGCTTCCTGGCCGCCGTATCGCCCTCCGGCGGCGTAGACCGCGCGGCACCCGCCGACGGTCTGGGTGAAGAGTGGCGTATCCTCTCCACCGGGCTGAGCGTGAAAAAATACCCGGCCTGCTACTGCACGCACCGCTCGATCGACGGCATGCTGGACCTGCAGCGCGAACAGCACATGCGGGCCGAAGACGTCGAGAGCATTACCGTCGAGGTCAGCGAGAACTACGCCACCATCCTGCGCAACCACCGCCCACAGACGGGGCTTGCCGCCAAGTTCTCCATCGAGTTCGCCCTCAGTGCCGCCATCATCGCCCAGCGCGTTGGCCTGCGTGAACTGACGGACGAGTTCGTCACCCGCCCAGACGTGCAAACATTGATGGAGAAGGTGTCGGTGCGGACCAACACCAACTACGACCCGGCGAGCCCTGGGGCCGCGATGGCGGACTGGTCGGAAATCCGCCTGCGGGACGGAACGGCGCTGGAGACCGAGCGGGTACACCGCGCACGTGGCCATGCCGACGTCCCGCTGACCGAGGCGGACCTATACGCCAAGTTCGAGGATTGCCTGCAGGCCGGCCATTCTGCCATCGCGCCGGCCGTGCTGTTCGAGCGGCTGCAGTCGATGGAACAGGCGCAGGCCCGCGCTCTGACCGCCCTGCACTAGTGCTGGCGATGGACCAACACGCCATCCCCGTCTGCCGCCCGGCCGAACCCGTCACCGGGCCGGCCGCCTTCAAGCCGCCGCCGGGCACGTGCGACGCGCATGTCCACGTGTTCGGCGACCTGGCGCGGCATCCGCTGGTGGCGGAGCGCTCCTTTACGCCGCCGCCGGGCCAGGTGTTGGCGGACTTGCTGCATCTCCACGATACGCTGGGGATCGCTCGTTCGGTGCTGGTGCAGACGGGCGTGCAAGGCCCGGACGTGATGCTGGAGGCGCTGCGCCAGGCGCCGGACCGGCTGCGGGGTGTGGCCGTGCTGAAGGCGGACGCGACCGACCGACAGATCGCGGAGTTGAACGAGGCCGGCGTTCGCGGCCTGCGGGTGAACCTGTTTCAGCGCGGCGGCCACCAGGTGTATCGTGGCGGTGCCACCTTCGCCGACATCGAGGCGCTGGCCCCCCGGGTCAAACACTATGGCTGGCACGTGCAAGCCTGGTTGGATGCGGAGGACCTGCCTAATTGGGCGCCTCGCCTGCTCGGGCTCGGGCTCGAGATCGTGGTGGACCACATAGGCCGCATCACTACGGACCGCGGCACCGATAGCCGGGGGTTTGCCAGCTTGTGCGAACTCCTGCGCACCGGGCGCGCCTGGTGCAAGCTGTCGGGCGCGGACCGAATTTCCGTCGCCGGCGCGCCCTATCACGACGCCGTCCCCTATGCGCAGGCGCTGATTTCCGCCAATCCGGACCGTGTGGTCTGGGGTACGGACTGGCCGCACGTGAACTACTTCGACAAGCCCGTGCCGAGTGACACCAACCTGCTCGACTTGCTGCCGTTGTTCGCCGCCGACCCGGCGGATCGGGAGCGTTTGCTCGTCAGCAATCCACACCGCCTCTACCACTTCTAAACCAACGCGCGCGGCTCGAACCGCGCCACGCAAGATGGGGAGACCACTCCAATGACGTCCATGAGGCGCCGCGTGCTCGCCAGTACCGCCTGCCTGGGCCTGCTCGCCGCTGCAACCCCCGCCCGGGCGGCGTGCGACCTGAAGCTTGGCATCGTGGGCGGCCTGTCGGGCGCCACCGCGCAGTGGGGCTTAACGCTGAAGGCGGCGGTCGAGTATGCCGCGGCCGAGGCCAACGCTGCCGGCGGGGTGAAGGTCGGCACCGACACGTGCAAGGTTTCCACCGTCGCCGTGGACAGCAAGGCTTCTGCCGAGGGCGCCGCGGCTGCCGCAAGCCAACTTGCCAGCCAGGGCGTGAAGTTTGTCATCGGCCCCGTGGTCTCGCCGGAATCGACCGGCATCAAGCCGATCGCGGCTCGCAACAATATGCTGGTGTTCTTGGACAGCTACGCCAAGAACTCGATCAGTCCGCAATTCCCGCTGGACTTCCACGAGGGTCCGGGGCCGAGCGTGTGGGCCGACCCGATCATCAAGGCGGCGAAGGCCCGCTTCGGCATCAAGTCCGTCGTGGTTGTTGCGCCCAACGATCAGGGCGGCACCGACATCGCAAGCGTGGACGTGGACGTCTACAAGAAGAACGGGATCGAGGCGTCCGACGAGTACTACCAGCGCGGCACGCAGGACTTCACCGCCCTGGTCACCCGCATCCTCGGTCGCAAGCCGGACGCGGTGGACACCTCCTCCTCCGCCCCATCGGATGCTGGTGTCATGGTCAAGCAACTGCGTCAGGCTGGGTTCACCGGCCCGATCGGCCGCCTTGGCGGAGCGGCGACGGACGAGATCATCCGCATCGTTGGCAGCGCGGCCACGCTGAAGGACTTCTACTGGTTCGAGAACGTCCCGACCGATGACCCCAAGGTCAAGGCGGTCTGGCCCGCGTACAAGCAACTCATGGAAACGGATGCGCCGGAGAACACCAACCTGGTGCTCTGGCTCGCGGCCGCGCACATGCTGCTGAAGGCGATTTCCCACGCCGGTACCATCACGGACACCAAGGCCGTGGCGGCGTCCCTGCGCTCGCTGCCGGTCGAGGATCCGGTGCTCGGCCGCGGCGAATGGACGGGTAAGGCGGCCTTCGGCATCCAGCAGGAGATGTCCTTCCCGTTCGGGATCGGCATGATGGTGGACGGCAAGGCGCTCCCGGTGGAGCGGGTCGAAGCGCCCCCGGCCGATTGAGCGGAGGCGGAGGTCGAGCATGAACGATATCGTCTCCGCCATCCTGATCGGCATCGGCCTGGGTGCCCAATACGCTCTGCTGGCGTTGGGCTTCACGCTTATTTTCGGCATCCTGGGCGTGGTCAATTTCGCCCATGGCGGCTTCTACCTCCTTGGCGGCTATGCGGCTTACGTATTCGTAACAGCGTTAGGCTTGCCCTATGTCCTTGCCATCGTGCTTGCGACGCTGTTGGTGGCTGCGGTCGGCTACCTGTTCGAGTTGTTGCTGGTGGAGCGGGTCGTGGAGGACCATCTCGCCACGCTCATGCTGACACTCGGCCTATATCTCGTGCTATCCACGGGTGTGCTGGTAACGTTCGGACCGGAATCGCGCCGCTTCGTCTTTCCCATTGCCGGCGTGATACGCTGGGGTGCGTTCTACCTGCCTTGGGCCAACCTCATCGTGCTGGCGACCTGCCTGGTCGCGATCGGCCTGGTCTACGCGCTGATGTACCGCACCGGGTTCGGCCGGGCGTTGCGGGCCCTGGCGGACGACCGGCACATCGCCGCCACCCAGGGCCTGCGGCCTCGGCTGCTGTTTCCCCTGGCCTTTGCGCTGGCGGCCGGGCTGGCCGGACTCACGGGCGCGCTGGTCACGCCTATCCTATCGCTCAGTCCACAAGTGGGGGACCCAGTGCTGGCCACGTCCTTCCTGGTGGTCATCCTGGGCGGCTTCGGCTCCGTCGCCGGGGCCACCGTGGCGGCTTTCCTGGTCGGGTTGGTGGAAGCGTTCTCCTCCGTCTTCCTCGGCGGTTCGATGGGTGCGCTGGTGCTATTCGTGCTGGTGCTGCTGGTGCTGGTCGTGCGGCCCTCCGGGCTGTTCGGTCGCGAGCTACGATCAGCGTAGGATGCGCTTTTTCCGCGACAGCGGCGGCACACTCAGCGCACTCGCCATTCTGCTGGCGAGCCTGGCCGTGCCCTTCCTGACGGAAGATCCCTTCACCTACTCGGTGCTGAACCAGGTCGCGATCGGCTTTACCGCCGCGGTCAGTGTCTACCTCATGCTGCGGATGGACCTGCTGACCTTCGCCGCGCCCGCCTTCATGGCGATTGGCGGTTACGCTACGGCGATCGTCAGCCTGCGCTGGAATGTCACTGACACGATCCTGCTCACAGCTCTGAGCTTTGTGGTCCCAGCGCTGGTGGCGCTACCGCTCGGCATTCTGGTGCTGCGTTTGCGCGGCGTCTATTTCGTGTTGGTCACCTTCCTGCTCTCGCAGATCACGCAACTCGTGCTGTTCGAGACACCCGGCCTGACCGGCGGCTCCAACGGGCTTGTCGGCATGCCATCGACAACGCTGTTCGGCACGCAACTCGGCGACAACCAGTCCGTCGTAGTGGTCGCGATCGCCGTGGCCCTGCTCGCGGCACTGATCGCCGCCGCCACTGCGCGCATCTGGCGGCAGCACTTCGCCGCCATCGAGGAGAACGAGGTATTGGCCCAAAGCCTCGGCCTCGTGGTGTGGCGTTACAAGGTGCTTGGCTTCGTGATCGCCGCCGGCCTGGCAGGCATGGCGGGATTCTCACTGGTCAATATGCTGCTGACGGCGCACCCGTCCTCCTTCGGCCCGGCCTCCGCGGTCAACTACATCGCGTATGCAATCATAGGCGGTCGCGCTTCTATGCTCGGCACACTGATCGGCAGCACGCTTCTGGTGTGGCTGACGAACGTGTTCAGCAGCCAGGGGGCCTACTCCCAGGGCCTGTTCGGCCTGTTGCTGATGGTTGTGGTCCTGGGCGCGCGGGGCGGCATCGTGGGCATGGCCAAGCACCTCCTCCGCCGTGCCCGGCGCCCCGTCGCGACGGCGCGCACCCCTAGCTCGGCCGAGAAGGAGGCGGTTTGATGCCACACCCATTGGCCGAGCTGCGTGTCGACGCCGTGTGCAAGCGTTTCGGCGGCCTTGTGGTGTTCGACCGCATCAGCTTTCGCCTGCCCCCCGGCGAGACGCTGGGCGTCATCGGCCCGAACGGCGCCGGCAAGACGACGCTGATCAACGTCATCTGCGGCAAGCTCGCCCCGACGTCAGGCAGCATCACCCTTGGCGGCAAACCGATGGGCGGCCGACCTTTGCACGCGCTCGCCCGCATGGGGGTGGTGCGCTCGTTCCAGCAGACCAACACGTTCAAGACCGCGACCGTGCGGGAAAATATCGCCCGCGCCGTCCGCTTCAGCGGCAACCCGCCGGCGGCTTCCCGGCTCGACTCGCTACTGCGGGAGTTCGGGTTGCATGCACGCCTGGATGAGCCCTCCGACAAACTGCCCTACGGCCTGCAGAAGGTCTTGGGCCTGATGCTCGCCTTTGCCACGGGCCCGCGCGTGTTGCTATTGGACGAGCCAGCGGCCGGGCTGGAGCGGCGGGAGCGCACGATGGTCGACACCTTCGTGCGCACGGTCCAGGCAGACGTCGGCTGCTCGGTGCTGATCGTGGAGCACGACATGGAGTTGGTCCGCCGACTCTGCCCGCGCATCATCGTGCTGGATGCCGGGCACGTGCTGGCCGAGGGCACGCCGGACGAGGTGCTGAGCCGGCAAGACGTGATCGCCGCATATATGGGCATCACCGAGCCTGAGGAGGTCGCCGCGTGATGCTCGCGGTCGAGGGGTTGGAGGTGCGTTACGGCGGCATCACCGCCCTGCGCGGCGTGTCGATCGCGGTGGCCGAGGGCGAGACGGTGCTGTTGGTCGGTGCCAACGGGGCGGGCAAATCCTCCCTGATCAATGCGGTGATCGGCGCGGTGCGCTCCTGCGCCGGCAGCATCCACTTCGACGGTCGCGACCTTGGCTCGCTGTCGTCCGACCGCCGGGCACGGGCCGGCATCGGTTACTCGCCGGAGGGGCGGCGGGTTTATCCCCGCATGTCGGTTGCGGACAACGTGCTCTCCGCCGCTTTCGGTTTGCCGCGCGCCAAGCAGCGTGAGTCGTTCGACTGGCTGTGCTCGGCATTTCCCATCCTGGCTGCGCGCGCCGGGCAACCGGCCGGGCAACTGAGTGGTGGCGAACAACAGATCGTCGCCTTCGCCCGCGCCATGTGCGCGCAGCCACGCCTGCTGCTGCTGGACGAGCCGTTCCTCGGGCTGGCACCGGTCTGGATCGGCCGCATCAGCGACGCCATTCGCGACTTGCAGCGCCGTGGCACCACCATCCTGATGACGGAGCAGATGGCACGCCCGGCGTTGAAGCTGGCGACGCGGGGCTATGTCATGCGCGGCGGCGAGGTCCGGCGCAGCGGCACGGCGGCCGAGATCCGCGATGCGGCGTTGGTCGAAGAGTATCTCTGATCGCGCGGCTCAGGCAGCCCCCGCCTGCTTCGCCAGCGTGCCCACGATGCCGTCGCACTGCAACTTGTCGATCTCGCCCGGCGCGAACCCTGCCTCCATCAGCACGGCGCGACTATGCTCGCCTCGTGCCGGAGCCGGATGGCGCATGGTGCCCGGTGTGCCGGAGAGCCGAGGGGCGATGTTCTGCATCAGCACGGAGCCGAGATCCCCGTCCGCCATGCTCACCAGCACCTCCCGCTCCTGAACGTGCGGGTCGGCCACGAGCTGGTCTACCTCGTAGATCGACGAGGCCGTGACGCCGGCCGCCTCGAAGATGGCGAGTGCCTCCGCCTGGGTGCGGCTGCCCGTCCAGCTGCCGATGATCGCGTCCAGCTCGCCCACGTGCTTCATCCGGTGGGTATTGGTGCGGAAGCGCTCGTCCGTCTTCAGCTCCGGTCGGCCGATCGTGTCGAACAGGCGCTCCGTCATGGACTGCATCGGCGCCGAGATCGCCAGGAAGCGGCCGTCACTCGTGCGATACACGTTACGCGGCGCCGCCGTCTTGCCGCCGTTGCCGGTACGCTGCGGCCGCTCGCCATTGAGCGCGAACAACGCCGAGTCAATGCCGAGAATGCTGACCAGCGGCTCCATCAACGCCAGGTCGATCACCTGACCCGGCGCGCCGTTGCGGCTTGCATGCAGCGCCACCTGCACGGCGTAGGCGCCGAACACGCCCGCGACCATGTCCGCGAGCGGCAGGTTCGGCAGCAGCGGCTCCCGATCCGGAAAGCCGTTCTTGGCCGCGAAACCGCTCATCGCCTCGATCAGTGTACCATAACCCGGCCGGTTGCGGTACGGCCCGGTTTGACCGAAGCCGGACACGCGGGCGATGACCAGCCTGGGGTTGCGAGCGTGCAGCGTGTCCGGCCCGATCCCCCAGCGTTCGAGCGTACCGGGGCGGAAGCTCTCCACCAGCACATCCGCGCCGTCGACCAGGCGGAGCAGCACCTCGTGCCCGGTCGGCGTGGCCAGGTCGAGCACCAGGCTGCGCTTGTTGCGGCCGTAGACCTTCCAATACAGCGGCGCGCCACCCGACTCCCAGGTGCGGAGCGGGTCGCCACCGTGCGGGCTCTCAACCTTGATCACGTCCGCGCCGAAATCGCCCAGCATCATGGTCAGCACGTTGCCGCAGACCAGGCGGGACAAGTCCAGCACCCGCACGTCGGCAAGTGGCCCGGATGCGGCCGGGTCGAAGGCCCTCACCGTGCGATCTCCTCGAGCGAGCGATTGCTGGTGCGCGGCCCGAACCCGAGCACGGTGACGATCACGACGACCATGGCCGCCGCGATGAAGGTGAACACACCCGGCACGCCGAACTCGCGCAGGAAGAAGGCGATGAAGAAGCCGGTGAACACGGCGGAGAACCGGCTCCAACTATAGACGAACCCCACCGCCATACCGCGCACGCGGGTCGGGAACAGCTCGGCCTGGTAGGCGTGGAACGAGAACGACAGCCAGTTGGTGGCGACCGTCTGGACGATGCCGAACAGGATCAGGCCGATCACGGATGTCTGCTGGGCGAAGATCAGCCCGACCACGCCGATGGCCAGGCAGGATAGCGCCACCTGCCATTTCCGCTCCACACGGTCGCCTACGAGCACGCCGAGGAAGGGGCCGAGCGGGAACAGGATGGCGATGATGAAGGTGTATTCGAGGCTCTGGGTGACGTGGATGCCTTTGGCGATCAGCAGCGTCGGCACCCAATTGACGAAACCGTAGAAGCCGACGGTCTGGAACAGGTTGGCGACGATCATCATGATCGTGCGGCGCCGCAGCGGCGGCCGAAATAGCTCGGCCAGGCGGCTGCCGCCCGTCTCCGTCACGGGTGCGGGCGCGCGCACGACTGGTTCCGGCAGAGCCTTGCCGAGATCGGCCACCGCCCAGGCTTCCAATTGCAGCGTCACGGCCTCGGCTTCGGCTACCCGGCCACGATCGAGCAGCCAACGCGGCGACTCCGGCAGGTTGCGCTGCAGGAACCAGACGACCAGTGCGCCGCTCGCGCCGATCAGCATGACGAAGCGCCAACCCGCGATCCCGAACGGGTCGTTCGGCACCAGCAGCCACGCGGCGAAGGCGCAGACCGGAACGGCGAAGAAACTGACGCCCTGGGAGAAGGCAATGGCGCGGCCACGATCGGCGCGCGGCACCATCTCGGAGATGAAGGCGTCGATCGTGGTCAGTTCGACACCCACGCCGATCCCCGCGATCAACCGCCAGAGATTGACGCCGTTCGCGGTGGTCTGCAACGCGATCATCACCGTTGCGGCGCTGTACCAGAGCAGGGCTATGGTGAACATGCGCCGCCGGCCGAGACGGTCCGCCACCTGGCTCAGCAGCAACGTGCCGATAAACAACCCGGTGAAGAAGGCGCCAATGAAGCTGCCGATGCCGGTCATGCCGAACAGCCCGGCCGTGGTGGGCGTCAGGATGTGGCTGCGGAACAGGCCGGGCGCCACGTAGCCGGTCATGAACAGGTCGTAGCACTCGAACAATGCGCCGATGCTGATCAGCGTCATCAACCGCCAGCTGTGCCGGGTCATCGGCAGCCGGTCGAGCCGGGCCTCGATCCAGGCGGCGGAACTGCCGTCCACGCTCGACCCGGCACTCCGCGGCGTTGCGCGGGGCGCGGGCGGGTAGCCGGAGAAAGCGGCCCCCTCTCCAAGGATCTGCGGCATACGTTCGGACTCCCGCTCGCATTGCGAGTTACTTATTCGTTGGTTGATAGTCTCCGCTCGCACTCTTCCATCCGTCAAGCGCTGCCGGGTCTCGGGCCGGTTACAAGTTGGACGGGCGGTTCAACGCGGTTGGCCCGAATAGCCTATTCGCTCCATTGAAATTCGGTCCCGGCCATGCGACGTCACTGACCAACGAGAAAAACGACGGGGACGCGCGATGGACAGCTTGCTCTTCACCCCCATGCAGATCCGGGGGGTCCGGCTGAAGAACCGCATCGTGCTGTCCCCCATGCTGACCTATGCCGCAGTGAACGGCGAGCTCAGCGACTGGCACCTGATGCATCTCGGCAAATATGCCGCCGGGGGCGCGGGGTTGGTGTTCATGGAATCCACCAAGGTCGACCCCCGCGGCTGCACCACGCCCGCCGATCTGGGACTGTGGGACGACCGCTTCGTCCCGGCGATGGCCCGCGTCGCCGCCTTCATCAAGCAGTTCGGTGCGGTGCCGGCCATCCAGCTCAGCCATTCCGGCCGCAAGGCGCGCAACGCCCGCCCGTGGGAGGGGCGCGGTCCGCTGACGGAGGTTCCGCCCATGCCCGGCGGCGGCGATTGGGAACTGGTGGCGCCCTCCGCCATCCCGCACGAGCCCGGCCACCCAATGCCAAGGGAACTAACCCGGGAAGACATCGCCGGCCTGGTGGACGCCTGGGGCAAGGCCACCGCCCGCGCCATGCGCGCCGGGTTCGAGGCGGTGGAGATCCACGGCGCCCACGGCTACCTGATCCACGAGTTCCTCTCGCCCCGCGCCAACCAGCGGACTGACGAGTATGGCGGCACGCTGGAAAACCGCATGCGCTTCGCCGTGGAGGTGTCGGCCGAAGTGCGCCGCAACCTGGGCGAGGAACGCCTGCTTTCCATGCGCCTCTCCGCCGTGGACGACACAGGGTGGGAGATCGAGCACTCGATCGAACTCGCGCGCCGACTCAAGGCGGTGGGCGTGGACATCATCGACTGCAGCACCGGTGGCATCTCCAACCACACCCACGTCGCGACCTCGCCCAGCATCGGCTACGGCTACCAGGTGCCGCACGCCGAGCGCATTCGGGAAGGTGCTGACATCATGACCATGGCGGTCGGCCACATCATCCACGCCGATCAGGCCGAGGCGATTCTACGCAATGGCAGCGCCGACCTGGTCGCGATCGGACGAGAGTTCCTGCACAATCCCAACTGGCCGATCGATGCCGCGCAGAAGCTCGGCGTCGAGTCCGGTTTTGCCAACGTGCCCGCTGCCTATGGCTATTGGCTGGAGAAGCGGGCCCAATCGCATTTCCCCGGCAGGCCCTCCACGTGGCAGAACGGCATGGAGCCCGCCCAGCCCGGAGCCGTGTCGTGACCGCGCTGCCGACCCGGCAAGTGCCGGGCGTCTATCACCGCCGGCTGGGCGCTCTGCTCGTCACGGCACTCAGCGATGGCTACGTCGACCCACCCGCGGACGCGCCGCGCGGCATCACGCGGGAAGAAGCCGAGGCGCTGATGCTAGCAGGCACCGGCCGACCCGGCACGCGCATCTCCGTCAACGCGTTCCTCATCCGTGGCGGTGGCCGCACGATCCTGGTCGACGCCGGATCGGGCACCACCATGGGGCCGAGCTGCGGGCGGCTACCGGAGAACCTGCACGCGGCCGGCATCAGCGAGACGGAAGTGGACGCGGTGCTGCTGACCCATGTGCACCCGGACCACTCCAACGGGCTCACCAGCGACGAGGGCGTGGCGCTCTTCCCCCGGGCGGACATCCACGTGCACGCGGCGGAGATTGCGCACTGGTTCGACGATGCCGCCATGGCCGCCGCTACCGAACGGTCGCGCACCCGCTATTTCCAATCCGCCCGGTTCCGCCTCGCACCCTACCGCGACCGCATCCGCACCTTCACCGACGGGCCAGTGCTGCCCGGCATAACCGCCGTGTCCTGCCCCGGCCACACGCCGGGCCACAGCGCCTTCCGCGTCAACACACCGGACGAGTCGATGCTGATCTGGGGCGACACGGTGCACGTGCCCGAACTGCAGGTGCCGCGACCGGACGTCACGATGCTGTACGATGCCGATCCGCCGATGGCCGCCGCCTCGCGCCGGGCAATCTTCGAGTTGGTGGTGCGGGACGGGTTGGTGGTGGGCGGCATGCACCTCCACTTTCCCGGCTTCGCCCGCATGGCTCATTCCAGCGGCGAGTACCGCGTGCTGCCGGAGCCTTGGTCCTACGAGGTCTGAGCGCCGCGCAACTCGCTTTGGAGCGATGCCGCCAGCTCCAGCAAGGCGGGCGCGATCTGCCGCCGCAGCAGCGTTGGGGTGTGCGACGTGGCTGCCCCGGCACAGCTCAGCGCGAACGCCGGGCGGCCGGACGCGTCCATGATCGGCACCGCGGCGCCGTTATAGCCCGGGCGGAACACGCCGAGGTTCAGGATGAAGCCGTTCTTCTCGTAGTTTGCCATCGCCGCCGCGAATGGCTCGGCCACATCCGGCCAGCGTGGATCTGCGGCGGCGTGCCGGGTGATCAACGCGTCGCGCTCCGCCGTGGAAAAGCCGGCGAGCAGGCCCCAGCCGACCGAGGAGGTCGCCAGCGGCAGTCGGGCGCCCACGCGCAGGTTCATTACCAGCGCCGCGTCGCTCAGGCAGCGCTGCACGAATACCATGCGGTCCCCGTCGCGCGCCGCGAGCCCACTGGCGGAGCCGAAGCGGTCGGCCAACGCCTGCATGCGGGCGCGCGCCGCCTCCGCGAGCGGGATTGAGGCGAGCGCCGCGCGGCCAAGCTTGAGCAACGGCAGGCCTGGGCGGAGCTTGTCGCCGCCGACCGCGGTGAGGAAGCCGAGTTGCTGCATCGTGTTGCACAGCCGCCAAACCGTGGGCTGCGGCAACCCCGTCATTGCGGCGAGCTGCGTACCGCCGATCTCGGCGCGGGAGGAGCCGAAGCAGCTCAGGATATGAAGTCCGCGGGCCAGGGCGGTGACGAACTGGCGGTCCTTGCCCTCGTCCGATGCCGGGGCCAGTTCGGCCTTACGGGCCGCGACGTGGGGGGCTTTACCGCGCGGCATCAGACCACCGCCTCCAGCAGGTCGGCCAGGCGCCGCAACTCCGGCCCGATCTCCTCCTTCAGCGTGGCGGCGGGTAGCACGGCAGCGGCACCCCCGCAATTCAGCGCCAGGATGGGCTCCCCGTCCGGCCGTCGCACGGGCACCGCGGCCGTGTGATAGCCGGGATGCAGCACGCCCGGATTTACGATGAAGCCGTGCTGGGCAAAGCCGCGCATCGCCCGATTGAAGGCAGGCCGGGCTGTCCGCCACGCCTCCTTATCCTTCGCGCCCGGTCCGACCGCCTTGTCACGCTCCCCCTCCGGTAGGGCCGCAAGATAGGCCCAACCTAAGGCAGAGGTTGCGATCGGAACGCGCGAACCGACCCGCAGATTGAGCAGCAGCTGCGAATCACCCTCGCAACGCTCGACGAAGCGCATATCCGATCCGTCCGGTACAGCGAGCCCGGCGGCTGCACCGTGACGACTGGCCAGTTCCTGCAAATGCGGGCGCACCAGCTCGCCAGGCGTGAGGTCGGAGAAGGCGGTGTAGCCCAGCCGCAGCACGGCAAGCGCTGGGCTAAGCCGGCCATTCGACTCCACCTGTAGGAAGCCGAGCTCCGTCAGCGTGTGGCACAGCCGCCAGGCCGTAGGCTGCGCCATCCCGAGCATCGTCGCGATCTCCGTTACGCCGAGCTCGCGGCGCCCCGCGCTGAAGCAGCCGAGTATCTCCAGCCCCCGCGCCAGCGCCGCGACAAATTGGCGCTCCTCCTTGCGCCGGCTTGCTGGCGCCTCCAGCCCCTGCCTCTCTAGCGCAAGGCCACCCTTGTCCTGGCTCAATTCACCTCCACGTCCGCCGCCAATCACGACGTACGGAAGACCGCTAAAACGATAGCGGATGAGGGCATTACTCGCAGGGCGAATAGATGACGTCAACCGGCCGCCCGAGCGGCAAAGCCGGCAGCCTTGGTCTCAGAACGAGCGTGGCAGGCCTAGCACGTGCTGGGCCAAGTAGGACAACACCATGTTGGTCGAGATCGGCGCCACCTGATATAGGCGCGCCTCCCGCCACTTGCGCTCGATGTCGTATTCGCGCGCGAAGGCGAAGCCGCCATAGGTCTGGATCGCCGCCTCCGCCGCCTTCCACGTCGCCTCCGAGGCCAGCAGCTTGGCGATGTTCGCGTCCGCCCCGCAGTCGCGCCCCGCAGTGAATAGCGCGGCGGCGCGGCGGCACATCATGTCGGCCGCTTCCAGCTCGGCGAAGGCGCGGGCGAGCGGGAACTGCACGCCCTGGTTCTGCCCGATCGAGCGGTCGAACACCCGCCGGTCGCGGGCGTAGCTGACCGCCTTGTCCAGCAGCCAGCGACCGTCACCGATGCACTCGGAGGCCACCAGCACCCGCTCGGCGTTCATGCCGTCGAGGATGTAGCGGAAGCCGCGCCCTTCCTCGCCGATCAGGTTAGCCGCCGGAACTTCCAGCCCATCCATGAAAATCTCGGTGGTGTTGTGGTTGATCATCGCCTTGATCGGGCGGATGTCGAGCCTTGCACCACGCTGTTCGCGCAGGTCGACCAGGAACACCGAAAGCCCGTCGGTCTTCTTCTTCACCTGGTCGAGCGGCGTCGTGCGGGCAAGCAACAGCATCATGTCCGAATGCAGCGCGCGGGAGGTCCAGACCTTCTGCCCGGTCACCACGTACACGTCGCCGCGCCGCTCTGCCCGGGTCTTGAGCTTGGTCGTGTCCGAGCCGGTGGTTGGCTCCGTGACGCCGAAAGCCTGCAGGCGCAGCTCGCCGGACGCGATCCGGGGCAGATAGCGCTGCTTCTGCTCCTCGCTGCCGTGGCGCAGCAGGGTGCCCATGATGTACATCTGCGCGTGCGCCGGGGATGCAGTGCAGCCGCTGGCGTTGATGGTCTCCAGGATCACCGCGGCGGCGCGCAGAGGCAGCCCGGCGCCGCCATACTCCTCCGGGATCAACGCCCCGAGGAAGCCCGCATCCGTCAGCTCCTTGACGAACTCGGTCGGGTAGCCGGAGCGCTCGTCCAAATCCCGCCAATAGGCGCCGTCATACGGTTCGCATAGGCGGCGCACCGAATCGCGCAACTCGGGAAAGTCCGTGCCGAGCTGTACTGAAACGTCAGCCGCACCATTCACCTGCATATCCATCGTCAGCGTCCCTTGAACATCGGTTTGCGCTTTTCGTTGAACGCCGCCACGCCCTCCCGGCGGTCCTCCGTCGGCACCATCCGGTTATAGACCTCGATCTCGAACAGCATGCCGTCCGCCAAGCTCATCGACAGACCGTGATGCATCGACCGCTTGGCCTGGCGAATTGAAATCGGCGCGTTGCCGGCGATGGTGCTCGCAGAGGCCACCGCATCGTCCAGCAAACTGGCGGGCTCGCACACGCGATTGACCATGCCCCAGCGCAACGCGTCTTCCGCAGACCACGGCTTGCCGGACAGCAGCAGCTCCTTGGCCCGGCGCTCGCCCACTGCACGCGGCAGGTTCTGCGTGCCACCGGCGCCGGGCATAATGCCGAGCGTCACTTCCGGCAGCGCGAAGCGGGCGATGTTGGCGGCGTAGATGAAGTCGCAGCACAGCGCCATCTCGCAGCCACCACCGTAGGCTGCGCCATTCACCGCCGCGATCAGCGGGACGGGGCAGTCGATCATGGCGCGAACCTTGTGCTCGAACACCAGATGCTGGGCCTGCCACTGCGCGTCCGTCATGCCCTGGCGCTGTTTGAGGTCGCCGCCAGCACAGAAGGCACGCTCGCCGGCGCCCGTCAGCACGACCGCGCGGCACTGGTCCGGGCTGAGCGAGAGGGAGGTGAACAGGTCCAGCATGTCCTCGCCCATCTGCGTGTTCATCGCGTTCAGCACGCCGGGGCGGTTCATGGTCACCAGCAGCACGTCCGGATGTGGCCGGCCTAGCAGCAGCGTCTCGTAATTGTCGCGCATCAGCGATCCTCCAGCAGCGCGTTGTGTTCGCCCAGGCGGGGCACCGGCCAACGCATCGCAGGGCGTTGGCCATCGAAGCTTATCGGCAATGCAACCAGCGGCAGACCGCCTTCGCGTTGCGGCTGCACCATACCCAACGCGGCGGTCTGCGCATGGGCTGCGACCTCGCCCACGTGCTGCAACGGCGCGTTCGGCACACCCGCCGTGTCCAACCGGGCGGCAAATTCGGCCAGCGGTTGCGGGCGGATCAGCGCCTCCAACATCGGCAGCAGCGTGTCACGATTATCGACGCGGCCGGCATTGGTACGGAACCGCGCGTCGTCGCCGAGTTCGGGGCGGTCCAGTACGGCGCACAATTTGCGGAACAGCCCGTCATTGCCGGCAGCGATCATCAGCCAGCCGTCTTTGGTAAGGAAACATTGATAGGGCACGATCTCAGCCACGCCCGATCCGCGCGGCTGGCGGATCTCGCCGGAGGCGCCGTAGCTCGCCATTGGCATCGTCAGCCAGCTCAGCGCTGTCTCATACAGTGACGTGTCGACCCGGGCGCCGTCGCCCGTGCGGGTACGTTCGATCACGGCGGCAAGGATGGCAATCGTGGCCCACATGCCAGCACCCATGTCGTTCAGCGATACGCCGATGCGCACCGGCGGGCGCCCGCCGCCCTCGCCCGTCATGCTCATCAACCCGGCGAAGGCCTGCACCAGCGGGTCGTAGCCGGGCTTGTCGGCCAGCGGACCGGTCGTGCCGAAGGCACCGAGATTGCAGTAGATCAACCCCGGTTTCTCGGCGCGCAACTGCTCCGCACCCAGGCCGTAGCGCTCGATCACGCCGGCGCGCAGGTTCTGGATCACTATGTCTGCGCGTTGCAGCACGAGGCGGCGGAGAGACGCAGCTTGCGCCGGGTCAGCGAGGTCTACGACCACAGCCTGCTTGCCGCGGTTGTAGGCGTGATAGGCGGCGGCGGTGCCCTCCCAGAACGGTGGTCCCCAGCTGCGCGCGTGATCGCCCGCCGGGCTCTCGACCTTGATGATTTCAGCGCCGAGATCGGACAGGATCAGTCCCGCGAACGGCGCGGCGATGCTGTGGCCGATCTCAACGGCCACGAGGCCGGCGAGGGGTTTGGCTGTTGCCATCGTTGTGAGCTTCCTCCGCGGCGCATCATGTGGGAGCGTGCTTGCGGGGTCAACGACCTTCGCCGGCTCGCGAAAACGCGACGAAGGACAATCCGAAGTGTCCCGCACAGGAGATAGGAATGCCCGAAGGCCTTCACCGTGCGCGCGATTACGCGAGCCTGCTGCAACGCTTCGCCGATCGGGTCGCGGTCGCCGACCCGTCCGGCACCATCACCTACGCCGCGCTTCTGCGCCGGGCCGCCGCCGTCGGCCATCGCCTGATCGCTGCAGGCGTGCGGCCCGGCGACCCGGTCGCGAGCCTGAACCGCAACGCGATACCAGCGGTGTGGGCCAGTGTCGGCATCCACCTGGCCGGCGGCGCCGAGGTTGCGCTCAACGCCAACCTGGCCGAGGCCGACCGGCGCTACTGTCTGCAACTCGCGGGCGTGCGCCATGTCGTCTGCGCCCAAGCGGAGGCGCCGTTCTTCGCAGCACACGATGTTGCCGCTCACACTGTCGAGACGACCGGCGAACGCTCGCTTGACCCGGCCGAGTTCCCCTCGGTCGGTTTCGCGGACTGGGCCAAAATCGGCTTTACCTCCGGCACCACGGGGCTGCCCAAAGGCATCGTGACCGATCAGCGCGGCCGCTGGGTGGGCAATTTGCTGCAACGCGCGGCGATGCCGGGGCGGCCGGGCGCTACCGGACGACTGCTTTTGATGACACCGTTCTCCCACGGCGCGTCGCTGCTGACCTACGCCTATCTCGACCAGGGCGGCTCCGTCATGCTGCTGGACGGGGTGGACCCGGCCGTCGTGCTGCCACTCATCGAACGCGGTGAGGTGGACGAGATGTTCGCGCCGCCCACCGTGCTGGCCAAGCTCGTCGCCGCGGCGGAGGGGCGGGAGTTGCGCGGGCTCAAGGTGATCTATTGCGGCACGGCGGTGCTGTCACCGGGACTGTACGCCCGCGCGCGCGCCATCTTCGGCCCAGTGATCCGGGTGACCTACGGCAAGACGGAGGTGATCAACCCGATCTGCGTCCTCGAGCCGGCGGAATTGGATGAGTGGTATGCGGAAGGCGGACCCGGCGCCGACGCCTGCGTCGGTTGGCCGGCCACGGGGGTGGAGATCGTGATCGACGCCGGCGACGGCCGGAGCGCAGCGCCTGGAGAGGCGGGCGAGGTGCTGATCCGCGCGCAGCAGATGATGGCGGGCTTCCTCCGCCCGTCTGGCTACGAGAAACTCGAACCCGGCGCATTCCACGAGAGCGGCGATCTCGGCTACCTGGACGCACGGGGGCGGCTGCACCTGGTCGGCCGCGCCGCCGACGTGATCAAGACCGGCGGCTACAAAGTCGCACCCGAGGAGGTGGAGCGGGCGTTGGCCGCCGCACTCGGCGGCAGCGAGTTCGCAGTTCTGGGGCTACCTTCGGAATACTGGGGCGAGGTGATTACGGTCGTCGCCGAGCGGCCGCGCACGGGCTGGCAGGACGCGCTGCAGACGCAAGCGGCGGACATGACGGGGTATAAGCGTCCGCGGCTTTTCCTCGCGATGGAGGAACTGCCGCGCAACGCCATGCTGAAGATCAGCCGCAAGGCGCTGCGGGAGCGAATTTTGGCCACACACCGCCTGCTCGATGGGCCGCGCCCGGTGCTCGAACCGCGGTAAGGCGTGACTGGTCAAGGTTGCTTGAGAGCCCTCTCCCTCGGGAGAGGGTTGGGTGAGGGGCCTAGCCGCGCGCTCTCCTGGTTGGAATGTGCGAACGCCCCCTCACTTCGGCCCTCTCCCCGAGGGCGAGGGAGAAAAAAGCCACCTTTAGAACGATCACGTGTTAGCCGCCGGGGCCGTACACCAGGTTTGGCAGCCAGAGCGACAATTCCGGCACGTAGGTGATCAGGCCGAGCACGATCAGCAGCAGCACCAGGAATGGCAAGATGCCGCGCACCACCTCCATGATCGGCGCGGTGGAAATGGTCGCCAGCACATAGAGATTGAGCCCAACAGGCGGGTGCACCAGCGCGATCTCCATATTGTGAGTGAACACGATTGCGAAGTGCACCGGGTCGACACCCAACGGATGCAGTGCCGGCGCCAGGATTGGCATCACCACCAGCAGCGTCGCCGCCACTTCGAGGAAGCAACCGAGGATCAGCAGCAGCACGTTGATGCAGAGCAGGAACTGCCAGGGACGGAGGTGGTGGTCGAGCGTGAACTGGACCAACTTGGCGGGGATGCCCGAATCCGTCATCCAGTGGCCGAAGGCCAGGGCGGTGGCGACGATGATCATGATGGTCGCGGCACTCTTGATCCCATCCGCTACGACGAACAGCGTCTCCCGCAGGGCAAAGCCGCGGTAGTAGATCAGGCTCACCAGCAGGGCCGTGGTGGCGGCGACGGCAGCGGACTCCGTCACCGTCATCAGCCCGCCGTAGATGCCCACCATGACGATGGCCGGCACACAGAGCGCGGGGGCCGCGTCGAGCGTGGTGGAAAGGATGGCCCTAAGCGGGACGGCCGGTTCGCGGGGGAGCTTGTAGCGATAGGCGTAGAACAGCACCCAGGCGAAGAACGTCGCCGCCTGCAGCAGCCCGGGCAGGATGCCGGCGAGGAATAACCGGGGCACGGATTGCTCCGCGATCAGGCCGTACAGGATCAGCGAAAGGCTGGGCGGCACCACGATGCCGATCGTGCCGGATGCACCCACGACCCCCAGCGCGAAGTGCCGCGGGTAGCCGCGTTCCAGCATGGCCGGCACCAGGATCGTCCCCATCGCCAACGCCGTGGCGACGGACGAACCGCAGATTGCGGCAAACAGTGTGCAGGACACTACGGTGACGATGCCCAATGCGCCCCGTAGCCGACCGAACCAGGCAATGGCCACGTCCACCAACGCCTTCGCAACACCGCCGCGCCGCATGAACGCGGCGGCCATCACGAACAGCGGCAAGGCCATCAGCGTAGTGGAGTTGAGCTCGTCGGCGATCTTCTGCGCGATGATGATCAGCGGCTGTCCGCTGCTGGTGAACAGGGCGGCGGCGCACAGGCCGAGCACGAGGAAGATCGGCATTCCCGCGGCCAACAGGCCGAAGAACAGCAACAGGAATAGCAGCGTGCCCATTAGACAGGTGATCCCCCTCGTTGCGCGAACAGGTCAGTGTTCGGCAGGTGCGATCACCATGGTCGCCGGGTCGAAGCGGAACAGGTAGCGCCACAGTCGGAGAAGGTAGCGCACCGTCATCAACGCGCCTCCGGTCGGGAGGGCGGCGTAGTAGATCCACAGCGGGAACTCGAGCCCGGTGGAGCTGCGCTCGTCCAGATCGAAGGACCCGCTGGTGATCGCTGTCCCGAAGATCAGCAGCCCGATGCAGAAAGCGAGTGCGGCACAGCAGTTGAACGCTTCGACCCAGCGCTGGCCCTGGGCTGGCAGTAGGCGAAGCACGATATCCGGCCGGACATGGCCGTCTGTGCGGACGAGTTGACTGGCCGCCAGAAACACCGCCCAGACGGTGAGGTAGGTCACGACTTCGTCGCCGTAGGGGAATGCGATGCGTGGGTCGACGTAGCGCCCCACCACCTGATAGGTACCGACGCCCAAGGCCGACGCACCGAGCAGCCCGATCAGCAGCCGTTCGATCGTGTTCCAGGTCGCCAGCAGGCGCTCTCCCAGCACGCTAACTGCCGTTCGCCTTGAAGTCGTCGTTGACCTGCTTGAGCGCTGCGGGAGAGATCCGCATCTCCTTCGCTATGCTGTCCTGCTCCTCGAGCATCTTGGCCCGCGCCTGCCCGAGCACCGCGTCGGACGGCAGGACAAACTTCACCCCGTGTTGTTCGAGTGTCTGGCGCGCCTGGGTCTGCGCTGCCTCCATGCGGGAGCGATAGGCCCCAATGTTCTCCTGCCACACGTCGACCAGCAGCTTCTGCAGGTCCGGCGGTAGCTTGTCGTAAAAGCTCTCGCTGACCATCGGCACATAGAATCCGATGAATTCCTTATCCACGAAGCCGTAGTGGATGCCGCTGTCCCACAGCTTGGCGCTTGCCAGACTCTCGTCGGTGGAACTGACGGCTTCGAACGTGCCTTGCGATAGCGCCAGGGGTACGTCCGGCCAGGCCGTCATGTTGGGCTGCGCCTGAAAGAACCGGGCGCGTGCCGCTTGGCCGGCGCCGCCGGAGTTGCGGATCTTCATGCCAACCATGTCGGCGAAACCGTTTATCGGCTTGTTGGTGCTGTACGTGTTGTCGTAGCCGAGCGGGAGCCAAGTGCCCAACACCTTCACGTCCAGCCGCTTAGCGAGTTCGCCGTCGATCATGGTGCCGAGTGGGCCGTCCGCCTCCTTGAACACCACCTCCTGCGGCTGGCCGAAGAAGGCCGGCAGCTCGAATACGTCCGCATCGGGCACGATGCCGGTCAGCACCCAGTTGCCGGGCACCGCCATCTCGATGGCGCCCTGGCGTAGCGCCTTGGCAACATCACGGTCGCGGAACAGCTGGCCGCTGTGAAACAGTTCGGTGGCGATGCGGCCCCCGGAGCGCGCCTCCACTTGCTTGAGATAGTCGGCGACGGCGACGGTGCGGGCATGGGTGGCCGAGGTATCCAGCGATGCGCGGAGTTTGAACTGTGGCTCTGCAGACGCCTGCCCGGCGGTAAGCGATCCAGCAACGACCATTATGGCAGCGGCGAGCCAGTTGCGCATGTCCGGTTTCCCCATCCCGCCTGCCCTTGACCGAGCATGGCGATCGCGTTGCGAATGTACCATTCATTCTATGGCATCGCGCAGTTCGTCAAGGATAATGCCGTCGGCCCGCAATCAGGATGGTGGCGCACGTATGGCTGGCCGGGCAGACCCTCTCAGGGCCTAGATTCGGTCTCTGTCCCGACGGCGGTCTGTCGCTGTTGCACCTTGCCCGGGCCTGGTGGCACCAGTCTCGATCCGCTGGGTGTCCGACCTTCAGGGACCGTGATGACGACCCGGGTGGCCTGCGTCATGCGGGGAGCGGGTAGGCGTCGAGATACGGCTGATACTCGGGCTCCACATCGACCCCGACGCTGCTGAGGAAGCGGACCACGCAACAGTAGAAGCAGATCACCAGGGTAAGGTCGGTGAGGCACTCGGTCGTCAGATGTTGGCCCAACGCGGCGAACGTCGCCTCGGCGATGCCCGGCCCGGCCGCCGCCTCGCGCGCCGCGCGCAACACCAGACGGGCCGGCTCGTCGAGCTTCGTCGGCTCGCCCGCAGTATCTGCGATCAGCCCGCGTATGTCCTCGTCGCTGACGCCGAATTCCTTGCCGATCTTGATGTGGTGCGACCACTCGTAGGGCGCGCGTGCCTGCCACCCAACCTGGAGAATTGCCATCTCACGCAGCCGCGGGTCGAGCGGGCTGGTATGGCGGATATAGTGACCGAGACCGTGGAACGCCCGCGCACCGCCGGGGCTGTGCGTCAGCGCCCGATACAGGTTGATATTGCGGACGAGTAGGTCCTGGTCCTCCGGACGAAGCTGATCGCGGTCAAGGTATTCGAGACGGGCCATGCTCAGCGTCCTCCAGAGACGATCAGGTTACCCAATATAGTGGGCGCTTAGGCGACGCGTCCTCAGGCATCGTCGAGCGCCCATTTCGGCAGGGTCAGCTCGCGGTCTACCGCTTCGAACACGACGTGTACGGCCGCCCCGAGCGTCGCACCCTGGGGGCCGCCGACCAGGTTGCTCACCAGCAGCGGTCCCTCGGCCAGGCGGACGAGGCAGACCTCGTAGGGGATGTCGGCCGCGAAACCCGGCCAGTATGGGCGGTGGAACGTCACCCATGATTCGAGCGTGCCGCGGCCGCTGACCGGCTGCCAGGCCTGCTTGTCCGACAGGCAGCGCGGGCAAACCGGGGAGCCGGGGAAATGCACGTCCGCACAGGCATCGCAGACCTGCATGGCGAGTTGCCCGGCGCGGGCATGCTCCCAGAAACCGCGGCTCGTGGCATCGACGCGGGGGCGGGGCTTGGCTGGCGCGTCAGTTGGGGCGTCCATGCGGCGCACTCCTCAGGCGGTTGTGTAGATGATGGTGCGGGAGCACGGCGTGGCCTGCACGTACTGCACGACCCGGCAGTCCGGCACCTGGCGCGCGCCGCACTCGCCGCGCAATTGCCGCACCGCTTCCACGTTCAACGCCCAACCCTGCATGTAGGAGTTGGAGAGGTGCCCGCCATCCGTGTTGGTCGGCAGCTTGCCGCCGAGCTTCAGCGCGCCACCCTCGACGAAGCGCCCCGCTTCGCCGCGCGGACAAAAGCCGAGCCCCTCGAGGCTGAACAGCACGGTGGGGCTGAAGTTGTCGTAGCACATCAGCGCGTCCACATCGTCGTGGGCAACACCCGCCATGGCATAGGCGGTGCGACCCGCCTCCGACACGGCGCCGTGCCAGAAGTCGAAGTCGAAATTCTGGATTGACGACTCGCGGTAACTTTCGCGGCCACCGAAGCCGGACATCAGCACCGGTTTCTTACGCGCATCCCGGGCGCGCTCGGCGGTGCTGAGAATGAGGCAGACCGCGCCGTCATTGATCAGGCAGTAGTCGAGCAGCCGCAGCGGCGCCACGATCGGGCGTGCCGCCTCGTGGTCGTCGATGGTGATCGGCGTCTTCATCACCGCGTTGGGATTCAGGCAAGCGTGGTGGCGGATCGCGACCGACACCTCCGCCAATTGCCTGGTGGTGGTGCCGTACAGCTCCATGTGGCGGCGGAACATCATGGCGTGCGCGCCGCCGGGGGAGGTGAAGCCCCATGGATCCCACACCGACGGCGCCTCGTCGCCACCGTAGTTCACCCGGCGCGAGCGGCCGATGTTGGTGTAGATCAAGGCCACGTAGTTCGCCTGCCCGGTTGCCAGCGCGATCGCCGCCTCGATCAGTCCCATGCCGGACATGCGGCCATGCGGCGGCATCGAGAGCGTCCAGCGCGGGTCCAACCCGAGCACCTCGCCCATGCGCGCATAATATGGCATGCGGCAGACCAGCAGCCCGTCCACCTGGTTTTTGTCGAGCCCGCAATCTTCGATGGCGTTGCGAAACGCCTCCGCGCCGAGCCCGTATTCATCCGTCTCGGGAAAGCTGCCATACGCCGTATTGCCGACCCCGATCACGGCGACGCGATTGCTCAACGTTTCCACTGGCTGTTCCCCTCAGATCACGCCGTCTTCGGCCAGCCGCTCGACCTCGCCGGGCGACATGCCGAGGTATTCGGTCAGGACGTGCGTATTGTCCTCGCCGTAGCACGGGGCGCCGCGGTCGATCGGGCCGCCGACATAGCTGGGCGTGGCGCTGAACTTCATCGGCAGCTCCGCCACCGGCCAGCGCCCGATCTTGGTGCCGGTGACCTCCGTCAGCCAGTCGAGCGCCGCAAGTTGCGGATCGTGGTCGCAGCGATCCTCTGCCGTCTGGCATGACCCGGCGGCCACCCCGGCCGCTTGCAGCGTGGCCATCGCCTGCCGTGCGTCCTGGCCGGCGGTCCAGCCGGACACCGCCGCATCCAGCGCGTCCTGGTTCGCCAGCCGCGCTTCCAGCGTGGCGAAGCGGGGCTCGTACACCCAGCCCGATTGTCCGGCCACCTGCACCAGCGCACGCCAGTCCGCCTCGTCGAAGCAGGCGATGGCGAGCCACTTGTCTGTCCCGCGGCAGCGATAGATCCCGTGTGGCGCCGCCAACTTGAACGGGGAGCGGTTGCCGTAGCGGTTCCAGGCCCGGCCATTGGCCGACCAGTCCAGCGCCGCGACCCCCGCCAAAAGCAGCCCGGACTCGGTCTGCGAGGCATCGATCCACTGGCCCTGGCCGGTGCGGTCGCGGTGATGCAGCGCCCCGAGCAACGCCAGCGCGTAGCTGTAGGCGCCCATCCAGTCGAGATAGGAATACCCCCAACCCGCCGGCATCGCCGGTTCCGGCAGACCGGACATCTCCGACGTGCCGGCGAAGGCGGCGGCCACCGGGCCGACCGTGCGCAGCCGGCCATAGGTGCCGTGGCTGCCCATTCCCGACTGCTGAATGTAGATGATGTCCGGCCGGATCCTACGTTGCACCTCGTAGCCCAGGCCGAGCCGCTCGAGCACGCCGGGTGAGAAGCCTTCGGCCACGATGTCGCACACCCGCACCAGGTCGCGCGCGATCTGCAGCCCCCGCGGATGTCGGATGTTGAGCGACATGCCACGCTTGCCGCTGTTCTTGTTGTTGAACTGGCCGCCCATGTCGGGATCGCTCACGCCCTTCAGCGGCGCCGTTGCCGCCTCGCGGGCCACCCGCCCGCCCACCGGCGCCATGGCCGCCAGGCGCGTATCGGGATTGTCCTTCCACTCGACCTTGATGCTCTCCGCGCCGAGGGCGGCGAGGAATTTGGTACCGCCGGCGGAGGCGAGAAACCACGAGAAGTCCAGAATCCGCACGCCCTGCAACGCGAACGGCTTGCCGCGTGGCGACAAGGTGGCCTGGCTTGCGCGCGGCGCGGCCGGAACTGCAGGACGGCGGGGGGCTGCGGCGAGCAGCGCCGAATCCTCGCCCAGCAACGGCGCGCGGCGGCCGGTCTGCCAACTCGTCTCGCTGCTCAGCCACTTGCTGCAGGCATAACGGAAACTGCGGCCCAGTTCCGGATGCTCGATATCGGCGTAGCTGCCGCGGACTAGCCAGTGCTCGTCCAACGCGCTCTCATGCGGCTTACGGAGCGGTGCCCATAGCAGCCCGTTGTCCTGCGCCTCCCGCCAGGGCATGTCGTCGTGGCAGAAGGCACGAATGAAGCGGCCGATCACTTCCTGCACGTGGGCGGTCCGCTCGGTACCGGCAACGGTGCCCGGCACGCTGCGGGCACGCAGGTCGGCGTCGCCGCTGGGCGGCTCGAGGTCGGCCTGCATGCCCCATTCGGCCAGGAACGGCACCAGCTTTGCCTGGTCGCGCGCGCTCACGCCCCAACTCACATACCAGCGGCCGTCCTTGGTATGCGCGATATTGGGCGTGTGTGTCGGCGTCTCGACCGCGTGGCGGCAGGTGAGCCGCCAGAGCGGGGCACGGCGCATCACCCACGACATCAGATCCACTTCGGTGCTCTTCGCCACGGCCTCGTGCACCGCGCAACTGACCTCCTGGCCTTCGCCGGTGCGGTTGCGGTGGAGCAGCGCCGCAACGACGCCGACCGCGAGTTGTTCGCCGGCGATCTGGTAGGCGTGCCACACCTGCGGCGCGATGGGTGGCGTGTCGTAGTGGCGACGTGGATCGGGGTCGTAACCGCAGTTCATGGCGACCCCGCCGAGTGCAAGGTGGATCAGGTCGCTGCCACGCCACGAGGACCACGGGCCATCATCGCCGAACGGTGTCATCCGCGCCACGACCAGCGCCGGGTAGCGCCCCAGCAGTGCCGCCCTGTCCATGCCGAGCTGGCTACTCAGCTTGCCGCAGGATGAGTCGAGCAGGATGTCGGCGCCGGCGAGCAGGCCGTGCAATGCTTCGCGTCCGGCCGCGTCGTCGGCGTCGATCAGCACGGAGCGTTTACCGCGGTTGTAGTGCCAGAAGAACAGCGAGCGCTCCGGGCCGGGCTCATCGTCGAGGAACGGTCCGATCCGCCGGGTCGGGCTTCCGCCGGGCGGCTCGACCTTGACGACTTCGGCGCCGAGGCCGGCCAGCAACAGACCGCAATACTCCGCCGTCTCGTCAGCCACCTCGATCACGCGCAGGCCGGCGAGCATGCCGGGTCCGGTCGCGCCCTTCATCGTTCCGAGCGATGGAGGGCTGGAACTCGCCGGCAAAGTCACGTGGCCTGCCACCAAGAACAGTGCTGCATGGGCCGACCCTCCTCCCGTCGCGCTCGTTGATCCGAGCGTCAAATACAATGCATTGGAGATGACCGTAGGATTCGCCTTTGCCGCATGTCAAGGCGCCGAGCAGTGCTTGACGGCATAGGTGCATCCTGCATCATTGGGTCAAAATCGGGAGGCTCCAAGAATGGCCAGCGGCATTGCCGCGCGACGTCCTCCGAAGGACTGTCGCTAACGTGCCTGCGCTCGACCGTGTCGCTCGGCTGGACTCCTCTGCCGTTGTCACGACGACGCGCAATGGCGATGGCGACATGGTGTGGCGCGCGTGGGGGACCGGTCGACCGGTCGTGCTTCTGCATGGCGGTATCGGTTCGTGGCGGCATTGGGCGCGCAACATCGACGTACTGGCCGGCTCGCACCGTGTGCTGGCGCCCGACACTCCCGGCCTCGGCCAGTCTGCGCTTCCACCTGAGCCACACACGCCGCAGCGCATCGCAGCCATCATCGCCGATGGGCTGGCGAGCGTCCTCCGCCCGGGCGAGCGTTGTGACCTCGTTGGATTCTCGTTCGGCGCCATGCTCGGCGGTATCGTCGCCGCTGCCCGGCCGGATGCGATCGCGAGTCTTACTTTGGTCGGTGCCGGCGGGCTCGGGTTGGCGCGGGGGGAGACGCCTGTCATCCGGGTAGTGGACAAGGCCGGGCAGGAGCGTCGGGAGGGACACCGGCACAATCTCGCCGTTCAGATGATTGCCGACCCGGCCTTGATCGATGACGAGGCGCTGGCGATCCAGGACACCAACGTCACACAGGCGCGGATCCGCAGCGTGCGGTTCTCCACCAGTACGGCGTTGCTGGACGCGCTACCGGGCATACGCGCGCCGGTCACCGCGATCTGGGGCGCGGAGGATGCGGTGGCGAAGGGAAATTTGCCGGCGCGCATTGTTGCAATCCGCAACGCCCACCCCGATGCAGTCATCGAGATCGTGCCGAACGCGGGGCACTGGGTCGCGTTCGAGGCAGCCGACGCGTTCAACGTCATCATAGCCGACGTATTGCGGCGTTCACCGAACGCGGCGCGAAGCTGATGGATTGGCAATCCACGATCGAGAACGTGCTGAACGCGATCACGGCCGGTGTGACGATCGGCTGCCTCTACGGCCTGATGTGCCTGGGTCTTGGCCTCATCTTCGGCATCATGCGCGTGGTGAACTTCGCGCAGGGCGACCTGCTGATGCTCGGTATGTACATCGCGTTCTACCTCTTCACGGGCTGGGGCGTGTTGGCCTTCCTGGGTCCCATTGCCGGCCCGATCGTGGCGGCGTTGCTCGCGGGGCCCGTGCTGTTCGCCGGCGGCTGCCTGGTGCACAAGTTCCTGGTTTCCCGAGTTACCGGGTTGCGTACCATGGGTAGCCCGGACGAGGGGCATTACGGCCAATTGATCGTAACGCTCGGTCTTTCGCTGATCCTGCAGAATGGCGGACTGATCCTGTTCGGCAGCTTTCCCCGCTCGGTTCGCACACCGATTTCGGCCTCGGCCTGGATGATCGAGACGGGGGTGGGGGAGGCGGGGGGATTCCTGAGCAAGGCTGGGCTGATCGGCGCCGGCGTCGCGGTGCTGGTGGCGCTACTGCTGTGGCTGCTACTAGAGCGTACGGCGTTCGGCCGGTCGCTGCGCGCGTCGGCGGATAACGCAACTGCAGCAACCTATGTCGGCATCGACGTCACCCGGTCGCACCGGCTGGCGTTCGGGCTGGGCAGCGCCGTGACGGCGATCGCCGGCGGACTGATCGCGACGTTTTTGTCCTTCACTCCGTATGTCGGTGTCGACTTCGTCATCATCATGTATTCGGGCGTCGTGCTGGGCGGGATGGGAAGCATCCTGGGCTCGTTCTGGGGCGGATTGACGGTCGGCTTCGTGCAGCAGTTCTCGGCACTCATTCTGCCGCCGACCTTGCAAAACGCGGCTATCTTCGTCGTGTTCCTGCTGATCATCGTATTGCGGCCACAAGGGCTGTTCGGCCGCTCGGCGGAGCGCGCATGAGGCCGGGTGCGGCGCAGAGGCTGAAGCGGGATGGCGCGGTGTTCGCCGGATTATGCTGCGCCTACGCGCTCGCGGGACTGCTGGTGACCAACAGCTACTACCAGCTTATCCTCGTCCTGGTCCCGATCTGGGCGGTGTTCGGCCTGTCGTGGAACTTGTTTTCGGGCTATTCTGGGTTGATCTCCTTCGGGCATGCCGCTTTTTTCGGGATCGGCGCCTACACGGTCACCCTGCTGCTGGTGTATGCCAATCTTTCACCTTGGCTCGGCATCCCGGCTGCGACGGTGCTCGGCGGGTTCGCGGCGCTGTTGATCGCGCTGCCCACGCTGCGGCTACGCGGGCACTACTTCGCGTTGGCCATGCTCGCCTACCCGCTCGTGCTGCTGTATGTCGTGCAATACCTCGGGCTACAGGAAGTGTCGTTGCCGATGAAGCGGGAGAACCCGCTGCTTTGGCTGCAATTCACCGACACCCGAAACATGATCCTGGTTGCGGTCGGGATGCTGGTGATCGCCATGGCGATCACCATGTGGGTCGAGACGTCCCGTTTCGGCCTGCTGCTGACGGCGGTGCGGCAGAACGAACTCGCGGCCGAAGCGGCGGGGATCGACACGCGCCGGGTGAAGGTGCTGGCGCTGATGGCGAGCGGCGCGATGGCGTCGGCCGCGGGCGGGCTGTATGCCTGCGTGCTGCTGATCGTGACCCCGGACTCGGTGTTCGGCGTGATCGTCTCGGCACAGGCGTTGACCCTGGTGATGTTTGGGGGCGTCGGCACTTACTGGGGTGCGCTGATCGGGGCTGCCGCGTTGATCCCGCTCTCCGATACGCTGCAGGCGGAATTGGGCGACGTCATCCCCGGCATCCAGGGTGTCGTCTATGGCGCGACCATCATCCTCGTCATGCTGCTAGCGCCCGAGGGTGTGTTCTGGTCCTTGCGGGAACGCTTGCGCCGCCGCGGCCAGTCGGTTCCGGCCTTGGCGGCTCCGACTGTGCCGGCACCGCTATTGCCGGTGATACCCCTGGTCAGCGCCAAACGGACCGCACCAGGGCGCACGCTGCTCGAGGTGCAGGGCCTGAGCAAACGGTTCGGCGGGCTGCAAGCCGTGTCGGACGTGAGCTTCAGCGTCGCCGAGGGATCGATCCTTGGCATCATCGGCCCGAACGGCGCGGGCAAGACGACGCTGTTCAACGTGCTGAACGGCGTGCTGCCGGCCAGCAGCGGGCAGGCCTTGCTCGCCGGCGAGCGTATCACGGCCCGCTCGCTGCATCAGGTGTGCCGCATGGGCGTAGGACGTACCTTCCAGGTCGTGCGCAGCTTTCCTCGGCTGTCTTTGCTCGACAACGTGCTGGCCGGAGCCTACGGCGCCGGGCTGTCGGACCGCGTGGCACAGGAGGCAACGGCGGCGGCGCTGGCCACGTGCGGCTTGACGGCGCTTGCCGCCGCGCCGGCGAACAGCCTCACCAACAAGGAATTGCGGCTGATGGAACTGGCGCGGGCGCTGGCTGCCCAGCCGCGCCTGCTGCTGCTGGACGAGACGCTGGCCGGGCTCGGCCGTGACGAGTGTGAGGAGGTGCTGACCGTGCTCGACCGGCTGCGAAGTGCCGGCATGACGGTGGTCATCATCGAGCACACCATGCAGGCCATGATGCGCATCGCCGACGAGTTCTTGGTGATGGATCGCGGTCGCACCCTGGCGCGCGGGCTGCCGCAGGAGGTTGTCGCAAACCGCACGGTGATCGAAGCCTATCTAGGCAAGAAGTGGCTCGCGAAATGCGCAAGCTAAACGAACGCAAGGCTCCGCCCTGCACCCGGAAGGGGGCAGTCGTCCCCTGCACCCCCATTGCCAGGTGGCCAGAGGACGACTGTCCTCTGGCCGGGTCCGGCGCTTGAAATGCTAGAAATAACCGGCCTAAGCGTCCATTACGGCGGCTTGCACGCGCTCCACGAGGTGAGCCTCAGCGTCAAGCAGGGGCAGTTCGTCGCCGTGATCGGGCCAAATGGTGCGGGCAAGACAACGCTGTTCAAGGCCATCTCCGGCGTGGTTGCGGCCGACCGCGGCAGCATCGAACTGGAGGGTGCCGACCTGCTCGCGCAGCCCGCGTGCTCACGCGCCCATCTCGGCATCGCCCACGTGCCGGAGGGCCGCCAGGTGTTCCGCGCCATGACGGTGCGGGAGAACCTCGCCATGGGCGCCTGCACCACCGCCGGGCGGGCGCAATGGCTGCGCACGCTGGACCGCATCCACGCGCTGTTCCCGATCTTGGCCGACCGTGCGCGCCAGCTCGCCGGCACCCTTTCCGGCGGTGAGCAGCAGATGCTCGCCATCGGCCGCGGCCTGGCCTCAGCACCACGCCTGCTCATGCTGGACGAGCCCTCGATGGGTCTGGCACCCGTGGTCGCCGACATGATCTTCGAGAGCATATCGCAGGTGCACCGGCAGGACGGCCTGACGATCCTGCTCGTCGAGCAGCGCGTTGCCGAGGCGCTCGAACTCTGCGACCGCGGCTATGTGCTGGAAACGGGCCGCATCGTGATGGAGGGCCGTTACGAGGCGCTGATGGCCGATGACCGGGTGCATCGCTCCTACATGGGCGTCGGTTGAAGAGGCAAGGCGACTGAAGCAATAAGAACGGGGAAACAAGTCATGACGATGAAGCTGCCGCGGCGCGATGCCGTCGCCTTGGGATTGGTCACTGCACTCGGGGCCGGCGTGGCCCGCGCGCAGGATGCCGGCAAGACGGCGAAGGTCGCGGTGTTGGCCCCGATGTCCGGACCATGGGCACGCCAGGGCACGCAGATGCTGTCCGGCGCCAAGATGGCGGTCGACGACGTGAACGGCGCCGGCGGCATCAAGTCGCTGGGCGGCATGAAGATGGAGCTGGTCGTCATCGACGCCGGCGACACGGCGGAGAAGGCCAAGGACGCGGCGCAGCGTATGGTGGCGCAGCATCAGGACTTGATCGGCGGCACCGGGGCTTGGCTCAGCACGTTTACGTTGGCCGTGACGGAGGTCACGGAGCGAGCCGAGCTGCCATGGCTGACCTTGTCCTACTCGGACGCCATCACCGACCGCGGCTTTCGCTTCGTGTTTCAGACGGTTCCGACGGCGGACGAACAATCCACCAAGGCGCTGCCGACGATCTTGGAGGTAGCCAAGCGCGCGACCGGCAAGGACCTTAAGACCGTTGGCATCGTGGCCGACAACACGGCCTCCGCCATAAGCTTCCTCAAGCCGGTCCGCTCGCCCGAGACGCTGGCGAAATTTGGCCTGAAGTTAGTGGTGGACGAGGCTTACACGCCGCCGCTGTCGGACGCGACGTCCATCGTGCAGCACGTGCGCAGCGCGCGGCCGGACTTCCTGCTCGCGATCACGTCCAATGTTCCCGATACCAAGATCGTGCTGGACAAGTTCAACGAGTATAATCTCGGCTGCAATCGGCTGCCCAAGGTCGGCAATGGCGGACAGATGGGTGCGCCGGAGTTGGGCCAGGTGATCGGGGCCGACATCATGCAGGGTATGATGGGCATCGTCGGTGACTGGGGCGGCAAGGGCGAGGAGGACCTGTCCAAGCGTTTCATGGCGCAGACCGGCGAGCCGTGGCTGAACCAGGACGCTATCCTGACCTATGCTGACGTCATGATCTTCCGCCAGGCGCTAGAGACAGCGGCCAGCGCCGACCGGCGCAAGGTGGCGGACGCAATTCGTGGCTTCGACCTGACGACGGGGCCGGCGCTGCTGTATCCGGGCCACCATCTGCAGTTCGACAGCAAGGGCCGCCGCGTCGGGGCGGAATTGGTGATCGTTCAATGGCTCGACGGCAAGGCGGTCGCCGTCTACCCGCCGAGCGTTGCCACCACGGATCCGGTCTGGCCCAAGACCTGATCGGTTAGGCTAGGTGGCACGCTGCCAGCTGTCCCGGCCCGACTTCGCGCAGCAGCGGCGTCTCGACCCGGCATCGCTCCACCGCCTCCGGACAGCGCGGATGGAAGTGGCAGCCGGGCGGCGGGGCGGCGGCACTCGGCGGCTCTCCGCGCACCAGCTTCAGCCGAGTGCCGCGCGCACGGACCGACGGCACGGAGGCGAGCAGCAACCGGGTGTAGGGGTGGGCGGGCCTGCCGAACACGGTCGCCACGTCTGCCATCTCCACGATGCGGCCGAGATACATCACGGCGACCTGATCGCTGATATGGCGCACCACGGCCAGGTCGTGGGCGATGAAGACGTAGCTCAGTCCTAATTCGTCCTGCAGCCGGACCATCAGGTTGATGACCTGCGCCTGCACCGACACGTCGAGTGCCGAGACCGGCTCGTCGCCCACCACCAGCTTCGGCGACAGGGCCAGGGCGCGGGCGATGCCGAGGCGTTGGCGTTGCCCGCCGGAAAATTGGCTCGGGTAGCGGCCCATCTGGTCCGGACGCAAGCCCACACGGTCGAACAGTTCAGCCACGCGCTCCGCCCGGCCGCGCCGGGTCAGCAGGCCGTAATTGGCCATCGGCTCGGTCACGATGGCCGCCGCGGTCATGCGCGGGTTGAGCGAGGCGTAAGGGTCCTGGAAAATCACCTGCATGTTGCGGCGCTCGGCATGCAGGGCGCGCGGCGGCAGCGCCGTTACGTCCACACCGTCCAGCGTGACGCGGCCGGAGGTAGGCTCCAGCAAACGCAGGATTGCTTTGCCCGCCGTGGACTTGCCGCAGCCGCTCTCGCCCACCAGGCCCAGGGTGCGGCCGCGCGCGAGCGTGAAGGAGATGCCGTCCACCGCGCGCACCGTCGCGTGCTTGCTGCCAAAGCCTCGGACGGCGAGCGGATAGTGTTTGCGGAGATCCTCCACCCGCAGCAACGGCGCGTCGGCGGTCGCGTCAAGCATGCCCGACCTCTCCCGCTCGCCAGCAGGCGGCCCAGTGGCCGGGACTGTGCGCCTCCAGGGGCGGCCTCGTGGTCCGGCATATCTCGATGCTCATCGGGCAGCGAGGCGCAAAGCGGCAGCCCGGCGGCAACGCGGTCAGCGCTGGCACGGCGCCACGGATCTCCGCCAGCTTCTGCCGCCCGGTGCCGGCTACGCTGGTCTGTGGGCTCGCCGCCAGCAGGCCGCGCGTGTAGGGGTGCAAGGGCGCATCGAACAGGTCGTCGGTGGCCGCCTCCTCGACCTTGGAGCCGGCGTACATCACCACGATCCGACGGGCCATCTGCGCAACCACGCCGAGGTCGTGGGTAATGAGCACGATGGCGGTGCCGGTGCGTTCCTGCAGTTCGGCCAGTAGGTCGAGGATCTGCGCCTGGATCGTGACGTCCAGCGCGGTCGTGGGTTCGTCGGCGATCAGCACCTTGGGCGCGCAGATCAGCGCCATGGCGATCATCACGCGCTGGCGCATGCCGCCCGAGAGTTGATGCGGGTATTCCCCGAGGCGGCGGCGCGCGTCGGATAGGTGGACAGCGGTGAGCATCTCCGCCGCCCGGTCGTTCGCAGCGCGGCGGGACAAGTTGCCATGCAGCATCGCGATCTCACCGATCTGCTGGCCGATGGTTAGCACCGGGTTCAGCGAGGTCATCGGATCTTGGAAGATCATCGAGATGGCGTTGCCGCGCACCCGGCGCATTGCCGGTTCGCTCAGCGCGAGCAGGTCGGTACCTTCGAGCAGCACGCGGCCGCCGGCGATGCGGCCAGGTGGCTGCGGGATCAGGCGCATGATGGACAGCGCGGTGACACTTTTGCCGCAACCCGATTCGCCCACCACGCCGAGCGTCTCGCCCTGGTCCACGGCGTACGACATGCCATCGACCGCCGTCGCCGTGCCGTCTCGCGTCACGAACTGCGTCACCAGCGATTGCACGTCGAGCATCGGCAAGACTACACGCGCTGAGACAAACGGGGGTCCAGCAGGTCGCGCACGCCGTCGCCCAGCATGTTGATCGCCATCACCATCAGTCCGAGGAACAGCCCGGGGAACAGCACGATCCAGATCGCCAACTGCACGTAGGTACGTCCATCGGCGATGACGTTGCCCCAACTCGGGGTTTCCGGCGGGATGCCGACGCCGAGGAAACCCAGATAGGATTCCAGCAGCACGGCCGAGGCGCAGACATACGTCGCCTGCACCACCAGGGGCGTCAGTGCGTTCGGCAGCACGTGGCGCAGCAGCAGGCCCGGCAGCTTGGTGCCGATCGAGGTCGCGGCCAGTACGTAGGGCTGTTGCCGGATGATGATGACCACCGAGCGCACGAGCCTCGCCACCCGCGGCACTTCGGGGATGGTGATCGCGACCACCACGGTGAGGATGCCGGGCCGCGCCAGGCTCATCATCGCGACGGCGAGCAGGATGGCGGGGATTGCCATCAGCCCGTCCATGAGCCGCATCAGCACGGCGTTGGCCCAGCCGAACATGGCGGCTAGCACGCCGATCGATGCACCGATCACCGCACTGGCCAGTGCGGCCGCGACGCCAACCACGAGGGAGACGCGCCCGCCGTAGAGTGTTCGGCTCAGCACGTCCCGTCCGAAAGCGTCAGTGCCGAACCAGTGCGCAGTGCTCGGCGGCCGCAGGCGGTGTACGACATCGAGCGCGATCGGGTCGTAGGGGGCGAGCACCGGTGCCAGGATCGCCAGTGCCGCCAGCACGCACAGCGACGCCCCCCCGAACACGAGCGTGGCGTGGCGTGGCAACCGCCAGACCTTCCTGCGGGTGAAGGCGAGCGTCGTTGGAACGGCCGCGTCGCTCATCCGCGGACCCGCGGGTCGAACAGCCCGTAGCTGAGATCGACGAGCAAGTTGATGCCGACATAGGCGAGTGAGGACACCAGCAATACGCCTTGCACGACGGGGTAGTCGCGCTGCGTCACGGCGTCGATCGTCAGGCGACCAATACCGGGAATGGCGAACACGCTCTCCGTCACCACCACGCCACCGATCAGCAGGGCCACCCCGGTCCCGATGGTGGTCACGATCGGGATCGCGGCGTTCTTCAGCGCGTGGCGGAGCAGCAGCGGCGCGTTGCCCAACCCTTTCGCGCGCGCCGTCCGGATGAAGTCCTCGCCGAGCACTTCGATCATGGTGCCGCGTGTCATGCGGGTCAGCAGGGCCATGAACACCAGGCCGAGCGACAGGGCCGGCATGATCAGGTGGGTGAGGAACGGCCAGACGCCACGGTCGAGCGTGAAGTAGCCCTGTACCGGCAGCCACCGCACGTGTAGCGCCAGCAGCCAGACCAGGGCGTAGCCGATGATGAAGATCGGGAAGGAGAACGCTGTGATCGCCAGCGCCATGATAAGGCGGTCCGGCCAGCGCCCGACCTGCCAGGCCGCAACGATGCCGAGCGGCAGCGCCGTCGTCACAGCGAACACCACGGTGGCGGCTGTCAACGCCAAGGTCGGTGCGACGCGCTGGCCGATCAGCTGCGCCACCGGCAGATGGCTGAATAGCGAGACGCCGAGATCGCCATGAACCAACTTGCCGAGCCACAGGGCAAACTGAACCGGCAATGGCTGGTCGAGGCCAAGCGTGTGGCGCAACGCCTCGATGTCGGCCGCCGTCGCGCGCTCGCCGGCGATGATGGCGGCCGGGTCGCCGGGGCTGAGATGGATCAACATGAACACGATGATGGCGACCACTGCCATAACGGTCGCCGTCGATCCCAGCTTGCGGAGAATGAAGCCGCCCATCGGATCAGCCTGACCCCAATGCCGTCATGTCTTCTCGATATTCCAGTAGACCGGAACGCCCGCCACCAGCACGCCCTTGATGTTGGACCGGAACGCGATCGGCTGCGTGAACTGCCCGAGCGGGACGTAGGGAATGGAAGTATACGCCTCTTCCTGGATCGGGGCGAGCATGGCGTGCCGCTTCGCCGCGTCCGGCTCGCGCGTCCAGGCGTCCACCATGGCGGTGAGCTTCGGGTCGCAGGCCCAGCCGGGGTTGGCGGCCTTGCAGGCGGAGTTGAACCAGATGTTGGCCGCCGGCGAGGCCATATCCGGCCCACCGGCGGAGGTGACGAACAGATGCCAGCCGCCCTTGTCCGGCGGATCCATCTTGGCACGGCGGCCGGTGATCGTGCTCCAGTCTTGCGCCTGCAGGTCGACCTTCACCCCGGCCTTGCGCAATTGCGATGCCATCACGGTCACGGCGGCGTTGTACTGTGGCCGGTCGGTCGGCTGCAGCACCACCAGCGTTTCGCCGTTGTAGCCGGCCTGTTTGAAGAGGTCTTTCGCCTTGTCGATGTTGGTCGTCTTGAACGGGGCGGCTCCCGCATCGGTCGCGTTGCTGGATCGGCACATGAAGTACGTCGGGCAGTACGCCTTGAAGTAGTCGGGATTGCCTACGACTGCCTGCATGGTTTCGTCCTGGTTCGTCAGCAGCACCATGGCCTGCCGCGCCAGGTAGTTGTCGAACGGCGGATAGAGCGAATTCATGCGGCCGAGCATCTGCACGCCCAGTGGGTCGATCGTGAGCACGGTGATGTCGCTGTCCGACTTCATCAGGTCGATGAAGTCGAGCGGCGGCGCTTCGAAGTAATCCACCTCACCCGACTGCAGGGCGGACAGCGCCGTGTTGTTGTCGGGGATATAGAGCCACTCGACCCGGTCCACCTTCACCACCTTTCCACCGGCGAGATAGTCGGGTGGCTCCTGGCGTGGCACGTAGGCGGTGTTCTTGACGTAGACGGCCTTGTTGCCGGGTTGCCACTCGTCCTTCTTGAAGACGAACGGGCCAGAGCCGATCGGATCGGTGATCTGCTGCTCGATCGGGACGTTGGCGATGCGCGCGGGCATCATGAAGGCGGGTTCCTCCGCCCCGCCCAGTGTTTCCAGCACGAGGCCGAAGGGTTGCTTCAGCTTGATCGTGAAGCTCCGGTCGTCGATCACACCGTAGCTGTCGAGCGCCGCCGTCATGTGCTGGCCCATCGGGTTGCGCTGCGCCCAGCGCTTGAGCGACGCGACGCAGTCGGATGCCAGCACCGGCGTGCCATCGTGCCATTTCAAGCCAGGCCGCAACTTGAACTCGTAGCTGAGTGCGTCGGGACTCGTGGTGAAGCTCTCCACCATCTGCGGCTTGGGATCGTATTTCGAGTCCAGCGCAAACAACGTGTCATACACCAGGTAGCCGTGGCGAATGGTGACGTAGGCGCTGGTCCAGGTCGGATCCACGATCTTGAGGTCGGCTGCCACGACGGCACGCAGGATCTTATCCGACGCAGCGCGCGCCCGTCGTGGGGCCACGCTGCACCCGAGTCCGGCCAGGGCCAGCCCGGTGAACGATCGCCTACCCAGTCCATTCACTCGCATTTCAAAACCTTCCGGATGGTGCATCTCTTTCGACGTGGAGTACCGACTGGCCGTCGGGACGATCCAGCACGACGGGCCGGTCCCATATCTTCTCGAACAGTGTTGTCGGAGCATTATCGCTCATCATGGCCCCGTTCTCCTCGTGCCGCGTCGTTGCGTCGGCCGAGCAACGCTAGCGCACTCCGGCGAGCGCCGCATTCCCTCTTTTCGTAACCTGTCATCGCGTTTCGGCGAACCGTCACGCTCAGCCGACGTCAAGGCTGTAGAACCGCTTCGCCGTGTCGTGGAACAGCGCCGCCTTCTCCGACGCCGACGCGTTCGCTGCGAGCCGCTTGAAGGCGTTCCATAGCACGGGGTAGCTGCACATTCCCTTGTCCACCGGGAAATTGCTTTCGAACATGCAGCGTTCAACGCCGAACCAGTCGATGCAGGGTTCGATGAACGGGCGCCAGTCATCGGCGATTTGGGTCGAGCCCGGTGGCTTCGGCAGCGTGTTGTAGTCGAAACCGTTGATCGGCATGGCGAGCCCGCCCAGCTTCATGAACACGTTCGGGCAGTTGGCCAGGGCTTTCACCCCCTCCGCCCAGTCGCGCCTTACCTGCTCGCGGCTTTCCCGGTATGGACCGCAACCAAGAGGCGCGCCGACATGGTTGATCACGACCTTGGTGTCCGGCGCAGTCCGCACCGCATCGAGCAGGTCGCCGAGTTGCGTGTGGTATTGCCAGGCCTCGAACGTATAGCCCCGCTCCCCGAGCCGCCGCAGCCCGGCACGGAACCCGGAGTCCCGCAACAGCCCCGGCCCCTTCTGCAGCGTGCTGGTCGGCTGGATGGCGTCGTCCCAGGCCGTCGTGTGCCGGACGCCACGGAACCGGCCGCCGCCCGCCGCCTCGTGCGCGTCCAACATGTCGTCGAGCAGCGGACTGCGCAGATCGGCCCAGCTGACAATACCGGCGCAGACGCGGGCGGAGCCATACGCCCCCGTCGCTGACAGCACGGCGGCGGCGTTCACGGCCTCGGTTTCGCCCGCCGGGCGCGCAGCTTCCGGTCCATCCGGCCGGTGCATCCAGCCGCACTGCACGAACACCGTCGCCTTCACCGCATGACCAGCCGCGACGTCGGCAAGAAGCTGTTCCGGCATGTAGCGACCGGAAGGGCGATCGTGCCAAAGATGGTGATGCGGATCGATGATCGGCAGGTCGGGCTCCAGAATGGGCTCCTGCACCTGGTCGAGCCAGGCCTGCTCGACATGGGGATGGCCGTAGAACTTCGCCTCGCCCGCCGTCGCGAGCGTCACGTCGAGCTGGACGGCATCGCGGCGGCTCATCGCCATCCGGATCGTGCCAACCCCATTGCTGCCGTGGATCATCGACGCCTCCCTGCGGCTCGTCGTGCGTTGTTCACACTTATGAGGAACCTTATCATGGCTTAGTGCCGTCCTCAGCCAGCATACCGTTAGCCTGCGGACCGATGTCAAGCCTGCAGACTGACGCTCCTACGCAGATGCTTGCCGAGGGCTCAAGCACGTTCACTGACTTCAGTCTTGACAGAAGGAATGCATTCTGCATGATCCAGTCAAGGAGACGCCAATAAACATGGGCCAGAACCCAGATGGCGGCTGCGGCCGCGCAAGCACCGACGCCCATCGGCCAGCGCTCCCCTCGTGCAGCCCGAGCCGGGACCACACCCCATGACCTCCCCCGCCGAACGGCCCTTCGACGCATTGCGCGTCATCGATCTCACGCATCAGCTCGGCGCCTATGCCGCCCGGTTATTCGCTGACCTCGGCGCTGATGTGATCCGGGTTGAGCCGCCGCAAGGCCGCGCCGACCGCGGCACGCCGGCCGCAGTCGGCCTGGGCGGCGACGTGCGCTACTGTTTCCTCAACGCAAATAAGCGGTCGGTCGGCGTCGACCTCGGCACCGATGCGGGCCGCGAGGTGCTGAAGGACCTGGTATCCAGTGCCGCCATCGTCATGCTGGAAGGCAAGCAGGAGGCCGGGCTGCTGCCGCTCGTACTCTCAACCCCGGGATCGCGCGTCGTAACCCTGATCTCGCATTTCGGCCTTGATGGTCCGTACGGCGAGTACGAAGGCTCGGACCTGGTGGACCAGGCGCTGGGCGGTATTGCCTGGATGTCCGGCAATCCCGGTGAGCCGCCGCTACGCATTGCCGGCGAGCAAGCCGGCATCGTCGCCTCTCTGTATGCGGCGGTTGCAACCTCGCTATGCCTCTACGACGTCGAGGTGAATAGCGGTGGCCCCCACTTGATCGACGTGTCCGCGCAGGAATGCATTGCGCACTCGTTGCAGAATGCAGTGCAAGTCTGGGACCTGGAGCAGTGCGTGTCCGTGCGCGGGGGCATCGGTACTCGCGACGCCACCGAACAGGTGCTGCCATGCAAGGACGGCCACATCTTTGTCGCCAGCTCGCTCGGCATCCCGGCATCGTGGAAGGCGATCATCGCCTGGATGCAGGAGGAGGGGCATCCCGGCGGGACGCGCTTTGTCGAGCCGGATTGGAACAACCGCCGCGTCCGGACCACCGCGCCGATGCACGAGGAGTTCCGCGCGCTTTTCGGGTCGTTCGTCGCCGGCCGCACTGCGGCGGAGCTGCGGGCGGAAGCCCTGCGCCGGAAAATTATCATGGCCCCCGTCAGCCGTGTTTGCGACCTGCAGGCCGACCCGCAACTGGTGTTCCGCCGATTTTTCCATGACGTGACGCACCCGGCGCTTGGCCGCAAGCTGCGCTTCCCAGGCGCACCCTATCAGCTGTCAGAACCAGTCTGGCACATCGATCGTCCAGCGCCATACCCGGATGAGCATGGCGGCGAGATCCTCAAGCATCCGCAATCCGGCACTACGCAGGACACAACGATGAAGGTGGGTGGCAGCCGATGAAGGTCCGTTTCCTCGAAGGCGTTCGTTTCGCGGATCTCACCTGGGCCGGTGCGGGACCATTCTCCACCAAGATCTTTGCCGATTTCGGCGCAGAAGTGATCAAGGTGGAAAGTGCCACCCGAATCGATCCGGTGCGCTTAGGCGGTCCCTATCGTGACGGTGTTGCTGGTGTGAACCGCAGCGGCTACTTCGCGTCGCGCAACACCGGCAAGCGCAGCGTGGCGCTGAACCTGAAGTCGGTGGAGGGACGGGATGTCGTGCGGGACCTGATCCGCACGGCGGACGTCGTCAGCAACAACTTTGGCCCGGGCGCCATGGACCGACTCGGGCTCGGCTACGAGGACGTCAAGAAGATCAAGCCAGACATCATCCATTTGTCCATGCCGATGTATGGCGCAGACGGACCGCTCTCCAGCCTCCTGGGTGTCGGTATGACGATCAGCGCGGTGTCCGGAATGATGTCGCTGACCGGCTATGGCGGAGGGCCGCCGATCGGGCCCGGCACCCATTTCCCGGACCACGCGGCCAATCCGTATCATGCCGCCTTCGCCGTATTGGCCGCACTGCGCCATCGCCGCCGCACCGGCCGCGGCATGAAGATCGACCTCTCGCAGGTCGAGTCGACCATCAACACGCTCGGCATCCCCGTGGTGGAACACGCGCTGACCGGAGAGGAGCCTGAGCGGATCGGTAATCGCTCGCTGCACCACGCGCCGCACAATGTGTTCCGCTGCTTGGGCGAAGATGACTGGTGCGCCGTCACGGTGATGACGGACGCTCAATGGCAGGCGCTGGCAGAGGTGATTGGTGCAGGCTCCTTGCTTGCCGAGCCGGACCTTGCGACGGCGGCCGGCCGCCTGCGCCGCGTGGACGAGGTGGAGGCCGCCGTGTCCCGCTGGACGGCAACGCGAGAGACCCTGGAGGTGATGCAGACACTGCAAAGTGCGGGCGTGCCGGCCGGCGTGGTGTCGGACTCGCGCACCCTGATCGAGCGGGACGCGCAGTTGCGGCATCGCGGCTACTGGCAGCATCTGGACCATCCGGAACTGCAGATGGCGACCTACACTTCACCGCCGTTCCGGCTGGATGGCGAGCGGGTCGAACTGAGCCGGCCGCCGCTGCTGGGCGAACATACCGACGCGGTGCTGAGCGGCATGCTCCACTACAGTGACGAACGCATCGCAGCCCTGCGCGCCAGCGGCACGATCGAGGCCTGACGGGCTCGGCCGATGTGCCCGCGTGAACAGGCTGAGTGATGGAGCGGCAGCCGCCGCCGCGGCCGGTCCATGTCGCCCACGCACATGATCTACCAGGACCTGCCGGATGTGTGGCTGGCAACGTGAACGACGGGAGAGTGCCATGGCGGCGAATGGATCGGGCCTGCGGCGGGCCGCAGCGGTGGTCGGTATCGGACACACCGATTGGGTCGGCGACTGGCAACGGGCCCGCGCCGGGGAGAAGCCGGCGGACGATTACGGCTATGCTCTCCGCGCCTTCAATGCGGCGCTCGATGATAGCGGGCTGAAACGGACGGACATCGACGGGCTGATTGCCGGGCCAACCACCGCCTATGAACGGCTCGGCGAGGTACTGGCCATCAACCCCCGCTGGGGTGACCAAGCGGACGCGGTGCTGTCGATCGTACAGGCTTGCATGGCGATCGAGACCGGGCTCGCCGAGGTGGTGGCGGTGGTCTACGGCAACGACCAGCGCACTGCTGGAACGCAGTATGGCGGGCCGCAGGCGATGGGTGGCGACGCCTTTTTGTCCTACGTCTACCATGCGCCGTGGGGCCTTACCTCACAGGGTGCGCTGTATGCGCTGACCTTTCAGGCCTACAAGCACGCCCGCGGTTTCAGCGAAGCCGAATTGGGCGAAGTGGCGGTGGCGCAGCGCGGCTGGTCGTCGCTGAACCCGAACGCGATCATGCGCAAGCGGATCACGGTCGAGGACTACATGGCGTCGCAATATGTCACCGAGCCGCTGCATCTATTCGACTACTGCCTGATCAACGACGGCGGCGTCGCGCTGATCCTGGCGGAGGCCGAGCGGGCCAAGCGCATCTGCGCCGCTCCGGTCTATGTCGAAGGCATCGGACGCTCCGATCTCAACCGCGGCGCGACCAGCCTGGAACCGCGGCTCACCGATTTCTACCTGCCGGCGCAACAGCAGGCGGCCGAGCGGTCCTACGCCATGGCAGGGTTCGGGCCGAAGGACATGGACGTTTTTCAGGTCTATGACAGCTTCTCCGTCCACGTGCCGCTGGCGCTCGAGGGCTACGGCTACTGCCGGGTTGGCGATGCCGGGCGATTCCTGCGCGAGGACGGGATTGGGCCAGGCCAACGCCTGCCGACCAACACCGGCGGCGGCCATTTGTCGGAAACCTACATGCAGGGCTGGGCGCACCAGGTCGAATGCGTGCGCCAATTGCGCGGCACGTGCGGCGAGCGGCAAGTGCCGGACTGCCGGCGCGTGCACTACACCTCGGACGTGGCCGGGAAGGCCGTGTCCGTGATCTACGCGCGCTGAAAAGGGAGGCCATCGCCATGGATAGCGGGATTGTCGCAACGCCGCCGGCCGTGATGGGGCTGTATGACGGGCCGATGTGGGAGAGCATCCGTGCCCGCCGGATGTGCCTGCAATGCTGCCAAGCGTGCGGGTCTTGGCAGTATCCGCCCGGCCCCGGCTGCGTCGCCTGCGGCTCGGAAGCGCAGGCATGGGCGCCCCTGTCGGGCGGGGCCACGATCCTGTCCTGGGAGATCTTCCACCGGCAATACCTGCCGGCGTATCCGGCGCCCTACAACGTGATTGCGGTGCGCCTGGAGGAGGGTCCGGTGATGATCAGCAATTTGGAGGGGCCTAAGCCGGACGGTAGCTGGATCGGTCGGGCCGTCCGCCTGGTCTATGTCGACATGCCGGACGGCGCCGTGCTGCCCCGGTTCACGCTGACGGCGTAGCCGCACGAAGGCTCACGGCATCTGCAGGCCGCCATTGACCTCGATGACTTGGCCGGTGACGAAGCCGTCGCTCGACCACGCCGCCCGCATTGTTGATCAGCACGTCCAGGCCGCCAAGTGCGTGATGGGCGCCCTGCACCAGTGCGGTACAGGCCGCAGCAGAGCGTACATCGCCCCCTACCAGGAACGCTTCGTTCGGCCTTGCTTGCACGCGTGCGCTCCTCGACACCGATGCATTATATATTCTACTACACAATAAAGCCCATTCAGCGGGCACACAGTTCAGAGGGAGCGTCTTCATGCCGGACATCGAGATTATCGCCACTGGACTTGGTTTCCCGGAGGGTCCGGTCGCATTGGCCGACGGGTCCGTCGTGCTCACCGAGATCAATGGCGGGTGGATCACCCGCGTGATGCCCGATGGGACGAAGCACCGTCTCGGCAAAGCAGCTGGTGGCCCTAACGGCATGGCGATCGGCCCCGATGGCGCGCTTTACCTGTGCGACAATGGTGGCAGCCGCTACGTGCCGGGCTATTCCATGGGGCTTGGGCCGGCCGACACCTATCAGGGCGGCTCGATCCAACGTGTGGACCTCGCCAGTGGCAGCCGCACCGCACTTTACACCGAGGTGGACGGCGAGCGTCTGTCAGCGCCGAACGACATCGTGTTCGACAAACAAGGCGGCTTCTACTTCACCGATCTCGGCAAGCGATACAAGCGCCACCGTGACCATGGCGGCCTGTATTACGCTCAGCCCGACGGGTCATCGGTGAAGGTGATCGCTTACCCGATCCTCAGCGCCAATGGCGTCGGTCTCTCGCCGGACGAGCGCGTCGTCTACGTTGCGGATACGGAGGGCGCGCGGCTCTGGGCGTTCGACATCGTGTCCCCGGGCGTACTGCAGCCCGGCGCCCAATATGCGCCGCACGGGGGGCGCTGCATCGCCGGGCTGCCGGGTCGCGCCCGCTTCGACAGCCTCGCCGTGACGGCATCGGGCAACATCGCCGTCGCGACCCTCGGAACCGGCTTCATCACCGTGTTCTCGCCGGACGGGAAGCTGCGCGACGAGATCAAGATGCCCGACACGTATCCCACTAACATCTGCTTCGGTGGTCCCGACATGCGAACTGCCTGGGTCACGCTCTCCGATGTCGGTGAGTTGGCGCGCACCATCTGGAGCGAGCCGGGCTTGCGGCTGAACTACCAGCAATGAGCCGGCGCCGCAGCGTCCGCCTGCTCAGCTCCGGCTAGCGCGACGTCGCTGCGGCGCGGCCGGGATTGCGACGGGCGGTGCATCGTCGCTGATCTCGCGCCACCCATTGCTGATATGCTGGAGCATGGCGTCGACAGCCGCGGGAACGTCGCCTCGCTTTACCTGGTTAAGCAAGGCTTCGTGCTCCTTGCCCATGCGCCTGGGACGGCTTCGGCTGACGTCTTGCGCCGTGAACGGGTATTTCGCCCAGAGCACGCGGACAAACTGCAGCGTCTGCGGCCGGTCAGCCTGCTCGTAGAGGCGGAAGTGAAAGCGGTAGTTCGCCGTCCGGATCGTCTGGATGTCGTTGCCGGCGATCGCGCGCACAAGGCCACGCTGCAGATCCTGCAACTCCAGCAGAGTGGGCGCCGTCATGTTTTCTACCGCCGCTTCCGTCAGCTCGCGCTCGAGCAAGAGGCGCAGGCCGTAGATCTCCTCCGCCCGCTCGGTGACCAACTCCGGCACT
>CAXTWC010000006.1:50572-68832 GCA_964247805.1 uncultured Acetobacteraceae bacterium | reverse complement strand
CGCCGTTGCCGATCCCGAGCAGCTTGCCGTTCCAGGCACTGGCAGCCGGCAGCCAAACCTCTAAACCGATTCGGGAGTCGGGTGCAGGCGTGGCCTCGGCCTCGACGCGGCAGAAGGCGGTGACCGTAACCGGCCTGCTACCGAGTCCGGCAGGGGTGAACGGGCCGGCTTGCACCTCGGAGGCAGACAGCACCTTCAGGTCCGGCAATACAAGCTGGGTCAGTCGCGCGCACTCGGCTGCCCAAACCGGTGCCGGGCCGAAGATGCCGAGTAGCCCGATGCCGGACGCTGCCAAGACAGGAACAAGGAAACGCCTGGAACGGGCGTGGCGCATGAACGTGACCTCCTCGCCGTCGGTGTTTGGGGCCATAGAATGGGCCGGTCCGAGAACCGGCGCAAAAAACCTTCGTCGCATTGAGGTAGCCCCACCTATTCGGCTCTCCCGCACTTTGCGTGGATGCGAACGATCACCTGGAACGGATAACGCACTGATGCCGGAAGCGAATTTTGAGTTGGGGTGACTGCGAGTAATACGCCTCACACAGCCAGACCGGCAACCGGTTTTCTGCAATTGTATCAACTGCCTACCGATCGACTCGGGAGGGTTGGTTCCACGCAAAGTGCGGGAGAGCCGAAATCACGGGGCCACCTCAGCCTGCGGCAGATCTGGTTTGCGAACGCCTGCCCGAACTTCAGCGCCCACTGCCGCACGGTCTCGTAGCTGACGACGATGCCGCGCGCGGCAAGCAGCGCGTCCACCATGCGCAGGCTGAGTGGGAAATGGAAGTGGAGCCAGACGGCATGGCTGATGACCTCGGCCGGAAACCGGTAGCCTGCGTGGCTGGGGCAGGTAGATGTCGTCATCCTACCCGCCTGATCAGCTCACCTTCATCGCGCAAGCCAACTAGCAACCAAGTTGACGGTATCCGCCACCTCAATCGGCCTTCAAATAGGGTCTATGAAGCAGGAACGCTGGCCTTCGCCTGATCCAGGTCTGGCATATTGCTGGCCGATGCGCCCAGCATCTGTGACTTAGTCACTGTCAGAGCGGCGGCTGCATCTGCGTTCTCGTTGATCTTGGCCATCACGGCCTCGCGACTACGGTCGAATACCGCGCGGTTGTTGCTGACGAACTCCTGTGACCTTCGTAGGGCCGCGAGATAGCCGTTGATCTCGGGCACGACATAGCGTGCGACCATGTCCCAACTGCGTACGGTGTTCTCCGGATTAGCCCAGTCATGGACGAAGCCGATGACGGTGCCAAAACCGCCGCTGATGTCGAGCACTGACTTGATCCTTTGCACCAAGTCGTCTGGCGTGCCGATGGTCGCAACTGCTGCCTCGGAGTAGGCCATCTCGTCCACCGCCTCGTCCGGCGTCCGGAAAGCCCGCGCGCCAGGACGCTGCAGCACGCCCCTGATATACTCGTTGTGGTGCCGCATCAGGCCCTCTCGGGCTTCAGCGCGCGCTTTCTCTCGTGTTTCCGCAACGTGCCAGTTCAGCAGCACCCGCCAGTTCCGGCGGTCGACGGTCGTGCCATGCTTGGCGGCAGCGGCTTCGGCAAAGCCCCACTGCGTGGGTAGGGCGTTCAGGCCCTCGTTCGACAGGGAACCAATGGAGATGATGCCGATACCGTACTTGCCTGCCAACGTCATGCCGGACGGGCTGATCTGCGAAGCAACGGCGAAGGGCATGTCTTCTTGCAGCGGCAGCAACTGCAGTGCCGCGTCTTGCAAGGTGAACCAATCGCTCCGGGCCGTGACCCGCTCACCCCGGAACAGCCGGCGGATGATGCCGATCGCCTCGTCTTGGCGGTCACGCTGGACCATCGGGTCTATCCCAAGCGTATGGGCATCCGACGCCAATGCGCCCGGCCCCGAGCCGAAGATTGCTCGGCCGCCGGTCATGTAGTCGAGCTGCACCAAGCGCTGCGCGACGTTGAACGGGTGATGATAAGGTAAGGAAACCACGCCAGTGGCAAGCTTGATGCGCCTTGTGCGTTCACCAGCGGCGGCCAGGAACATCTCTGGCGAGGCAATCATTTCCCAGCCGCTGGAATGGTGCTCGCCACACCAGAACTCATCGTAGCCGAGTCGATCCAATTGCTCAACCAAGTCGAGGTCACGGCGGAACTGCAGCATCGGGTGCTCTCCGACCGGATGGTGCGGGGCAAGAAAGGCGCCGAAGTTTAAACGTGTCATGCAGGAGGTTCCCGAACAGGAAAGAACTACTTAGCCAGACATGAGCGTCCGGTTCCTTGGCCCGAAAGCCGGGTAAGCTGCTTACAACTTGACTCCGGTTGAGCGAAGTGAGGACTTGATCGCAATATACCCAACAATGCAATCTAGACCAGAAGCCTGGTGAGGGCACCATCAACTTGGCTGCTGGCCGGCTTGCGCGATGAAGGTGAGCTGATCAGGCGGGTAGGATGACGACATCTACCTGCCCCAGCCACGCAGGCTACCGGTTTCCGGCCGAGGTCATCAGCCATGCCGTCTGGCTCCACTTCCATTTCCCACTCAGCCTGCGCATGGTGGACGCGCTGCTTGCCGCGCGCGGCATCGTCGTCAGCTACGAGACCGTGCGGCAGTGGGCGCTGAAGTTCGGGCAGGTGTTTGCCAACTAGATCCGCCGCAGGCTGCCCGCGGCGGGTGACAAGTAGCACATGGACGGCGTCGTGATCACGATTTGCGGGGTCATGTGCGATGACGGCTTGGCGGTGAGCAGGACGTCGCCGCCTGCTGCGGTGATGGCTTCGGCGACCGGCTGGCAGGTGAACAGGTCGTCGCCGAGGTAAACCGGTCGCAGATGCGTCAGACCCCCGCCGTGGGTGTCCAGCCGGCGCTTGGCGGCACGGCGCTCGCAGTCCTGTTTCTCGGCCCCGTTCTGGTGCGCGATGAACTCCGGCATCAAGGACAGCGACATGGCATGGCCCGGTGCAACGAGGGTTGCCGCCAGTATGACATGGTAGCTTTCCGTCTTGCCGTTGACGCGATGGCGCGTTAGGCCCTGCTGGGCAGCCGAGCTTTTGGGAGCAGAAGTACTCCGTGCCGTCGAGGGCGACCAGCACGCGCCCGCCGGGCCGCACAAACGGCGCCAGGCCGCCCTGCCGCTGCAGCGTGTCGAGGGACCTGGTCAAAGACGGGCTGCAGGTGCGCGGGATGCACCGGGTCAAGCATCGCCTGGATATGGTCGTCGGTCGGGACCGCCGCCATGCCGAACAGGGTCCGGCAGTTCGACATCGCGCGCCCCTCCCCTCCAGGCTGCGCTGGTGGGCCAGAAAGGACTCCGACTGCATGAAGAACAGCGAAAAGGCCGACATCCCGACGTCGGCCATGTTGTAGCGCACGTCGCCACGCCGCGCGTCAGGGAACGACGCGCAAGCCGAGCACACGCCAGCAACAAGGGTGTCCAGAAGCTCCATCCAGAGCTTGGATCACACCGCTCGGCACAGCGGAACGCACAACCAGCCGCAGCCACTTAGGATCGCTGTCAAGAAAGGTGGACAGTGCGAACGGAGCTTGCCGTATCGCGTCCGCAGTTGTTGGCCGTCACGATGGGGAGGAGACAATGCCATGACGGCATCGAGCACGCACGCGAGGCGCCGACTGTGAACAAGCGCCCAACTGGGACCTCGCTGGCATTCGGTGTACCGCATTGATCCGATGCAAAAGACCTCGAAGGTGAGGTCCCGGTCGGCGCGGACCCAGATCTTATCCGCCTGCAATTTTCCGCAATAAAATCAATATGTTGCATCAGATTTCGGGAGAAAAGCGCCGTCCCATCGGGATTGAGCGCCAACATGCTAACTCAGGGCAAAGCCACGGTAGCCATCCTGCACGACCTCGGTACAGGTCGTGGCATAGCGCGCCATGCCGCCGGCATAGGGCATGAACACCCGCGGCTTGCCGGGCACGTTGGCGCCAAGGTACCACGAGCTGTTCGCCATCGGCAGCAGCGTCGCGTTCGCGGCATCGTTGACGTGCGCGACCCAGGCGTCCGTCGCCTCCTGCGTCGCCTCGATCCGCTGCCGGCCGGTGGCGCGCAAGTGGGCGATGCAGGCGGTGATCCACTGCGTGTGCTGCTCGATCGCCACCGGCATGTTCGTCAGCACCGAGGGGCTGCCGGGCCCGGTAATGGTGAACATGTTGGGATAGCCCGGCGTCTGCAGGCCCAAATAGGTCCGTGGCCCCGCCGCCCAATCCTGCCGCAGCGACCGCCCGCCGCTGCCGGTGATGTCCATGGCCAGCAACGGCCCAGTCATCGCGTCGTACCCAGTCGCGAACACGATGATGTCGAGCGGATAAGCGGCATCCGCGGTCTGGATGCCATTCTCCGTGATGGCGATGATCGGCGAGGCCTTTACGTCCACCAGGGTTACGTTGTCGCGGTTGAACGCTTCGAAATACTCGGTGTCGATTGGTGGCCGCTTGCTGGCGAATGGGTGGTCCGTCGGCACCAGGCGCTCGGCCGTCGCCTTGTCGCGGACGATCGCGCGGATCTTGGCGCGCAGGAAGTCGGATGCCGTGTCGTTGGCTTCCTTGTTCTGCAGCAGGTCGGCGAACACGGCGCGGAACCGCAGGCCGCCTGCCTCCCACGCCGCTTCGTAGCGGCGCTGCCGCTCCTCCTCCGTCACGCTCAGCGCGGGATCGGGGCTGAGGTCGAAGGGATGGCCGTTGGTGGTCGAGCGCATCTTATCGCGCAGCGCCGGATACTGCGCCCGGATTTCGGCCTGCGCCTCGGCGGTGAATGGGCCGTTGCGGGCGGGTACGCTGTAATTCGCGGTGCGCTGGAATACTGTAAGATGGGCCGCCTGCGCGGCGATCACGGGCGTTGCCTGGATGCCGGTCGAGCCGGTGCCGATGAGGCCCACCCGCTTGCCGGTGAAATCGACCCCCTCCTGCGGCCAGCGGCCGGTATGGGCCCACGTGCCGCGGAAGCTCTCTAGGCCTGGGATGGCGGGAACGTTCGCCGCGGAAAGGCAGCCAACGGCGGGCACGAAGAATTCGGCGTCGTAGCGGTCGCCTGCCTCGGTCGTCACGGTCCAGCGGCTGGACGCGTCGTCGAACGCCGCCGCAGCCACGCGGCTGCCGAACCGGATGTCGCGCCGCAGGTCGAAGCGGTCGGCCACGTGGTTGAGGTATGCCCGGATTTCGGCGTGGCCGGGGTAGCGCTCAGTCCAGCGCCACTCCTGCTCCAGCTCCTTGGAGAAAGAATAGCAGTAGGTGTAGCTCTCGGAGTCGCAACGCGCGCCGGGATAGCGGTTCCAATACCAAGTGCCGCCCACGTCATCCCCGGCCTCGAGCACCACAACCGACAAACCGAGCTGGTTGCGGAGCTGATGGAGCTGATACAGGCCCGAGAACCCCGCCCCCACGATGACCGCATCACACCGGTGATGTGCGGGCGATAGGGTTTGTTTCATGGCAGCTGACATGATAGCGCTCCTCCGTCTTGCGGTCGGCAGTTTATCCAGTCCGGCCCCGCGTTTCCATCCCGTTGGTTTCATAGATATGGAGGGCCGGGGCGCGTCTTCCATCTTGGACACCAGCTATCCCCGGCATGCACCACCCTGTGCGGCGATATTGCATGGATCAGCAGTTGAGCCTGGAGAGTTTATTAAGCGATTTTTAGAAAAATGCTTTCGGGGTGGGTGAGGCGCAGCTGACAAGAGCCGGCAACAACTCGGAAAAATTGCCTAATCCGGGATGATCAATGCTATTTTAGGCCCAAGACGTGCTTCTGGCATAGCTTGCAACATTGATAAGTCTAAGAATTATCCATGCAACAACACTGGGACGGAGCGCGTGCTGGAGGTCGGGGCCGGCGCCATGCTGCTGAGCATGGCCGCGTTGCTGTTCTCCCGTTCGGTCAGGAGGTCTCCCCCTCTCACGGCGGGGAAGGCTTGCCGCCGCGCCTCTGACCCAAGCACCGGTCTGGACAATACCGCCCGTCAGCTCAGCATGCGTGGCTTGCCATCCTCGCCTAGCGCTACATAGGTGAACACCCCTTCAGTAACCTTCTGAGCATCGCTCCCCGAGCGGTCCCGTGTCCAGGTTTCGATCCGCACTGCTATCGATGTATTACCGTCGTTTCCTAACGTGCAGTAGCAACTGACTTCATCGCCGACTTCGACAGGTCGTAGGAACCGCATCGCCTCGATGCTGACCGTCACTACCCGACCACCGGCGTGCTGGGCAGCGAAGGTGCCGCCGGCAAGGTCCATCTGTGACAAGGTCCAACCCCCGAAGATGGCGCCGCTTGCGTTGGTATCGCGCGGCATGGCAATCGTACGCAGATGCGGCCCACCTGGGACGTCGGGAACCTGATCTGGCATCTGCCTTCTCCATCCAGTCTTGGTTTAGGAAGGCTCGCGCCTTTTTGCTGTATGAAAAACGAAATCAGCCTGTTCCGCCATCGTCGGTCTTGCCGCTACGCGCCTGTTTCAGCAACTCGTCTACTGTCAGTCCGGCCGGTGTCGAACCCGTCAACGAACCGTCACCTGCGTCCAAGTGCGCCGCTTCGGTCGGCGCGCCCTTGTCGGTGTGAGTTTTGTCATCAGTGGGCTTCTCCACGTCGGACGGGACCATGTCCGCATCCTCATCTCTGCCGTTCGTCATGATTGGATCTCCTTGGTTGGGTTGAAACCAGCTCCATCCCATCTGGTTCCCTCGCACGCTGTGTCGCCTTCTTGCTACCCGCCATGGGCTGGCGCGTCCTCAGCACTGCCGCTGGCGATCCGGTTCCATGCTGAAATGCGCGCTTGGGGAGAGGCCTGACTGACGGTGGGCGTATGTTGATGGCCTGAAGCCAGCTTTCGCTATCATTTGTCGGTATGCGGCAACCGCGTGAGACCCCGATCCTTGATCAGGGGCAAGGCCGCAGCGCCGCTTCGTCCGCCAACCGTGTTTGAGGCGTTCCCGGCTGCGGTGTGTCGGCGTGGCTCGGATGCGCTGATCGCGATGCACCCCCCAGAGCCGGCGGCGCGCATGGACCGGCGGGTGACATTCCGCAAACGAAAAGCCGTGGCCGCGTGACCCGGCGGCTCTGGCGTCAAGCATCCAGCCGGGTTTAGGCTGAGCTTGTAGGGCCGCAGAGCCCACGGGGAGAGTCCATGTCGATACACGCACCTTCTATCCGCATGGACGGCGTTCCCATCGCCACTGCCACATCCCCCGCGCGGGTGTTCTGGGCCACCTGGTTCGGCTGGATGCTCGATGGCTTCGACTCCTCGATGTATAGCTACATCCTCGTCGCGGCCCTGACGGAACTGCTGCCGGCGAGCGGGATCGAGGCATCGCGGGCCAATATCGGGTTTTATGGCGGCCTGCTGTTCTCGGTCTTCATGTTGGGCTGGGCGTGCTCGATGGTTTGGGGCTGGGCCGCGGACAAGGTCGGCCGGGTCCGCATCATGTGCCTGACGGTGCTCGTATACTCGGTGTTCACCGGGCTGTGCGGGCTGGCAACGGGGCTGGTGATGTTCGCGGTGTTCCGGTTCGTGGCCGGGTTCGGGATCGGCGGGGAGTGGGCCGCGGGGACGCCGCTGCTGCATGAGTCGGTCCCTGAAGACAAGCGGGTGCGGCTGGCGGGGTGGCTGCACACGGCGACGCCGACAGGGCTGTTCCTAGCAGCGTTCGCAACGCTGGTGTGTGCAGGGACGCTCGGGTGGCGAGGGATGTTCTTTCTGGGGGTCGCGCCCGCGCTGCTGACGATCTATCTGCGGCGCAACATCAAGGAGCCGCCGCGGCGGGTGGCGGACCGGGAATCCTCGTTCGGGGCGCTGTTCAAGCGGGGGCAGGCGCGGACGACCTGGGCGGCGGCGTTGCTGATGGCGTGCATGATCTTCGGCCTTTGGTCGTCGAACTTCTGGGCGCCGACGGTGGTGGCGACACGCCTGGTGGCAGCAGGAGCGACACCGGCGCACGGGCAGACGATGGGCGCAGTATGCGGGCTGATCACCAACTGCGGAACGCTGGCGGGGTGCCTACTGATGCCATGGATTACGCAGGCGATCGGCAGCCGGCGGCGTACGGCAGTGCTGTTTTTCCTGGGCTCGGTGGTGATGATCGTGTTGTCGTACTATGTGGCGATCCAGTTGCTGGACAACCTGATGGTGTTCATGTGCCTGCTGCCGCTGCTTGGGTTTACCACCAACGGCGTGTTCGCGCTGACGACGATCTGGCTGCCGGAGATGTTCCCGTCGGCGCGGCGAGGGGCCGGGTCAGGGTTTGCGTTCAGCTTCGGCCGGCTGCTGGGTGCCGCAGGGCCGATGCTTGTGGGGACCGTGGCGCTGTGGACGGGCGGGTATCCGGCGGCCATCTCGGTTCTGTCGCTGGTGTACGTGGTGGGACTGCCGTTCATCGCGATGGCGCCCGAGACGGCACAGCGACCGCTGCTGGCGTGAGGCGGACGGCCAGGGAACCGGCCTTGATACAGGAAAGGTCGGAGTGCAGTGTGGACTTCCTACCGGCCGTCAAGCGCTTGATGGCCGGTGGAAAGTCCATGCTCCCTGAAGTCATAGAGCCGGGCTGGGTTCTCGACGAGGATGCGATGCCGGGTGGCCGCGTCTGGCGTCCAGGCCTGAAACAAATCCAGCAGGCGGCCGGCATCCGGCATCGGTCCCTCGACACGGGGATGGGGCCAGTCCGTACCCCAGACGAGCTGGTCCGGATTGGCGCGAATGAGGGCTTCGTGAAATGGCCGAACGAGGGGGTAGTCCGGATAGTCGTTGCTCAGCCGATGCGCTCCCGACATCTTCACCCAACAGCCGCCCTCGCCGAGCAGCTTCAGCAGGCACTGGAAACCCTCGGTATTGATGCCAGCGTTGGCGTCCGTGCGACCCATATGATCGATGACGACCGGCACCGGCAGTCGACGCAGTGCCGGGAGGGTAGCCGGTAGGTCCTTGACGTCGATCCAGAGTTGGATGTGCCAGCCAAGATCGGCCAGTTTCGGCGCCAGCTCGTGCGCCGCGTCCAACCCGACACCACCGCGATAATGGAGCTGACCGCCGCGAAAGAAGTGATTGAAGCGAAGCCCACGCACCCCGTTCGCATGCCAGCCTTCAAGCTCGGCGACGCTGCCCGCCCCGCCGACAGCGACACCGCGCAGCCGGTCCGGATTACGGGCCAACGCATCCAGCATGGCGTTATTGTCCGAGCCATGCGCGCTGCCCTGCACCAACACGCCCCGTGCAAAGCCGAGCCGGTCCAACATCGCGAGGTATGCAGCGACGGGCGCGTCTGGCGGCGTGTAGCTGCGCTCCGCCGCATAGGGAAACACCGCACCCGGACCAAAGACATGCGCGTGGGTATCGCAGGCGTTCGGCGGCAACGCGATTTGCGGCGTGGAAACGGGGAGGGGCGGCAGGCAGGCATCTATCATGATCGCTGATCCCGATCCAAAGCTGAATGCGTTCGCGTTTCCTGCAGCGCCAGAGTTGTTAAGAGTGTGCAGAGAATACAGGCACTGACATAGTAGAAGAACATCGTCTCGTGCCCGGCCTGCTTGAACCATAACCCGGCGTATTCCGCCGTGCCGCCGAAGATCGAGGTCGACAGCGTGTAGGGCAGCCCAACACCCAGCACGCGCACGCTGACTGGAAACAGCTCCGCCTTGACCACAGAATTGACCGAAGTGTAACCGGATACGATGACCAATGCGGTCATCAGCAGCAGGAATGCTGTCCAAGCATCATGTGTTTGCGTCATCGCGGTCATGATCGGCACCGTGCCCAGCGTGCCGGTTATGCCGAAGAACAACAGCAGCGGCTTGCGTCCGATCCGGTCGGACAATGCTCCCAATGCCGGCTGCAGCAGCATGAACAGAAATAGTGTCGCGCAGGACACAAAGGTTGTTTGATCCCGGCTCAGCCCCACCGAATTCGCCAGAAAGCGGTGCATGTAGACAGTGTAGGTGAAGAACGCGACGGTGCCTCCGACCGTCATCCCTGCAACCAACGCCAGCTCTCGAGGATGACGCAGCAATGCGAGGGTTGGGCGAGCCACAGTCGCGTGGTGCTGGCGTTCGGCCTTGAACGATTCCGTCTCGTCAATATTTCGCCGCAGCCGGTAGGCAATGACGGAGCACGCGGCCCCGATTGCAAACGGGATGCGCCAACCCCACGATACAAGCTGCTCCGGCGTAAGCAGAACCTGTTGCAGCAGCAGCAACAGCACCGTCGCCAACAATTGTCCCGAAATGAGCGTGACATAGTTGAAGCTGCTGAAGAAACCGCGATGCCGGGCGCTGGCGATCTCGCTTAGATACACGGCACTGGCGCCGTATTCGCCTCCCAGCGACAAGCCCTGGATCATCCGCGCCATCAGGAGCAAGCCGGGTGCGGCAATCCCCACTTGCGCGTAAGTTGGGCACATCGCGATCAGCAGCGATCCCACGCACATCAGCGTCACGCAAAGGCTGAGTGCCGCCCGGCGCCCCTGGCGGTCGGCGTAGATGCCGAACAGCCAACTCCCTAAGGGACGCAGCAGGAAACCCAGCGCGAACACCCCGGCGGCGTTCAGCAACTGAACCGATGGCGCCTCGCCAGGAAAGAACTGCTTGGCGAAGTACAGCGAGAACGCCACGTAGATGTGGAAGTCGAACCACTCGATCAGGTTGCCGATGGAGCCGCCCAGGATCGACATGACCCTGGTCCGCAGCCGCGGCACGGGCAACGCCCCAAACGACGTTTGTGCGATTGACATGCCCTCACTCCTCCCCGGTCACGCGACTGCCCGTTCAGCCCAGCCGCGGTCGAACCGGGCGGCGTAGAGCACCTGCACGCCGCCCATGAAGGACAACACCGCCAGCATGACCAGGCCCGTTCCGAAGTTGCCGGTCATGTCCCTCATCCAGCCCATCAGGTAGGGCGGCAGAAAGCCCGAGAGGTTGCCGAGCGCCGTCACCATGGCGATACCACCAGCCGCCGCACCGCCAGAAAAGCTCTCCGTCGTCATCGACAGGAAGGGACCCTTGACCCCGTAGATGCCCATGGCGGCCACGCAGATCGCGGCCAACTGCCACATAGGCCCATGCACCAGCACCGACGCGATGAGGGCGGCGGCGGCCAGGAACGTCGAGGCGGCGGTGGGCCAGGCGCGTGCTCCAACATGGTCGGAGAAGCGGCCCCACACGATCATCGCGAAAACGCCGAAACCATAGGGAATGGCGGTCACGAACGCGGTCTGAATGTTGGACAGCCCCGTGCCGCGGATGATCTGCGGCAGCCAAAGGCCAAGCCCATAGGAGGCAGAGGTGATGTTGAAGAAAATCAGTGCGTAGAAGATTACCCGCCTGTTGCACATCATCTGCAAGAAACCGTGGTCGCTGCCATGCGCCGCCGGCGGCTCCCGCGCCAATTCCGCCAGCAGCCAAGCGCGCCGGTCCGGTGCAAGCCATAGCGCGGTCTGCGGTGTGTCCGATAAGAGAAACAGCAGGCACATACCGACGATGACGGCAGGTGCGGCCTCCAGCAAATAGAGCCACTGCCAGCCATGCAGGCCTAGCCAACCGTCCATCATCAGCAAAACGCCGGAAATCGGGGAGCCGATCAGCCCGGCAACCGCCATGCCGATCAGCATCAGCCCGATATACCGGGCCCGATAACGGCGCGGGAACCAGTACGTCATGAACAGCAGCAGGCCGGGGAACAACCCGGCCTCCGCCACACCCAACAGGAAACGCACGACGCAGAAGCTGATCGAACCGCCAACGAACGCCATCGTGCCGGATATGATGCCCCAGCTCACCATGATGCGCGTCAGCCACAGCCGGGCGCCCAGCCGGACCATGATGTGATTGCTGGGATACTCGAACAGGAAGTAGCCGATGAAGAAGATCCCGGCACCCCAGCCATACACAGTCGCCGAGAGATGCAAGTCCTGATTCGCCGTCAGCGCCGCGAAGCTGACATTGACCCGGTCGATATAGGCGATGATGTAGCTGAGGCAGAGAATAGGGATAAAGCGCCAAACGATCTGCTGCATCGTCGCCGTTTCGATATCGCTACGGGGGGCTGCGGCTCCGAGCGCTCCGGCGGTGGCCTGATACGGTCCCATTCTTGTCATCCCCTCACGCAATGTCCGCTTAGGCGGCTTCTCGGTCTCGTAGGCCGGCTGTCAGGACCCCGTGCCGGTCCCCAGCGTGGCGATAGCCGCTGCGTCCAGCGTCTCCGTCTCGTTCAGCATTGCGAGCAGATCGTGCGCGGCGTTGGCGCCGAGGGGCGGAGCGGCGAGTTCCAGAAACTTCGCCGCCAGATCTGCGTCCGTCAGCGGCATGTCAGGATCGCCCTTGCGGGTCGGCTGGTAATGATGCAGGCGCCGCCCGTCCCGCAGCGTGATGTCGACCTTCGCGGCGCGATGGTTGGGGAAGGCGGCGTCGCACTCGGGATCAACGCTCATCTCGACTCGCCGCATCAGCGCCTGAACCTCGCCATCCCGCAACCGGTGTGGCGTGAAGCCATCGAGCCGCACACTGCCATGAACCAGGGCGCTCGCCACGGTGAAGGGAGTGCTGAATCGCCCTTCAAATGGCGTGTCGACAGCCGATCGATTGGTCACGTCCAGCGCCGTTCGGTATGTGCCAATGTCGATCCGCTCGATCTCGGCTAACTCAAGCTGTGGCCGCAACGCCAGCGCCGCATCGATCGCGGCGAACGCATGCCCGCAGCAGCCGTGATTCTTGAACGTCATCGCGGCGATGTTGTAACGCTCGCCGAGTTCGGCGGTGGCCTTGCGCCAATCTGCCCCCGTGCTCATGGCGGCGCCGAACCCTGCCGTGCCTTCCAGCACGTCCAGCGCGCCGGTCACTCCGCGTCCGGCTGCCATCGCCGCCAGTGCGCCGGCCTCGGCCGCATGTCCCGCATGGATCGGCTTGGACATCGCATCGGACCGGAACGCCTGCTGCAACGCCGCGGCCAGGGTTCCCGCCGTAGCCAGCGCGTGGCCCACACGGGAGGCGTCGAGCTTCAGCAGGCTCGCCACCGCAGTTGCGGCGCCGAACGTGCCGATCGTGCCGGTGGTATGCCAGAACCGGTAATGCGAGGGCTGAACGGCAACGCCGATGCGGGTGGATACCTCGTAGCCGGCAACGATCGCTCGCAGCAGCGCCAGACCATTGGCGCCATAGGTCTGCGCAGCGGCGAGCGCGGCGCCGATCACGGGGCAGCCAGGGTGATAGATGGCATCGCGAAAGATGTCGTCGAACTCGATCGTGTGTGACGCCGTCGCATTGATCAGCGCTGCCGTCCGCAGCGGCGCCCGCTGCTGCCCGGCATAGACCCAAGCCCGCCCGGCGCCGACCTCGTCCTCCAGCGCCGCGGTCAGCAACTTGGCCGGGGCAATCTGGCTGCCGGGGAGCATGGCGGCAAACCAGTCGATCAGTGCCCGTTTGGCGTGATGGATGACATAGCCCGGCAGGTCGCGCCGTCCCTCGGCCACGACATAGTCGGCGAGGGTTTCGATGACGGTAGCCATGGCGTCAGTCCCGCCCACGATTAATCGCGGTAGGTCGGGTCGATCCGGTCCAGCTTACGCATCAGCGCCGGCCACTCCAGCACACCGAACGGCCGGCGCACTTCGGGGCGATACAGATGATTGGTCAGTGCGATCACCTCGGCCGAGGGAAGCACGATCTTGCCCGGGCCACCGCCGGCCAGCAGTTGCGCCTTACAAGCGAGCTCGGCACGGTAGATGTTGCTGAACGCCTGCGGAATGGTGGGGCCGACGACCAGCAGGCCATGGTTGCGCAGCACCATCAGGTCGGCATCTCCGAGATCGGCCACTAGGCGCTCCTGTTCCTCCAGGTTAACCGCGACACTCTCGTATTCATGGTAGGCCACACGGGTGAAGCGCATCGCGGTCTGCGTCATCGGCAGGAAACCGCAATCCGTCGAAGCCACGGCCATGCCGGCGGGCGTATGGGTATGGATGATGCAATGCGCGTCATGCCGGGCACGGTGGATGGCGCTGTGGATGACGAAGCCGGCGCGGTTCACGCCATAATCAAAATCCGGCTTGTCGATGATGTTGCCGTCCAAGTCGATCTTGATCAGGTTGGACGCGGTGATCTCTTCATAGAGCAGCCCATAGGCGTTGATCAGGAAATGATCGTCCTCTCCCGGCACCCGGACGGAGATATGGTTCGCGATCATGTCCGTCATGTCCCACAGCGCCACGAGGCGGTAGCAGGCGGCCAGGTCCACCCGCGCCTGCCACTCTTCCGGCGATACGGAACCCTGCTTGGAGGGAACATCGAGGTCGTACTTTTTGCCCTGCAGTTCGGCAACCAGCGATGCCATGGCCATCCTCCCTCACGTCGTTCCAAAAACGCTATCAGCGCGTCGCAAAGTACACAAGCGTGAAATATGCAGTCCCGGAATCTCATCCGATCGGCTTGCCTCGTGATCTGATGTAGAAGCTCGCCACAAGGCTCTAGCCAACGATGCGGCGTAAGCTCTCGACGATCTTCGCACGGTTCGGGTCCAGCCTAGAGGACGGACCGGCGACGCCCAGCACAGTCGCCCGGCCATCGGCGATCTTGGGTGCGATGACGGCGATCGTACCGGCGCCCTCCGTCACCTGGTTGGCGGACATTGCGTAACCAGCGGCGCGGATCGCCGCCAACTCGCAGTGCAACTGGTCGGCATCCACGTTCAAACCGGCCCGTTTGTTCAGTTGCCTCACCAAGCGCGCGACCGCCTCGCGCGATTGGTGGGCAAGCAGCATGCGCCCGGCCGCCGTGCGATGGATCGGCCGCAGCGTGCCGGGGTGCAGGTGGTAACGCAGAAGATGCCTGGCCTGCACCACGTGGATATACTGGACGTGCAAGTCGTTCTGCATACCGAGGATCACCGTCTCGCCAGTGGCTTCTTGCACCTTCTCCATCAGCGTCACCAGCACGCCGTCCTGGAAAATGCGGCCCTGCACCCAGGCGCCGAGCATTGCCACCTGTACGGTCGGGCTATACGCCCGATGCTCCAGGTCATAGGACAGCAAGTCCAACGCTTGCAGGCTTTTCAGCAAAGCTGAGGTGCTGGAGGGCGGGTAGCCCAGGGCCGTAGCTATTTCGGTCAGCGACTGGGGGCGCTGCACGTAATCGAAATGCTGCAGCACTTCCACCACGCGCCGGGCAGATTTGACCGAGGCGGAGGCGTCGTTGAGATCATCTAAAGCCTGGTTCGTCACGATGCCTTGACTTCACATATGTGAATATCCTGCCGGACTCACCGTTACCGGGTCAAGCTTGGTCTCCCTCAAAGTGCAGCATCCTTCCGAGCCAGAAAGGCGCGACGGCCAATTGAACCTTGCCGAGGTTGACATCGTCCGGGGCCGGGTGCCGTGATGCGGGCAAACGGTAAGCGGCGCAACGGTGTCACCAGCGTCTAGCGGCTCGGGAGGACGGCCATGCAGTTGACCGCAGCGCACGAGGCCATACTGGCCAAGGTCCGGCTGCGGCTCGTGCCGATCCTGATGCTCTGCTACTTCGCCGCCTTCCTCGACCGGGTGAACATCGGTTTTGCGGCCCTGGAGATGAATGCCGACCTGAAGCTGACGGCGACGGCCTTCGGCACCGGCGCCGGGCTGTTCTTCCTGGGTTACGTGCTGTGCGAAATACCCAGCAACTTGATCCTGGCCCGAGTGGGTGCGCGGACGTGGCTGGCGCGCATCATGATCAGTTGGGGCCTCATCTCCGCCTGCACCGCGTTCGTGCACGGCAGCACCACCTTCTACCTGGTTCGCATCGCACTTGGCGCCGCCGAGGCCGGCTTCTTCCCGGGCCTGCTGTTCTACTGCACGCTTTGGTTCCCCCAGTCGCATCGAGGCCGCGTCTATGGCTTGACGCAGGTCGCGCCGCCGCTCTCCTCCGTGGTGGGCGCACCGCTCTCAGTTTTCGTTCTCCAATCAATGGAGGGCGTAGGCGGGCTGCGCGGCTGGCAGTGGATGTTCCTGGTGGAAGCGTGCCCGGCGCTCATCATGGGCGCCGTGCTGCTGCTGGCGTTGCCGAGCCGGCCAAGCGAGGCGAAGTTCCTGACCGCAGCCGAAAGGGCGGACCTCATCGACCTGCTGCAACAGGATCAGGCACAGCGGGAGCGCGTGCAACGGTTCTCGGTATGGGGTGCCATGACCGACGGGCGCGTGCTGACGCTCTGCCTAATCGCGCTGGGCCTGGTCGTCGGCACCACGGGAGCGGCGATCTGGCTGCCGCAGATCATCAAAAGCTTCGGCCTGACCACGACGCAGGTGGGCTGGGTCGCAGCGATACCGCCCTTCGCTGCCGTGTTCGCCACGCTGTTCTGCGGCTGGAACTCCGATCGCACGGGCGCCCGCATCGCGCATATCGTCGTGCCTTTCCTGATCGCCGCGGCCGGGTTCGTGATCGCGGCCTTTTCCAATGCGCCGCTTTATGGGCTGATTGGGCTGACGCTCGGCACCGCGGGGATCGCAGCCGCCTCGCCTTCCATCTGGGCCTTGCCCGCCGCCCTGCTGACCGGGACGGCAAGCGCCGCGGGCTTGGCCCTGATCAATTCCTCCGGCAGCACCGGCGGCTTCGCGGGGCCATACATCATCGGGGTGGTGCGGGATGCCACGGGCTCTTTCACCGGCTCCCTGCTATTCCTCGCCGCCGTCATGGCGGCAGCAGCGGGGGTCGCCGCCCTGCTCGGCCGCCACATGGCGCAGGTGCTGGCGGCCGATCGATCGGCGCCGTCCGAACCATCCACGATGAAGGCGCTGCAATGAAGATCACGCGCATCCGCGGCTTCCATCTCGGCTACCAACTGCCGGAGCCGCTGGCCAACTCCATCGTCGTCTTCCGCCGCAGGGAGGCCTTGCTGGTCGAGGTGACGACGGATGACGGCCTGGTCGGCTGGGGCGAGACGGTGGCGTCGCCGTATGCCGCCGCCGGTTTCATCCGGAGCCGGCTAGCCTCCTTGCTGCTGGGCCAGGACCCGGCACAGACCGGGCGGCTGTTCCATGCCATGGCGGCCACGCTGGGGTATGACCGCCGGGGCGCCGGCATGATGGCCATCTCGGCGCTGGACATCGCGCTGCACGACCTGGCGGCACAGGCGCGCGGCGTGCCGGTCGCCGCCCTGCTCGGCGGTGCGTTGCGCGACCGCCTGTTCGCCTATGCCAGCGCGCCCTTCATGAAGGAGGGCGACGATCCCTACCGCGACATGGCCACCGACACGGACCGGCTGCTCGGCCTCGGCTACCGCGCCTTCAAGCCGCGCTCCGGGCACAGCCCCCGCAGCGATGGCGCCGCCCTGGTGGCGATGCGTCGGCAGATCGGGTCTGAGGCGGCGCTGATGGTGGACATCAATCAGGGCTACACCGCCCGCGCGGCCATCGAGGCGGCACGCCGGATGGAGGCCGCCGACCTGCTCTGGATCGAGGAGCCGGTCCCGCCGGAGGACATCCCGGGTTACCAGACTGTAGCGGCCGCCGTGGGCGTGGCCATCTCGGGCGGTGAGGCGCTAGGTAGCCTGGCGGCATTCCGTGAGTTCATGGTGGCCGGCACCTTCTCGGTGGTGCAGCCGGACCTGTCGGTGTGCGGCGGTTTTACCGGCATGGCCCGCGTCGCGGCACTCGCGGACGCTTTTGGTCTGCCCGCCATGCCGCACGTGTTCGGCACTGTGGTGAACTACCACGCCTCCCTGCAGATGGGCGCCCTGCTGACCGCCAAGCGGGGCGGCGGCCCGGCGCCCTTCCCGTTCATGGAGGTGGACGTCACACCCAATCCACTCCTGTCGCTGCTGGGTGATATCCGGCCCGATGCCGATGGCACGATTGCCGTCCCAACGGCGCCGGGCCTGGGGATCACGCTATCGCCGGAACGGCTGCAGCCCTGGATCACCGAACACTGGAGCTGCGAGGTGTAGGGACTTTTCCGACTTCATCTCCGGTCCGTCGATCAACGGCCGGTTCCATCACCACTCCCACGGATGTCTTCATGTCAACGACCCCCATTTACCGAGCCCTCGCCAACGCCTTTTGCGCCGAGGGCACGGACACGCTCTTCGTGCTCACCGGCGATGGCAACATGCATTGGGAGGTCGCGATGTCGGAGCACAACGCCGTCCGCTCGATCCACGTCCGCCACGAGCATTGCGCCTGCGCCATGGCAACCTCCTACGCCGTCGCAACTGGTAAGGTCGGCGTCGCCTCGGTGACATGCGGCCCCGGCCTGACGCAGATCATGACGGCGCTGGCGACCGCGGCACAAGCACGCATCCCGCTCGTCGTTTTCGCGGGTGAGAC
>CAXTWC010000006.1:40773-50472 GCA_964247805.1 uncultured Acetobacteraceae bacterium | reverse complement strand
GTGACGCGCTCGGAGGCACGGAGCGCGTGCGAGGCCCTGGCTGACCAGACCGGGGCGCTTCTAGCATCGACTCTCCCGGTCCGCGGCCTGTTCGAACACCACGCGCGTTCGATCGGCATCGCAGGAGGGTTCTCGCATCACGTGGCGCGCGACCGGTTCCAGCAAGCCGACCTCGTCATCGCCGTTGGCGCCAGCCTAACGCAGTATACGGTGGATAGCGGGACGCTGTTCCCGAACGCGACCGTGCTGCAAATCGATCCAGAGCCGCAAGGGCTACGGCAGGGGCGCAAAGGGGCCGACGTTTATCTCCGCGCCGATGCGCGGGAGGGATTGGAAGCGTTGCTGCGGGCGCTTGGACCCGCCAAGCTGTCGAGTGATTGGGTCACGGAGGATCTCCCGGCCCTCATGGCCGGACCGGCTGACCCCGCCGAATACCCCACCGAGACCGGACTCCACGATCCACGCGCGGTCATCGCCGCACTCGACGCGGTCATTCCAAAAGACTGGGAGATCGTCAACTCGTCGGGTCATTGTTCCTACTTCTCGGCCCAGATGCATGGCCGATCGGCGGACCATTTCCTCGCCATCCGCGAGTTCGGCGCGATCGGCAACGGACTGAGCTACGCGGCAGGGCTTGCCGCCGCACGGCCTGGGCGGCCCGTGGTGCTGATCGACGGCGATGGCGGGCTCCTGATGCATGTCCAAGAGCTAGAGACGATCCGCCGACACGGATTGAAGATCCTCATCTGCGTATTGAACGATGGCGCCTTTGGTTCGGAAATCCACAAGCTGCGCGCGGATGGCCTGAGCGATCATGGTGCGACGTTCGGACGCGGAAACCTCGCCGGCATGGCGAGGGGGTTCGGGCTGCGGGGCGAGACGATCGACGATCTTGGCCAGTTGATCGGGTTGTTCGACGCACATCGCCGGGCCGAGCAATCGGAGATCTGGGATTTTCCGATCTCCGATGTGGTCATGTCGCCGGTCATGCGCAAAGCCCTGGCCAAAAAGAAGCGAGGGTGACCACCATCCACGCCGCAAAATAAAAAGACCACCCGGAGGAAACATGAGCATTCAAAGACGCCGCCTGCTGCAGGTCGCGGGCTTGGGCGCCGCGACACTCGCGGCCCCCTCCATCGCCCGAGGCCAGGACAAAAGCGTGCTGCGCTTCGTGCCTTACGTTGACCTTGCCATCCTTGACCCGATGATCAACACGGCGTCGCAAACCCGCACGCACGGCTACTTGGTGTTTGACACGCTGTATGCGCAGGACGCCGGTTACCGGGCACAGCCGGAGATGGTCGCCGGCCACCAGATCGACGACGACCATAAGCTGTGGACGCTCACGCTGCGCGACGGGCTGCGCTTCCATGACGACACGCCCGTGCTCGCCCGCGACGTCACCGCCAGTTTGAAACGGTGGGGCGCGGCGGACCCAGCCGGGCGGGCGCTCTTCGCCATAGTGGCGGAGATCGCAGCGCCGTCCGACAAGGTGGTCACCATCCGCATGACCCGGCCGTATCGCCTGCTGCCGGACGTCCTCGGCAAGATCGCCCCCAGCATGGCCTGCATCATGCCCGAGCGGCTGGCCAACACCCCGTCCACCAAGGCAATCACCGAGATGGTCGGCAGTGGCCCGTTCCGATTCGTCGCCAACGAGCGCGTATCCGGCTCACGCGTGGTCTATGAGCGGTTCGAGAGATACGTGCCCCGGCCCGGCGGGGGAACCCCGGGTCTGACCAACGGGCCCAAGATCGTCAATGTTGACCGGGTCGAGTGGATCACCATGCCCGAGGCTGGCACGGCGGCCTCCGCCTTGCAGAACGGCGAGATCGACTGGTGGGAGGTGCCGCCGCCCGATTTGATCCCGCTGCTACGCCGCGACCATAACCTGGTGACGGAGGTTAGGGACAAGACGGGCGTGGTGCCGATCCTGCGGTTCAACTCGCTGCAAAAGCCGTTCGACAACGAGGCGATCCGCCGCGCCGCCTTGTCCGCCGCCAGCCAGCGGGAGTTCATGGAGGCGTTCAGCAGCGACCGGACGGAGTGGCGCGATCAGGTCGGCCTGTTCACACCTGACACGCCGATGGCGACGTTCGCTGGCATGGAGCGTCTCGCCGCCAAGCCTGATCTAGCGGCAGCCAAGCGTGCCATCGCTGCGGCCGGCTACCAAGGCGAACGTGTCGTTGTCATGCAGCCGACGGATCATCCGGTGAACAATGCGATGGCCCAGGTCGGCGCCGACCTGTTCACGCGCATCGGCCTGAACGTTGATATTCAGGCCATGGATGCCGGCACCATGTTCCAACGCCGGGCCAACCGTGAGGGTGTGGACAAGGGTGGCTGGAGCGTGTTCCCGTCCATGGTCGGCGGTGCCGATGCCCTGAACCCCGCGGTGTCGTTCCTGACCCGCGGCAACGGGTTAGATGCTTGGTATGGCTGGCCTACGATCCCGGCGCTGGAGACCGCACGGTCCGCCTGGTTCGATGCACCGAACCTGCCGGCGCAGCAGGCCCTCTGCGGCCAGATGCAAATTGCCGTGCTGGACGGCGCGCCCCACATCCAACTGGGCCAGATCCTGCAACCGACCTCCTACCGTATGAACATAACCGGCGTACTTGATGGTATCCCGAAATTCTGGAACGTGAAGAAGAGCTGAGAGGTAGCGTGTTGGGTGTTGTCGCATGAAGGCTGCCGGTGGCACCGCAGCTAGGGGCGATGTAGGAGGTTTGTTCCTTTCCTGATCCCTGGATGTCGATCTTGCCTTTCAGGCTGAACGAGCACCGCCGCCACATTTCCAAGCAGAAGCATAAAATCATGAACGACACCGGCATCATTCATGGCAGCGTCAGCCGCCGAGTACAAACCTAAGCTCATCGGTGGCAGCAGCTACATAATCCCGCTTCTTTGCCTGGTTTGCGGCTACTCGGCCGCTTTCGGCAAGCGGGACGCCGCCGCCAGCGCATCCAGCAGCGGTTCCAAGTCCGGCAGGTTGCGCGCCTCGCCCATCGCGGCGCCCTGTTGCCAGGCCCAGTCCTGCCGCTCGGCGATGGCGCGGCTCAGCAGCGGCTCCACCCCGGCATCCCCGACCGTGCGGGCGACCTCCCGCATCTCCTCGGCCCGGCGCTTGCCGTGGATCAGGGCGCGGCTGATGACGTAGCGGGCCAGACCCGGCCAGTCCCGGTGCGGCAGGGTGTCGCCCAGGGTACGGAGCACGTCGGCCTCGACGCCGTAATGCCGCGCGGCCAGCATGCACTCCGTCGTCAGCGCCTCCAGCCCCTTGATCATCACGCTGCGGCACATCTTCACCGACGAAGCCCGGCCGATGTCGGGTGAGAAGTCGGTCAGGTCCATCCCAAATGGCGCCGCGGCGCGCACGAAGTCCGCGACATGGGGGCCGCCGAGCAGCATCGGCGAGCGCAAGCCGTGCGGCGGCACGCTGGTCATCACCGCGGCCTCGACATAGCGGCCGCCTGCGGCTCCGATGATGCGCGCGGCCTCCTGCTTGGCCGCAGGGGACACGCTGTTCACGTCAATCACGAAGGGCGCATGGCCGAGGCCGCCGGCAAGGGACCGCATCGCCTCCAGCGCCGATCCCGCAGTCACGCAAACGAACACGGCGTCCACCGCGCGCACCGCGTCGTGGGCATTCGGCGCGGCAAAGCCCGATGCCCCGGCACGGGCCTGGGCCGCCGCCGCCACGTCGAAGGCGACAACCGCCGCACCCTGGGCCGCCAAATCCCGGGCGAAGATGCTGCCGACCTCGCCGAAGCCGATGATTGCAACCTTGTTCATGGGAATCTCCTCTCGTTATCGAAGACCGGATTATTTCAAGATCGGGGCTGCCCGGTCCATGTCGCGACCAAGCGCCGCCGTTGCTGAAGTCCGGACGGTCATCCCGTCACCGGCCATGCCGGGTCAGGATGGCGTCGAGGCGCGGATAAGCCCGCCGCGCGTTCAGCTCGAACACCCGGCGCTTGTCTGCATCGGGGATCGGAAGCGTGTCAATGTAGCCCTCGGCAGCCAGGCGCGGCACCACGACCACGCCGTCGCCATCGGCCACTACCAGGTCGCCGGGGTGGACGAGCTGGCCGGCGCAGACCACGGGCACGTTGACCGAGCCGAGCGTTTCCTTGACCGTGCCCTGGGCCGACACTGCGCGGGACCAGATGGGGAAGCGTGTCTCCGTCAGCGTCGCCACGTCGTGCATGCCGGCCTCGATCACCAGGCCCAGCACGCCGCGGGTGACCAAGGAGGCGGCCAGCAGGTCGCCGAAGTAGCCGGTGTTGCTGGGCGAGGTGGGGGCGACCACCAGCACGTCCCCCGCCCGGCACTGCTCGACGGCCACGTGCAGCATCCAGTTGTCGCCAGGCGGGATCGACACGGCGACGGCGCTGCCGGCCAGCTTCGCGCCGGGATAGATCAGGCGCATGTAGGAGGCGAGCAGGCCGGTGCGCCTCTGCGCCTCATGGATCGTCGCCACCCCATAGGGCGCATAAGCCTCCGCAACCTCGTGCGCGACGCGCGGCGGATCGGTGACGACTAGGCCAGCCGTCACGCGCCGCGCTCCGCCAGGCGGACCAACCCCGGGCTGCGGCGTTTGCCGGGAACAATTGTGTTGCTTGCAGTTCCACTCACTATACGATCCCCTCTTCCGCCAGGTCGTCCTGCCCGGCGACTGACGCCGCATCCTCGCCCAGGCCCTCCGGCAGCGGCGGCGTGCCGTGGGTGTGGAAGCTTTCGATGGTCTTCAGGCCCCAGGCCCCAGGCCTGGCCCTTGCGACGCTCGGCCTCCGTCCAGGTGATCGGCTTCCAATCGGGCGCGAGCACAAGCCGGGCGCCGGCATTGGCCACCTCCACCCGGTTGCCGCCGGGCTCATAAACGTAAAGGAAGAAGGTCTGCTGGACCGCGTGCTTGTGCGGCCCGGTCTCGATGTGGACGCCGTTCTCCAGGAACACATCGGCCGCGCGCAGAATGTCCTCGCGGCTGTCCAGCGCGAAGGTGACGTGGTGGAAGCGGCCGCGCACGCCGTGGGCCTCGCGCGTATAGGCGAAGTCGTAGCTCTTGTTCGTGCACGTCAGCCACATGCCAACCTCGGTGCCGTCATCCAGCACGATCTGCTCGGTCAAGCGGAAGCCGAGGGTCCGCTCGAAGAACTCCCGGTTGGCGCGGATGTCGGTGGCCAGGCAGTTGAAGTGATCGAGCCGGCGCACGTTCACTCCGCGCGCGGGAAAGCGCTGGGCCTGGTTCTTGAGCGCGGGGCGCAGCGCAGGTGGCGCCTCGTACCACTCGGTTTCATAGTAGATTTCCAGCAAGTGCCCGTCAGGGTCGTGGAACTGGAACGCCGGGCCGTGACCCAGCTCACCTTCGTGCCAACCCACCGCCAGGCCCGAGGCCTGCAGCGCCGACACCCGCCGTGCCAGCGCCTGCGGACTGCGGGCGCGGAAGGCGGCGTGGCCTAGGCCGGAGGTGTGGGACGCGGTGAGCTTGAGCGAGTAGCGCTCGTAGTCGTCCCAGCCCCGGAGGTAAACGGAATCGCCCTGGCGCCCGCTTTCGGTCATGCCCATTACGTCCATAAAGAAACGCAGGCTGTCCTCGGGCTTGGGCGTCAGCATCTCCAGGTGGGCGAGGTGGGCCACGTCCATGACCGGTTCGTCGTGCATGGTGTCGTCTCCTTGCTGGTCCAGGGTCTTGACCGTGGGGTGGGCGCGCGATCCTTAATGGGCCGCAGCTTCCTTCGGCGCCGCGCTGCCGACGCCCAGCCACCCGATCTGACCGCGGCGAAGCGCGCCGACCTCTGCGCGCTCGCCCCGCGGCTGCTTGAACTCTGGCGCCAGCCCGGCGTGACCCCGCCTGATTTCCGTCCGCATTGCCTGAACCTAGGCGGGGCTGGGGTAACTGCGCCCAAACGTCTGCTCCGTGCAACATGGCTATCTACGACGATCAACGACCACGGTACCCTTCAAGGGCGATCCGGACCAAAGCAACCCTGCGCTACGCTCCGCATTTGATCAGGAAGTTTCATAACTCGGGAGAACACGCTACAGCGCGAGACATCGCCGTCAGTCGTAGTGAAGAGCTTTCAGCGAGCATGGGAGGGCGGTCGTGGGTCAGAAGGCACCGGAGCGCAGACGAGCAGCCGGCTCATTGCCGAGCCGGCCGGCCGAGCCCGGTGGCGGCTTGCGGAGCGACGTGTTCAGCCGCATCGCCGCCATCGAACCACAGCTTTCGCGCGCCCACCGGTCGATCGCCCAGATGATCTTGACGTGCCCAAAGGAGTTCATTGAGAAGCCGATCGAGGAGCTAGCCCCCTGGATCGGCGTTTCGGCGCCGACCGTCACCCGGTTTGCCCGCGTTGCCGGATGCGACGGCTTGCGCGAACTCAAGCTCTGCATCATGAGTGGGTTGCGTGTGGGGCTGCGCTATTTCGAGCCGCCCGAGGCGCCCAGTGACACTTCCGACGTCGTTGCGCGGGTGATCCGCCGCGCCCAGCACGCGATGGCCATGGCGGCCCACACGCTCGACCCGCAAAGCCTGGACCGTGCGTCCGCAATGATCTGTTCGGCTCGCACGCTCTATGCGTTCGGTAGTGGCGGCGTTTCGAGCTGGCTGATTGAGGAGGTTCAGAACCGGCTGTTCCGCCTCGGCGTGACGGTCGTTCCCTGTCCCGATCACCTGATGCAGATGATGCTGGCCGCCACGGTGAAGCAGGACGACGTGGTCCTTTGCTGCTCGTTGACCGGGCGCAATCCCGAGTTGGTCAAGGCGGCCAGCGTCGCGCGGGAGTACGGCGCCGCGACGATGGCGCTGACTGCCGAAGGCAGCCCGCTGGTCGGGGCGGTCGATCTCGCGTTGACCACCGCGGTCGGCGACGGCAACGAGGTGTTCGGCCCGACCTTGCTGCGCTACAGCAGCCTCGTCGTCATCGATGCGCTCGCCTACCTGATCGCGCAACGAAACGGCCGCGCTACCCAGCAGACGCTCAGGCGGATCAAACAGCAGTTCGTCAGCTTCCGCGACGAGGACGACAGCGGCCCGCTGTGCGACTGAACCTGCCGGGCGGTAGCGCATGACCGGTGGCAATTTGATCGAGAAAGCAAAGTTTGGGTTGCGGGCAGCTTATGCGTTCAGTAGCGTCACTCATTGACGGCAGGGATCACAGTTGCGGAGCCGGCACGAATGATCGACGGTCACGAATGACTCAGTTTGTCTCAGGCGCGATGCGGCTTCGGAGCGTTCTGATTTGAGCCGAGCGCTAATGTTGCAAGGCGGCCGGGTCATCGATCCCTTGCAAGACCTTGATGGCGTGATGGATGTGCGTCTCGCGGACAAAGTGGTCGCCGTCGAGACGGATCTGCACCGCGGCGGCACCGAGGTCCGCAACGTGTCGGACAAGATCATCATCCCGGGGCTCATCGACCTGCAAACCCATGTCTACTGGGATGGAACGTCGCTCAGTGTCGATGCAGACGCTTATGCCCGCTCCAGCGCGGTTAAGACCTGCGTCGATACCGGGTCAGTTGGTTCCGGCGATTTCGCCGGGTTCCGCAAGCACGTCATTGAGCCGAACGCCGTCCGCATCCTGGCCTATCTGCATGCCTCGTATAAGGGCACCTACGCGTTCTCCAACCGCGTCATGCCCGGCGAAAGCCACGACATCCACTTGATGGACGCGCGCGATACGGTCGAGGTCGCCGACGCCAGCATTCCGCCACGAGGACGTGCTCGGAGAGTTCGTCGCCGGGCGCGAGCGTGTAGCCGCCGGCCTGATGGTTGGCGGCGGCTGGTGGGATTTGGCACAAAGCCGTCCGCAACGACGGCCGTGACCAGGCCGGAGACGATGAGCAACCGTCAACGCTAAGCGCTGCGACGGAGTAGCGGCATGCTTCCCTCGAAGGAGGCGGCCGTTGGGACCGGGGAAACGACCGCGCGGCATTCACTCATGGGAGTCTGTTACCATGTCCGATGACGGATCGAAGACGAAAGCCCTTGAAGCCTATCTGCTCCGGCGCCGCTCCCTGCTCCGGTTGGGGGGCACGGCGGCGGCCGGCGCCGTGTTGCCGGCGCTGCGCTCGCCCGCGCAAGCCAAGCCGGCGACGCCGCTGCATTTCGTCGGCTGGCAGTACCACCCCGACATCGCCGCCGAGAACGTCGCCACCTTCTCGAAGCTGTATGACGAGAACGTCGAATACCAGCTCGTCGCCGGCGAATACCAGGCGTTGCTGGAGACGATGCTGATCGCCGGCAAGGATTTCGACATGCTCTACAGCGAGGAGGCGACGCTTGCGCGCTGGGTTGCTGGCGGATGGGCCCAAGATGTCGAATCGATGCCCGACGTGGCCGCCATCAAGGCAAGCCTGCTGCCGGTCGGCGTGCGCAACCTTTCATTGCCAAACGGCAAGCTCGGCGGCTTGCCTTACTATGCTGGGCACATCGCGTTCGTCGTCAATGATGCGCACCTGAGTCAGGCCAAGCTCGATGCCCCCACCACGTGGGACGAAATGCTTGATCAGTGCCGCAAGCTCAAGCGCGACAAGATTGCCGAGTTCCCCTACGTCAGCGCCTGGCAGCACAACTGGGCCAGCCTGTCCTGGAGCATCTTCGCGGTCTGGTATTCCGAAGGCGCCCACGTGTTCGACGACAAGTTCGAGCCGGTGTTCGACGACAAGTTCAAGCGCGTGCTCGAGATGCATCGCACCCTCTACAAGGAAGGCTTGGTGCAGCCGGATATCTTCACCCTGCCGCAGGAAGGCGTGCCTAGCTTCGCCACCGGGCAGCACAGCTTCATGCCGCTGCACGACTACGACCAGAAGGTGCTGAACGACCCGAAGCTGTCGCAATGCGCCGGCAAGGTGCGCACCGCGCTGATGCCAGGCGCCACGCACTCGACGTTCTCATGGGTGTCGCTCTACCTCCTGGGCGGCAAGCCGGTCGACCCTACGCGCGCCTGGAACCTGATGCGGTTCTTCGGCGGCAAAGCGAGCGATGGCCAGTATCACGTCATCAAGCGCTGGGCGCTCGAGTTCGGTCTCGGCACGCCGTACAAGGAAATGCTGGAAGACCCGGAGATCATCAACTCCTACAAGCAATGGAAGGACGTCGATCTCTCGCGCCATCAGCTTGAGATCTCGACGCCGCGCGACGTGTCGAAGACGCTGTGGTTCTCGGATTGGGACTGGTACATGATGGGTGCGGTGCAGGACTACATCCGCGGCGACCAGGCCACCGACGCGCTGGTCGACGATTTGCGCAAGCAAGTCGGCATTGCCAAAGCACGGTATCCCGGCTGAGGCGCGGCCGATGTCGGGCTTCTCCGCGGCGCTGGTAAGGCCGGATGCCAAACCCCGCCGCTGGCACGTTCCGGCGGCCTGGGTGCCGGCCTTGCTCACCGCGCCGACCATGCTCGCGGTGTTCCTCGTCATCGGCGTGCCGCTGGGCTACTCGCTGCTGCTCAGCTTCCACGAGATCAACGTGCTTACCCATCGCTGGGTGTTCATGGGTCTCGCCAATTACGCCAGCGCATTCTCCGACCCGGCCTTCTTGGCCGCCTTCGCCCGCACCGCGGTCTTCACCACGGTGACGGTGTTGGCCGGCCTCGCGATCGGGCTCGGCATGGCGCTCGTGCTCAATGCCCGGTTCGCCGGCCGCGGCGTGCTGCGTGGCCTGGTGCTGATCCCCTGGGCGATGTCGCCGGTCGC
>CAXTWC010000006.1:0-40673 GCA_964247805.1 uncultured Acetobacteraceae bacterium | reverse complement strand
ATGGCGTTCGACCTGTTCTGGACCATCACCAAGGGCGGCCCAGGCAGCGCCACGACCGTGTTCTCCTGGCTCGGCTACGTCCAGGCGTTCCAGTACTTCCGCTTCGGCCAGGGCGCCGCGTTGCTCTACCTGCTGTCGATCGTGTGCCTGCTGCTCGCGGTGGTGTATTTCGTGCTGCTGCTCGCCCCCGCCGGCGGCCGTACCGGAGCCGGGTCCACCGCGAGGCTGGCCGACCTCGTCCGCGTCCGCACCCCCGTCTTCGCCGAAGCGCCGGCGGTCCCGCGCCCGCCGTTGCGCCGTGCGTTGCCGCATCGCGAGCGCGTCGCCGCCTGGCTGACCCGCATCGCAGCACTCGTCATCCTAGTCTGGTCGATCGCCCCGTTCGCCTGGCTGGTGCTGATGAGCGTCTCGCCCTCGTCCGAACTGGTGCGCAGCCCGCCGCAACTGCTGCCGCACCACCTCACGCTCGACAACTACCGGGCAGTCATCGCCCCCGAGGCCAGCGGAGCCGCCAGCGTCGTGGCCCGGCGGGTGCCGTTCGGCATCTGGAACAGCATCGTCGTGGCCGTGTTCAGCACCGCGATCAACGTGGCCCTCGGTGCGCTGGCCGGTTACGGCTTCACCATCGCCGGGCGGAACCGTGGCTTGCGCGGCGCACTCTGGGCGCTGATGCTGACCCGGATGACGCCGAGCCTCGTACTGATCCTGCCATTCTTCATCATCTTTCGCTCGGCCGGCCTGCTCGACACCCGCACTGGGCTCGTGATCGCCTATTGCAGCCTGATCCTGCCGCTCTCGACCTGGATCATGAAGGGCTACTTCGAAGGCCTGCCGCCGACACTGGAGCAGGCCGCGCGTGTTGACGGCTGCACCCGGCTCGGCGCCATCTGGCGCATCGTGCTGCCGATCGCACGGCCCGGCTTGGTGGCGACGGCGATCTTCTGTTTCCTGGTTTCCTGGAACGAGTTCGTCATCTCGTTGATCTTGACCAGCACGCAGGCGTCGCAGACCATCCCCGTCACCATCGCCGGCTTCCTGGCGCAGATGCAGTTCTACGACTACGGCCCGTTGTTTGCCGCCAGCGTGCTCGCGATCGTGCCACCGGTGGTTGTGGCCCTGGTATTCCAACGAGCGCTTGTCACTGGGATGCTCTCCGGCGCGGTGAAGGGCTGACGCATGGCCAGTGTCTCGCTTGAGCAGATGAGCAAGGCTTACGGGCCGGTTGCGGCTCTGTACCCGCTCGACATCCACATTGAGGACGGCGAGTTCCTGACCCTGCTCGGCCCGTCCGGCTGCGGCAAGAGCACGGCGCTGTCCTGCATCGCCGGGCTGGAGCGGCTGAGCGGCGGCCGCATCGTGTTCGGCGGGCGCGACGTGACCCGGCTCGAACCGCACGAGCGCGACATCGCCATGGTGTTCCAGGACTACGCCCTCTACCCGCACATGACGGTGCGCGAGAACATGGCATTCGGCCTGTCGCAGCAGCGCATGGGCCGCGCCGACATCGACCGGCAAGTCAAGAGCGCAGCGACGGTGCTAGACCTTGGCCCGCTGCTCGACCGCCGCCCGGCCGAGCTTTCTGGCGGCCAGCGCCAACGCGTGGCGGTGGGCCGCGCGGTGGTGCGCAATCCGGCCGTGTTCCTGATGGACGAGCCGCTGTCCAACCTGGATGCCGCCCTGCGGGTGAAAACCCGCACCGAGATCCGCCGCCTGCAGCGTGAGCTTCGCGTCACCTCCATCTTCGTCACCCACGACCAGGAAGAGGCGATGGTGCTGTCCGACCGGATTGCGGTGATGCGCCACGGCGTGCTGCAGCAACTTGGCGCGCCGATGGCGGTCTATCGCGACCCGGCCAACTTGTTCGTGGCGTCATTCATCGGCTCGCCGGCGATGAACATGCTGGATGCGGTGGTCCGCCTCACCCCGGACGGGGTTGCCGCCCAGGTAGGCGACCGTACGCTGCTGCTGCCGCACGGTGCGGCGCGCACCCGCTGGGATGGCGAGCGCCGGGCGCTGCTGGGCTTGCGGCCGAGTGACCTCGGCATTGTGGCGCCGGCGGAGACCGGGTTGCGCGGCCGGGTATTCCTGGTCGAGCCGGTCGGCCCGTTCGCCTATGTCGATGTCGATATCGACGGCTGGACGATCAAGGCGACCGTCGATCCCGACCAGGCGCCCGCCATCGGCGAGGTGATCGGCCTGTCGTTCGCCCCGGGCCGCGCCTGCCTGTTCGACCCGGAAAGCGAAGCGCGACTGTGAGAGAGGGCATATGATGGACGAAGACGAGGCGATCGCCGGCCTGATGGCGACCTTGCTGCCCGGCGGCGCCGGCTTCCCTTCAGCGCACGACACCGGCATGGCCGGCCTGCTGGCCGAGCGCCTCCGCCGAGCCGAGCCGGCATTGCCTGCGCAGATGCTGGCCGCGCTGACCCGGGGCCGGCCCGCCCCCAGCACGGAGGAGGCGTGGACCGAGGCGGCAGCGCGCTTGGAGACGGTGGACCCGAAGCTGTTCGCCGAGTTCCGCAAATACAGCTATCTCACTTACTACGAGCAGCCGGCGGTGATCGCCGCCATCCGCGCCATGGGGTTCCGCTACAACGACCGCCCGTTGCCCGAGGGCTATCCCGACGAGCCGTTCGAGCCCAGCCGCGACCAGCCGCAGCGCCCGCACGGCCGCTGGCGGCGGACCGAGGAGGTTTCCCGCGTCAACCTCGGTGGCCTCGACCTGGAGAGCGTCCGATGAGCCGTCCCGACCATGCCGATGTACTCGTGATCGGCGCCGGCGCCAGCGGCGTCATCAACAGCCTCGTGCTGGCCAAGGCCGGCTGCCGCGTCGTCTGCCTCGACCAGGGTGGCTGGACCGAGCCCGCCCGGCACCCGCATTTCGGCGCCGATTTCGTCTATCGCCGGCAGAACGACTGGAACCCCGAGCCAGCAGTCCGCAAAAGCCCGGACGACTATCCCGTCGAAGGCGGCCAGTCCCATGCCCTGATGTGGAACGGCATCGGCGGTTCCACCAACGTCTTCGCCGCGCTGTGGCCGCGGTTCCGCCCGTCCGACTTCCGCAAGGGCGTGGAGCATGGGTTGGCCCCGGATTGGCCGATCAGCTACGAGGACCTTGCCCCGTTCTACGACGAGGCGGACCGGCTGGTCGGCGTGTCCGGCCTCACCGGCGACCCCGGCATGCCGCCCCGCGCGCCCTACCCGTGCCGGCCGCTGCCGATGCGCGCAAGCGGCCGCACCATCGCCGCCGGGTTCGAGCAGCTCGGCTGGCATTGGTGGCCGATGCCGGCCGGCATCATCTCCGAGAACTACGATGGCCGCGCCGCTTGCAACGGCTGCGGCAACTGTGCGTCCGGCTGCCCGCGCGGCTCGATGGCCAAGATGTCGCTTTCGCTCTGGCCGCAAGCCCTGGCCGCCGGCGTGGAGCTGCGGCCCGGCGCGCGCGTCGAGCGGATCGAGACCGATCGCGATGGCCGCGCCACCGGCGCCGTCTACATCGAGCGCAGCACCGGCACCCGGGTCGAGCAGACCGCCGACGTCGTCATCCTCGCCGGCAACGGCGTCGGCTCGCCGCGGCTGTTGCTGATGTCCGAGAGCGCCCGCCATCCCAATGGCCTGGCCAACGCGAACGACGTCGTCGGGCGCTATCTGCTGCACCACACGCTGGTCGCGGCCGAGATCTGGGTCGACGAGCCGATCCATTCGTATATGGGCAACTCCGGCGCAGTAATCAGCAGCGAGTTCGCCGAGACCGACGTTTCGCGCGGGTTCGTCAACGGCTTCAACTTCAACGTCGCCCGCACCGGCCCGGCCGCGGCCGCGGCGATCGGCACGTTTGGTCACAAATCCGCCCCCTGGGGCGCCGCCCACCACACCTGGTTCGCCCGCCATTTCGGCCATAGCTTCGGCGCCTATGCCATTGGCGATGACCTGCCGCAGGCGGAGAACCGCATCACCCTGTCCCGCAACGAGACCGACAGCGACGGGCTGCCCGCGGCCAAGCTGCATTACCAACCGCATGAAAACGACCTGCGCATGATGCACTACGGCATGGAACGGCTGCGTGACCTGGGCCGCAGCGTGAACGCGTTCGACGTGGCGGTGACGGACTACTACGAGGACGGCGTGTATCGCACGCCGGCCTGGCACATGCTCGGCACCTGTCGCATGGGGTCCGACCCGGCGACGAGCGTGGTTGACGAGTGGCATCAAAGCTGGGAGGTGCCGAACCTCTACATCTGCGATGGCAGCAGTTTCGTCACCGGCGGCGTGGTCAACCCGACCAGCACGGTGACGGCACTCGCCCTCCGCTGCGCCCGCCACATCGCCGCGACAAAGCGAGGGTGACTGGGGCTGGATGAGACGGGGCGGGTTAGCCACGTCGGCCATGGCGCTGGAGGTTCCAGGAGGATGCATAAGGACTCCTTGGCGTAGTCTAGAATTCGCCGTTTTTTGTTTAAAAGCCAGCAGACTGCGATTTATCCACCAAGGCCGGTGCAAGCAGGTGATCGGCGACGAGTTGCGTGTGCATACGGACGAGTGCCGGGCGACCAAGGTGTCGGTCGCCGTCCACGCGCTCAACCGCATACTCGAGTTGGGATGCCCAAGCTACGTTCGCGTCGCCTGAACCTCAGATGCGGGCAGGGTTAGTGCGCCCACATCCCTGATCCATGTACCAAGCTCGGGCAGGTAGGAACCCACTGCCTCAGCGTTGCGGCGGCCGCGCTTTGGATGACGGCCTCGGCTGGCAGGTGGCTACCATGGAAGATGACAAGTACGATGGCGGCAGCCGCCGCGATGGGCAGGCCGGATTTCTCTTGCAGGTGCCGGCCGCTCAGCCGGGCGAACGCCACCGCTCCTGCTCCGCCGATGATCGCTGCCACGACCACTTCGGACATGGAATGAGCGCCGAGCAGCAACCGGGTCGCGCCGATGACTGCGGCAACAGCCAGTGCTGCGGCCAACGCCGCGGGCATCGGCCCGATCCGCAGGCGTCCGGCTTGCAGGGCGACAACGCCGCTGCTGACCACGGCGGCGGACGCCACATGTCCGCTGGGGCTGCGCAGCGCGAGCTGGCCCAGGTCGAGCGTCGGAAGCAGCCAACCGCAGGCGAAGCAGGCGATTTTGAGCACCAGCAAGGTTCCGAGCACCCCGGGTATCGCCAGCAGCCAGGCACCGGCGACACGCCAGCGTCGTTGCGCCAGCAGGATCAAGAACACAATGGCAGTCACGGGCAAGACCACGGCCTGGTCGCCGAAGTCGGTCACGAACATCAACGCTGCTAGGTGCATTGCATGGCAGCTAACATGGGGGCACCCAACATTCAATTGACACCGAATTGCAACGTCGTGCCAACATGCGAGGAGTTGAGTGCCGTACGAGACACCTGATGGCCCTGCCCTCCGGCGCGATTGCCGCTTATGCAGCAAAGTCTTTGCACGAAAATGCTGGTACTGACGGGGCGGCAAAAGGCCGCTCCGTCCCGGTTCCCGGGCAACCAGGCTGAACCGGCAGCCAGCGCCGTCGCGTCTGTCGCCTTTGGGCCGGCGTATCGAGTTCTCAAACGGGACATCGGTTAGTGGGTCGTTGCTGGCGCAGTTGCGTTCCATCCGGCTTAAAGCAGGAACATCGCGCAGCCTGCGGCCAAAAGGATTTCAGCGCAACGCCCTTATGTCGCAGTTTAGGGTCAGTCTAAGTATAACGGAATTTGGTTTTCATGCAGGATTCCCGTCTGTGTTTGGGTGATGTAACCTGGCGGAACAATCGACATTGACCTGATCCGTTCGCGCTTTGCCAGCCTATCGCCTCATTTGGACGGGCACCGTCAACTTGGGAGTTGGCCGGCTTGTGAGATGGAGCCGAGAGCGTGATCCAAAGCCAGGTTACACGTGGAGCTTGGTGAAGCCGGATTGACGCTTCCAGGACGGATGATGGCACCCTGACGTTTTCAGGTGCGGTGCGCTTACGGATCGATGTGCTGGCGCAGTAGCAAAGCTGCCCGGAGTGACTGTAAAGATCTGGTCATTCAGGCGTTGGCGCAATCGGAGAGGGTCAGCGATCTGCCGGCCCGGCACGGGGTGAGCCGCAAGCTCGTCTGCCAGCAAGCCCACATGACTGCGCGGATGCGATCGATGCTGTTTTGGGCATCCGTGGCTTTGCCATTCCAAATGCGCCAGTGCAGGCGTTCAACCTCCTCGACGATCACCACTCTCGCCGCTCCCCGAGCCGGATCATCCGCTGGCAGGCCCGTGGCGATCTGCTTCAAGGGCTGAGGCCGTATGGTGGTGTGGAACCAGTCGAGCATCGGCAGCGTGGTGACACCGGCGTCGGCGAGAATGCGCCGGAGGCCAGAGCCGCCATCGGTGAAGGCGGTCAGCACCTTTCCTTTTCAAATCAATTTGGTAGACCCCAACCAGCGGGGTCCCAGTTGGGTGCTTGTTCACAGTAAAGACCGGTTTACCTTGTCGCCTGACACGAACTACGGCGCCAGGCGCTCGGGAAACCCTAACAAGTCAGAACCCGCGGCCGTTGGCACTACTGCCGGGTGACTTTCCGCAGCACCTTATGGAGAAGCACAGCTGGGTTGGTCCTCCAGCGCTTGCCGTCGATGAGAGTGACTTCCCCTCCTGGGCAAAACGTGTGGAGGCCATGCGGGTAGTCGCCCTGCGGTGCGGCAAGCTGGCGCAACTTTTCCTCCTCATACTCATGCTCGTTCAAGCGCGTAATCGCGTAGAGAACAACCGCACCGCCGTAGGTGCGGGAGCAATCTTGTGCTGGACGCACAAGCCTGCTGCCAGCACGGAAGATCGGGCCAGCGGGACGGCTCCCGCTGCGACCTGTTTTCACGGGATTGCGTGCGTGGGGTGTCCAAGGCCCGCCGAGCCTCGGCGCGTGGAAGAGATGCAGCCGCTCATTGGGGGCGTCGTCGCGGAAGGTGCAAAACAGCCACCAGCGGTCAGGCCCTCGCCACAACGTTGGATCCAGCACGGGGCGGCCGCCCATCAGCGTGCCTGCCGACTGGAGCCCGCGATCCTCAAGCCAAAGCAGCGCTGCATTGGCTTGCCATGTTTCGGCTGTCAGCAGGCTGCGGCCCTGTTCGTCTTCGATGGGAAAGGGATACGACATATGGTAATCGTGCGTCAGCAACGGCCGAAAGCTCGCTTCGACCGGATCGACGCCCGCGCCAAGTTCTGCTGACCAAATCGACCCAACAGGAGCACGGTAGTTTATATGCTCGGCATACAATGTTCGGCTGCCATCGACTCGCTGGCGAACAGCTGGGTCCGCCAGCGCGACCCCTGCCGGTAGTTGAGGAAGCCAGCGGACAGGCGTCACGATACCCCGTTCAACGATGTCGGCGGCGGACTGATCGATGACTCCAATGTTCCAGGCTTCGTAACAGAGAATGCGTCGGGCGCGCTCCATTGATGAATACTTGTCTATGACCTTGGTCATTGGCCTGGATCATACTTCTGCTTCGAAAGGTTGATCGTCCTAGACTCCCGGCCCTTCTCGGAACGCGTCATAATGGCCGTCTCCAACGCTGCGACGGCTTGGCTCCAGGCATAATCAGCAAGCAGGCGCTGACGGGCGCGCGCGGCAGTGTGCCGCAACACGGCAGGAGAGGTGCTGGTCAGAACGTCGATGACGCTTGAGACGGCATTCGGCCCAGCGACAATGTTGCCACAGTAGGTTTGAGTGATGAAACGCGCGCCTGGCAGGTCCTTGCAGATCGGGAACACGCCGCAGCCCACCGCCTCAAGCACAATGAGCGGAAAGGAGTCGGTGTCGGATAGGTGGATTAGCACGTCGGTCAACGACAATGCCACAAGCAACTGGTCCTCACAAAGATGCGCCATGACTTCGACGCTCTGGGCAAGCTCATTCTCCTGGATGAATGCATCGATCCTACGCCGGGTGGCCTCGTCGCAAAAACCGATGAGCTGGGCGCTGAACGCGACCCCTCTGCGCTTAAGAATCGAGCAGATCTCAAGGAACAGAAATGTTCCTTTGGCGTCTGACAGACGTCCAGCGTGGGCGAGCGCGAGGCCTCCACCCTGATGGCCGACCGGCCTCGACTCGACCGGAAAACAGCGTGGAAGAAAAGTTTTGATGTGATATCGTGGAATGGTCGGAGGCAGCGCGAGCTCCTCCAGCTGGCTGGTTGAGATCAGCGCAATCCCGTGCGCAAGCTCCAGCAGATTGGCGCTGAGGCGGCGCATCAGCGCGTTCGACTGGGTAAATCCTTGCGAGCCCAAATGCGGGGTCACCAGCAAGCGATAACCGAGGAGGCGGCTCACCGTCAGCAGCAGCAGATCCGGCAAATTGGCATATTGCAGCCATAGGCAACTCCACTTCTGCTTGCGACGCCGGAACAGCATCCAGATGCAGCCCGCTAACTGGCCGAGCGATGCCATCCGGAGATAAGAGGTGTTGGACTGCACCCAATCGACCCGATGGCCGCCGATGCCGGTCAGGGCATCTCGGGCGCGTTCGCAGAACGACTCCAGGCCGCCACGATGGGACATCGTTCCGCCAACAAGCAAAATGTCCATCCGATACCTTCTTAGATAGCCCAAGTATCATCGATCGCGCCGCAAAAACAAAACCTGGCTGCGGGGGCTTATTTCTCGTGCCCTCGGGATTGTGCAGCTCCAATCCGCCTCGCGTTGTTCCCGCCGCACCCGCTGACACCGCAATGCGACGGCTTCAGCCGATGGCTCGCACCCCCGCCATCGCAACAACCCAGCGCGGCACCCGTGCCACGAGGCGCGACGGCGCCAGTTGCAGCACCGTTGCCGTCAGACGGAGGACGTCGGAGAGGGACACGACAAATAAGGCGCCCACGAAGACGACGGCGCCACCGCCAACCTCGACAGCCATTGCGAGCCACGGCGATACACCGCCCAGTGCACCGCCCAGCAACAACACACTGAGCCCCATAACGAGGGTCGCCAGGCAAACGGACGCCGATCGCCGCAGGAGATCGTGCGCCGACGCGCGTAGCACGGAGCGCAACACCGCGATGTGGACGAAGGCCGTTAGCACGGAGGCGGCCACGTAGGCCCAACCGGTGGCCAGCAGCCCGAACCGCGTCGCCACCAGCAGCGGGACGGCGGTGATGATCAGTTGCGCCACCGTCAGCCGAGGATAGAGCGCCGCGCGATCCTTGGTCAGGAGCACGGGATAGGTGAATTGATACAGACAGGTGGTGAATGCGGTCAGCGAGAGGATCTGCATCAGCGGGATCGACGGCACCCATGCCGCGCCGAACACGGCCGGCACCATCACCGGCGCTATCGCGCCGAGACCGGCGACGATCGGCATCCACAGCACCTGGGCGGCCCAGAGCATGAACGAGAAAGAATCGCTGAGCCGGGCGTCATCGTCGCGCAACCGGCTCAGCACCGGCAAGGCCACATTGCCGATCGGCACGTAGGTGCCGACGGAGATGGTCAGGAGCAGGCGCTGCACGAAGTAGTAGTAGCCGAGCAGCTCGGCACTGAACGCGCCGATGATCAGCATGTCGATGCGCGTCGTGACCGAGGCGAGGATGTTGCCGGCGACGGTATGCCGGATGTTCTGCTGCATCTCGGCGAACGACGCCATGCTGAACCGGAGGCGGGGAACCCAGCCGAGCCCGGCCCACAGCATCGTGCCCGCGATCATGCTTTGCACCAGCAGGTTGGCGACCAAGGACCATACACCCTGGCCCTGCAAGGCCAAAGCGATGCCGACCCCGCCGCCACCGATGAACGACACCACCGAACGCAGCGCGAAGACGCGGAATTGCAGGCGCCGCTGGTAGAGCGCGCTCGGCACGTTGCCGAGCGCCATGAACAAGAACTGGATCGATGACCAGCGCAGCACCGGCGCCAGCGACGGGTTGCCCAGCACCGTCGCCAGCGGGCCGGCGCAGACCAGCACCACCAGCATCAGCGCACCGCCCAGGCCAAGGCTGGTCCAGAACGCCGTCGACAGGTCGTCATCGCTAAGGTTCTCCTTGTTGATGATGACCGGGATGAGACCGTTGCTCAGGATGAACTGCGGCACGCTCAGGAACGTCGTCGCGAACGCCATCAGACCGTAGTCCGCGGGCGTCAGCAGCCGCGCCAGGATCAGGAACGTCACCAGCAGCAGCGTCTGCGCCGCTCCTGCCTCGATCAGGGTCCATCCGGCGCTTCTTGCCGCGTCCAGTCGCATGGGGGCTGCCTCCGGTTTCAAATGCAAGCGTGCTCGTAGGCGCCGACCATGGCGTCGACCGAGAACCGCTGCGCTCCCGCGGCCGCGCGCTTGGACCAGAGCTCCTGGCTGTCCGGATCGTTCATCAACGCCAGGATCGTCTCGCTCCATTGCTCCGGGCGAGCGGTCGGCACGAGGAACCCGTAGTGCTCGCCGGCATCGCTTAGCGCCTCGCGGATCATTGGAATGTCGTTGCCAATGATCGGTAGGCCGGATTGCATCGCCTCCAGCAGGGCCAGGCTGAAGCCTTCGAACCGCGACGGCAGCAGGAACACGTCGAGGCCATCGAAGAGCTGCTCCACCGCGGCCTTCGGGATGCTGCCGAGCAGATGCGCGCGGTCAGCCACACCCAAGGCGGCGCTCCGGTCCAGCAACTGCGCGTGCAGGCGGCCGTCGCCGGCAATGACCAGGTGCACGCCGGGCAGGCGCGGCAACAAGTCGATCAGGAACTCGTGGTGCTTCTGGTCCGTGTCATGCTGCCCGATGGTGCCGACCAGGAAGCAGCCGGGCGGGAGATCGAACCGGCTGCGCGCCTCGGCCTTGCCGACCTTCGCGCCGCGCGGCGGGATGCCGTTATGGATGACCTTGAGCTTGTCGCGATAGGCTCCCGGGTAGTCGAGGTAGGTGTCCCGGACCGCCTCGGACACGGCGATGTTGCCGGTATAGACAAACGTGCCGACGAGCTTCTCCAAGGTGCGCAGGGCACGTCGCTGACTGTCGGCGGGATTATGCTGCCCACCGTAGCGGCGCGGACACGAGGCGATGGCCGCGGTGACGGCGCCGAGCACGTTGGCGAGCGGCTGAACGCCGAAAAACGCGTCCGGGCGGAAGCGCCGCATCGCGACGCGCAAGCTGTTCGTCATCTTGATCAGGTCGCGCAAGCCCTGCGGCGGCTGCGGCAGCAGGATGCGAACCCAGCTCTCGGGCGGCACGTGCCGTTCGGAATGGAAATAAAGGCACCAATGCTCGGCGTCATGGCCGCGGTCGCGCAGTTTCGCGGCCAAGCCGGTCGCGAGCAATGACGCGCCGCCAATATCGTAGCGCGTGCTGAGCAGAACGACTTTACACATCGGCGTCCTCTAGTGGGGCGCCTGCGGCGGTTCCGTAGATGAACCAGAGCAGGGCCGCGGTCTTGATTGAAAACAGGCCGTAGCTGACCGTCAGCAGGACCGTGGCGTAGATGGCGATGGCGCCGCGGACGGACCGGGCGAGCCCGGTCGTCGCCGGTGCGCTAAGGAACCCGGCCCAGAGCGCCACCGGCGCGAGGATCCCGGCATACGTTATTACATAGGCGTAACCTGCGTCGCCGATCTGGCCCAACGATTCCTTCAATCCGAACCACTCGGCCGCCGAGAACGAGGCGAGTATCGAGCCCGACAAATAGAGCCGTCCCATCAGGTCGTCGCCCACTACCACCGGGCGCCACAGGCAGGCGCGCAGCAAGGTCAGGCCGCACATCACGAGAGGCAGGGCGGCGGCGAAATACGCTCGGCGCGAGACGCCGCTCAGGTGGGCGATGGTGATCAGCACGCACACCATCGACGCGAACCGGGAGTCGCACATCGCGATCAGGGCGAAGGCGATGGCCATGTAGCACATCGAATTCAGCGCCGGGCAGGCGCGATAGCGGCACAACAGCCAGGCATAGGCGATGACCGCGAAGTTGGACAACTCGATCGGTTCGAGGAATACCGACGAGGCCCGATGCAGCCCGAGGATTGGCTGGAGGAACGGCAGGAAGTTGCGCCCGTCCAGGCGCATGCCGCTGATGTAGAGCCCGAGCCCGGTCCCGGTGACGCTGTTGTCCGTCTCGGCGGCGTCGATCATGCCCTTGGCAAGAAAGTAGCCGCTGACGTCGAACAGCTTGGTGTAGAGCGTCACATCCCAGCATTCGAGCACGCCGACGGCGAACACGATGAGCAGGAGCAGCCGCACCAGCCGATCGACCCGCTCCGGCGTGCCCTGCGATCGGCCGAGGAAATAGTAAGCGAACGGCAGCATCAGGTCGCGTACGATCTTGGGACCGCTGCCCTGCCGGAGCAGCGAGAGCGCCAGCAGGTAGCCGACCAGCAGGACAACGAAAACGAGCTCCTTCTCGCTGACCGCCTCGCGGGCCAACACGATGGCGAGCGCCGAGATAGCGACCTCGCAGCCGGCGACCATCGCCGCCGAGCCGACCGGCAGGCCCAGGGTGAACAGGAAACACAGGCCCATGTTGAACAGAGTCGCGGCGACGATCGTCAGCGTCGCCGCGTCGATGCGCCGGTCGGACGCAAGCGCGGGCAGTGCGACCGATGATGTAGCCAAGGTCAGGCCGCCTTGCGCGCCGCTAGGCGCGGGTTGCCGTAGTTTGAGTAGGGCTTGTGCTCGACCATGCCGACTGCGGTGCCAATAATGTTGCCGCCGGCCGCCTGGATGGCGCGGACCGCATGCCGCATGTCCTCGGGCTGCGACTGGCCCCAGCGGGCCACCAGCAGCACCCCGTCCGAATGGCGCGCCAAGACGCAGGCATCCATCAGGTAGTTGGCCGGCGGCGTGTCGATGACGACGAAGTCGTATTTGTCGCGCGCATGGCGCAACAGCGTCATCATACGCGCGCTGCTGAGCAGTTCCGTGGAGTCCTGGGCGTAGCGGCCCGCCGCAAGCACGTGGAAGCCCGGAACCCGGCTATCGGGAACCTTAACGATGGACTCAGAGAGCGGGCCGTCACGCAGGAAGCTCTCCAGGCCGTCGCCGTGCAGCGGCATGATCTTGTCGAACACCGGCATGCGCAGGTCGGCCTCGATGAGCAGTACGCGATGCCCGGCGGTCGCGGCAAAATGCGCAAGGGCCACCGACACCGAGGTCTTGCCCTCCTTGGGCGCCGACGAGGTGACGAGCAGGGTCTTGATGTCGCCCTTGAGCTGCACCCGTGCGTGGAGCGCACGGATCGCCTCGCGGAAGCCGGTGCGGTCGTCGGTGATGGTCTCCAGGAACTTCGACCGCCGGGTCAGCCCGCGCTCCTCCGGGATCCGCGCCAGCACCGGAATCTGAAAGTCGTCGACGAAGTCATCAATGTCGCGCAGGGTCTTGTCGGAGTAATCGCGCATGAACGCGACGACGAGGCCGCAGATGCCGCCGAGCAGGCCGGCCGCGCCGAGGAACGGGACCGTCTGCGGGAAGGACGGGCGCATCGGCACGTCGGCCTGGGTGACAAGGCGGGCGTTCGGGCTTTGCGCCCGCGTCTCGGTCTCGAGCTCCTTCGAACGGCTGGCGAGCACGAAGTAGAGCTGACGGTCGATGTCGGCGTCGCGGACCTGGCTCTGCACAGCCGAGTCGGCGTCCGACGCCGTGGCCGCTTCGCCCTTCGACCGCTCGAGCGCTGCTTCCAGCGCCTTTTCGTCCTCGGCCGCGTTGGCCGCATCGGCGGCGAGTCCCTTGATGACGCGATCGATCTCGGCGCCTAGGCTGATCTGGACCGACCGCAGCTCGGTGCGGGCCGCGATGACCTTGGGATGGTGGTCGCCATACTGGCTCGTCAGCGAACCGACCTCCTTCGTCAGCGCCGCCTCCATCGCCCGCTGGTCGCGAATGGTGTTGGAGTTCAGCACGGCGGGGTTGTTTGCGAGGCCGTCGCCACGCTGTCCTGCCGCCTGTGCCGCCTTGTAGCGGGCGGTGGCCTCGGCGACGCGCGCCCGCGCCTGGCCGAGCTGGGTGATGAGGCTGCTCAAGCCTTCCTGCGTCATCAGGCCCTGCTGCCCGCGCAACAGGCCGTTTTCGCGCCGGTACTGATTGATCTGCCGCTCCCGCTCCATCAGGCTCCGGCGCAGCTTCATACCCTCTTCCTCGAGCCAGTTGGCGGTCGCGAGGCGCGCGTTGCTCTTGGCCTTGATGTTGTCTTGCAGGTATTCGCTGACGAGCGCGTTCACCACGGTGGCGGCGGTGTCGGGGAGCGAGGACTGGAAGGCAATCGACGCCACGCGCGACCGCCCCACCTGGAATATGGTGAACTTCTTGCTGATGGCGTCCACCACCTCGCTGCTGCCGTCGATCACGCACGCTGACGCCGTCGCCTTGCCCGGGTGGCCGAGCATTCCCCGAAGCTTGGCCACATACACGCTCTTGGACACATACTTGGACACATACTCGCTGACGATGCCGAACGAGGATTGGTTGGCGCTGTATTCGCAGGCCCGCGTCAGCGCCGCGCGCACGTCGTCCGAGCGAAGCATGGCCTGCAACAGCCGCGGCGAGCGGATCATCTCGACCTGACTCTCAACCTCGGCCGAGTCGGCGGCCTGGCTGTCGCCGCTGCTGTCGCGCCGCTCGATCGGCGACCGGTCCGGCTCGATCAGCACGGCGCTCGTGGCGGTGTATTGCGGCACCAACAGGAACTTCACGCCCATGACCGATGCTGCGACCAGGGCGAAAACGATGACGAACGTGCCCCACCGCCGGCGCAGACGCGCAAATAGGCTACCCATGGAGTCGGTCGAAACGCTTCTATTCATTGTGACTCAACCTTATGGTGTCGCTTCATTCGACGAAGCCGCTGGCGCGCGAGAAATACAGGGCGTCAACCGGGAGTGGCTTGAGCGGCGTAGCTGGGACGCCGGCATACAGGTAGTGACTGTCGCGATAGGGCTTGTTCAGCAGCGACATCGCCGACAGCACGGAGTAATCCGGCAGCACCGACCCAGCCAGGATGACCACGCCCGACGCGACCAGGCAGTAGGAGCCGATCTCGACCGGCCGGCTGTCCTGACGGTTGCGAATGACATCCAGGTTGTGGGTGAAGATCTGCGAATGCACCCCGGCGATGGTCGTGAAGTCGCCGATGCGGATGCGGCTGGCACAGTCGAGGAAATGGTGGCTGGTGATGGACGAGTGTTCGCCGATGATGAGCGACGGGGACCGGTCCGGGACGTGCCGGAAATGCACTCCGCCGGACGGATGCGCGGTGATCCAGTTCAGGTTGCCGATGGACGAGTTCGACCCGAGCTCGAGCGCGTCGAGGCTCTTGACCAGGGTCAGGTGGCCGATCCGCGCATCAGCCTTGAGCACAAGCCGCTTCGGATAGACCCAGGACACGCCAATCCGGCTGGTCGGATGGAGTTCGTAGCCGAACGCCGCCTGAAGCAGGATCCGGCGCACCGGCCATGGCAGCCCGAGCAGCAGGAGCTTCAGACCGGTCTGCAACAGCCGACCCAGCTTGGCCGCGTAGTGGTTCGCGCGCCCGACCAGGCCCGGTCGCTGCGGCGCTTCGGCCGGGTGGAACGCCGTGCCAGGGCTGCCGTCGGCTACAGAGACGGCCGGGGTTTTAGCAGACATCCGGGTGGCCGATGTCCGGGCCTGCATCCGGGCCATCATTGGCCGGGCGTCCGCTCGCGCTGCGGCCTAAGCTTGGCCAGCAGGTGCCGCGTGAACATGGGAAAGATCATGATGTCGTCGACCAGATAGCGGCGCGCCAAGCGCCGCGGCTCCTGTGCCAGCCGGTGCAGCCACTCGAGGTGCAGCTTCTGCACCCAACGCGGCGCCCGCGGGATCACCCCGGCCGAAAATTGCAACGCCGTGCCGATGCACAGGCCGATGCCGGTCGCGGTGCCTCGCTTCAAGGCGCCGAGTGCGATCTTCTCCTGCTGCGGCGAGCCGACCGCGAGGAAGGTGTAGCGGGCCGGGTAGCGCTCGATGAAGTCGACGCAGCGCTCGATCTCCTCGGGCCGCCGGTTCAGGCCCATGGGCGCCTTAAAGAAGTTGGTGTGGTTCAGCCGGAAGCGGGCGCGCAGGCGGAGCACCACATCGGCGTCGGCGCCGATGATGTTGACGGTGTCGGTAGATGCAATCGACGAGCGCAGCAGCGTGTCGGTGAGGTCGGCGCCGGTGGTCACCGGCAGGTTATCGCCGGCGACGTCGGACAGGGCGGCCAGGATGCGGCTGTCGCAGACGGTCAGGAACGCGTTCTCGTAAAGCGGCCGCAGCGTCGGATCATTCCGGCCCAGCCGCACCACGTGATCGACGTTCGGGGTCGTCACGTAGACGAATGGCTGGTCAGCCGGCCGCGCCGCCACGATGTCCAGCACGTCGTTCGCGCTCACCAGGTCGAACGGCATTGAGCAGAACGAAACCCGCGGACGGCGCGGCGCGGTGCGGTCTGCATCCGGCGCGACGGCGCCCTGCTCGAGGGCATCTAATTGGACGGGGCCGCCCAGACAATCGCCCAGGGAATCCCGATCGGAGTGCTGGCCCCAATCGACACGCTCAGACATGCTCATCATCATCTTCACTCCAGCTCGGCGGCCAAGCAAATCGGCGCCAAATCGACCGGCTCTCATACAAGCCAGGGTCTACAGATCGGCCCGGTGCTCGTCGCAGGTGTTCGCGTCAGTAGACATTCCGGTCCAGGAACGTCATCAGCACCGTCTGGATCAGGATCCGGATGTCGAGCACCAAGGACCAGCTCTCGATGTAGGCGAGGTCGAATTCGACCCGGCGTTGCATCTTCTCCAGCACCTCCGTCTCGCCACGCAGCCCGTTGACCTGGGCCCAGCCGGTGATCCCGGGCTGCATCCGATGGCGCGATAGGTAGTCGTCGATCAGCGCGGCATACTGGTCGTTGTGCGCGATGGCGTGCGGCCGCGGGCCGACAAGCGACATGTCGCCCTGCAACACGTTGAGCAGTTGCGGCAGCTCGTCGATGCTCGTGCGGCGGATCACCCGGCCCACGCGTGTGACCCGGGGATCGTTTCGCTGCGCCTGGCGCACGTCGCCCGTCGAGGCCGGCCGGTGCACCATGCTGCGGAACTTGTAGACGTTGATGGTGTTATTGTTGAAACCGGACCGCTTTTGCTTGAAGAGCACCGGACCTGGACTGTCGAGCTTGATGAGGGCCGCGACGGCTGCCATCAGCGGCAAGAGCATCACAAGCATGATGGTGCTGAGCACGAGGTCTTCGACGCGCTTGGCGACGCAGTTCCAGCCCGTCAACGGCCGGTGGAAAATTGTCAACACAGGTTCGCCGAACAGCAACCCGGCATCCCGCCGCGCCCAGGCCAATGTCGGCAGCTCCGGGCACAGCCGCACGTTGGTCGGGATCGTCCCGAGCCGACGCACGACCGCCTCGACCCCCACTGCGTCACGTCCGCAGATGGTGACGACCACCTCGTCAATACGGAACAGCCGCGCCAGCATGATGAGATCGGCCACGCTGTTCTTGCGCTCGCCCACCCGCTCCGGCCCAAACACGCCCACTAGCCGCATCTCGCCGGTGCTGCCGCGCATCAGCCGGCGTGCGACCTCATCCCCGTTGCCGGTCAGGTCGACGACCGCGACCGTGCGCGCAAGACTGCCCCGCTGGCGCCATTGCTTGACCTTGACGGCTGCCATCAGGCGGACCGCGGCAAAGCCGACCACGGCGGCCACAAACCAGGTGGTCGCCCAGATGCGCGAGAATTCCTCCGACGTCTTGGTAAGGTAGGCACACAGCAGCAGCAACACCATGACCATGACCCAGCCCTGCGTCGCCCGGCCGATCTGCCGGACCGGCGGCTCCAGCAGGTGCCGGCTGTAGCAGCCGCTCAGCCATAGCACGTTGAGCGTCAGCGCCAGTGCAAGCAGCGTCGTTGCCGCGATCTGCTCGGGCGGCAGGTTAGGACCATGGCGGAGCAGGAAGGCGCCGAGCGAGGTCGTGACAACGATGGTCACGTCGGCCACAGCCAGCACGCCACCGAGCAGCCGCGACGGGTCGCTGAAGGGAACGATCGTACGGGCGCCCGCCTGTGCCTCGCTCCAGGCGAACGCGATCGGTGAGTAAACAGCCATATGCGGGCGGCCCTACGGTGCGGGTTGCGAGAGCGCGTCCTGAACGAGTTCAGGCATCACGGCAGCCAGCGCCGAGGAGAACCGCTCGGCGAGGCCGCGGCTCTCGCTGGGGCAGGCCGCAGCCTGGGCGTGGTCGCGCATCTGCTCCAAGGTTCCCAGCGGCACGCTCATGGCCCGGTCAAGCGCGTTCGCGAGGCCGTCGGGCTCCAGCGGGTTGAACAGCCAGCCGTTCACGTCGTCGCGGACAAGTTGCAGCACCCGCCGATTGAGCTCGCTGCCGAGCACCGGAAGCCCGGCCGCCAGGCCTTCGAGCACCGGCGCGCGCCGGTCGTTGCTGAGCGACGGGACGACTAGCAGGCCGCATTCCGCGAACGCCGCTGCCATCTCGCAGGGCTCGAGTTGGCCCATGAACCGCTGCGAGATCCTGGGCGGCAGCGGCTGCGCGTCGAGCACGCCGGCGAGATCGCCGTCGCCCGCCCACCAGATTTGCACGGACTGCGCCGGGTTCTGCTCGGCCCAGGCGATGACGTTGATCAGCAAGTCGGCAGCACCCGAGCCCGGCGTCAGGTCGCCGACGAATACCAGGCGCCGCGCCTCGGTTTCCGAGCGCACCCTGCGGCAGGCGAAGAAGGTTTCGAGGTCCGGGGAGGGCGACGTCGGGAAGATGCGCGACGGCGGAAAATGCAGCCGCTCGACGGCATGGACGGCCGCGTGCCCGTCGGCGAACACACCGTCCGTCTTGCGCAGGATCCACCGCTGCCGGCGACCGAGCCGCTGCGGCGCCTCGGTCGCGCAAAGCAATAGGCGCGACCGGCGCGACACCGAGCGGAACAGCGCCGCCAGCAACGCCGACCAGCCGAAATCCTTGCAGATTACCAAATGAGGCTGGACGGCAACGAGGTCGAGCAGGGCGGGACGCGCGCCTTGGATGACGAGACGCGGCTCGCCCTGGGATTTGCTGGCTTGAGAATTGCCTGCAAGCCGCAAGGGCGCGTCCGGGCCGAGATGTGTGGGATGCTGGTGGCGCAGAACATGGACTTCGATTTCGGCAGAACTGGCAGTCAACGCATCCCATAATGGCGCAATGCGGACGTCGCGAGGGTCAGTTAACATCGCCACACGAAAGATCATCGATCGAATATCTCCGAGTTGAATGCAGCCCTCATCCAAGCTTGGTCTGTCGACTGGCTGTCCGGTTCATTACTAGAGGTATCAGGTAAGCAACGGTTGCTGACATATCATTGCTTTTTTTCGAGGCACAGCAATCTTAAGCATAATACTTTCGATCAGCCGCATCGCTATCTGGTACTCGTACGAGTTATCCGGAAAGATAGAGTTGCTTGCCTCACGGCCGTTTTCTGAACGCGACCGAGGCGACAATGCCTCATTGCGTCACGTTCCAACATCAGACCACTTTTCCTGTCTAGATTCACGAGACCATGACCGCTAGAACTGTGCTCACATTATCGTGAGCACAAGTAATGTCTGTCATAAATTCGACTGGGTCTACAGCATCGGTCATGAGCTTGGTCGGCGTAAACCTCTCCGGCGCAGAATTCGCGCCACAGAATGATCCCGGGACTTACAACGTCGACTACACCTATCCCACCCATCAAGAGATCGATTACTATGCCGGCAAAGGCATGACTGTCATCCGCTTGCCATTCCTTATGGACCGCATGCAAGGGGCTGCGAACGGGCCGCTCAACACGGCCCAGCTCGGCTATATGGACGATGTCGTGAACTACGCCGCATCCAAAGGTCTGAAGGTCATCCTCGATACGCACGATTATGGCTACGAACACGGCACGCTGATCGCCGACCCCGCTTCCGACGCCGCGTTCGCCAACTTCTGGGGGCAGATGGCGGCACACTATAAGGGCAACGCGGCGGTCATGTTCGGGCTCGAGAACGAGCCTAACGTGCAGACCGCGGCGCAGTGGCTGCCCGCGGCGAATGCGGCCATTGCCGCTATCCGCGGCGCTGGCGCGACGCAGGAAATCCTGGTCCCCGCGATTTCGTGGCAAAGCGCCGCGCAATTCACGTCCGACGGCAGCTCGACGACGCTGGCGCAAGGCATCAAGGACCCGTCGAACAACTACGCGTTTGAGGTCCACCAGTATCTCGACGCGGACGCCTCGGGCACCAGCACCAACATTGCCAACGGCGATCTGAACATCGGACCGGAACGGCTGCAAGCCATCACCCAGTGGGCCCAGCAGACCGGCAACAAATTGTTCCTAGGCGAGATCGGCGTCGGCACCGACAGCGCCAGCACGACCGCGCTCAACAACACCTTGGCCTACATGCAGCAGAACGCGAACGTCTGGCAGGGCGTCACCTACTTCGCCGGTGGCCCTTGGTGGGGCAGTACCGCCCTGGCCATCGAGCCGAGCGGGCTGGGCACCTCAACCGTGACGGACCGGCCGCAGATGGCCGTGTTGGCGCAGTATGCGCCATCCCAGGCGTCCACCCCGCCAGCCACGCCCGTCCTGGTTCCAACGCCGGTCGCAACGCCCGTCGCGACGCTCATCCCGGTCGTCGTGCCGACGCCGGTGGCCACCTCTATCCCGGCCCTGACCCCCGTCGCGGCCACGCCGACGGTCCTCGGGTCTGGCTCCCACAAGCTGGCGCTCATGGTTTCCGAGGACGCCTGGCAGGGCGACGCCCAGTTCACCGTCGCCGTGGACGGCGTGCAGGTCGGGGGCACGCAGACCGCCACCGCCTCTCACGGCGCCGGGGCGTCCCAGGAATTCGACGTGCTCGGGTCCTTCGGCGCCGGACCGCATACGGCGACGCTGAACTTCATCAACGACGCCTATGGCGGCACGGCGGCCACCGACCGCAACCTCTACGTCGACGGCGCCTCGCTCGATGGCGCGGCCGTGGCGGGCGCCGCCGCCCCGATGCTGTCAGGCGGCCCCCGCGGCTTCGCGTTCTCCGTGCCGGCACCGGTGGCGTCCTCCACGGGGGCGGCGACTACGTCGTCCGACGCCCTGCAGGTGAACGTGTCGGAGGACGCCTGGCAGGGTGACGCCCAGTTCACCGTAAGCGTCGACGGCACCCAGGTGGGCGGCGTGCAGACCGCGACGACCCTGCACAGCAGCGGCCAGACCCAGGCCGTCACCCTGTCCGGCACATTCGGCGCCGGGTCACATAGCGTGGCGGTCTCGTTCATCAACGACGCTTACGGCGGGACGCCGAGCACCGACCGCAACCTTTATGTGCAGTCGGCCGCGATCGAGGGCGCGGTGAGCACCAGCCCTCCCGCCACGTTGCTGTCGAACGGAACGGCGACGTTCAATGTGGCCGTGCCCAACGGGCAGGTGCCAGTTCCCGTGCCAACCTCGGCTTTGACGCTGCACCTGAGCGAGGACGCCTGGAACGGCGATGCGCAGTTCACCGCCACCGTCGACGGCAAGTCGCTTGGGGCAGCGCAATCCGTCACCGCGCTGCATGCACTAGGCCAGACGCAGGACTTCGCCTTTGCCGGCCAGTTCGGGGTCGGGACGCATGACCTCGCCGTCTCGTTCATCAACGACGCCTACGGCGGGACGCCGAGCACCGACCGCAACCTGTATGTGAACTCGGTCTCGCTGAACACCAGCACGGTGCCGTCCGCCTCGGCCACGCTACTGTCGAACGGCACGGTGCACTTCCAGTTCGTCGTGCCCTCCTAGCGGCTGGGAACGTCTGACGCTGGAAGGATCGGAATTTTACGTTCGCCGAATATTTCGGCAAACCGCAAATCCCTGCTGAAGACTTCGACGATCTGGCTCCAACCCATAGGCGGCTGGCATGCACGATGGAGCCTCATGCGTGCCAGCACCTCCGGGCGGGCTGATAGCCCGTTCCCGGGCGATCCATGGGTCACCCCAGCATCGGGCAGGGCGTCCACCACACCTGATGCTCGTCGGTGACAGCGGGCGGCACGATCTCGAACACTGAGTAGCTGTGCAGCATGCCGCAATGAACGTCGTTCGACGGACCGTCATCCTACCATATGGTTGCCTTCCGGACATGTTTGTTCACCAAACGTCACCGACACGGGGAACAGTGGACGAGGACCGGGCCGCTCACCGCAGGGCTACTTACCCTTTTAGGCCCGGGATTTGCATCGCCACCCCTGCCGGCCTTTGACTACTCGGAATGCGCCTGAGTTCACGTTCTGTTGTACTGACCTACAAGGCCGTAAGCTGGATAACTCACGGGAACGTTAGCGGTAGATTTTTTAGCCACAACCAGAGGCAATGATGCAGAAACGAGACACGCTGCCATGTCAGCGGGAGTGCTCCGGTTTCCAGCTGATGATCGCCGCTTCGACAACCGCAACGGGCGTAGACCTGCATCAAAGTTATGTTCTGGACGAGGAGACATCCGAAGACCGAGTGGCAGACCAATCCCTGGGCGGAGTTGGTGAGCCTGGCGCTGTGGTCGCGACGGCAAGCGTAGCGAAAGACATAGCTTATGTACTCTTAATCGAGCCAAATCAATATCTTCGGGAGGGACTGCGCGCATTCCTTCACAAGGACGCCTGCCGATTCGTGGTGGCGGTTGACAGCGCGATGTCACGCATTGGGTCAGTGACACCCGACGTCCTGCTTCTCGGACCTGGCACCATCGCCAGGGTTGAGGCAGAGCTTGGTTTGTTGCGCGACACGCTTTCGACCGCGCGCAGCGTGCCGGCGGTCCTGTTGTTGGACTTGACCGACGATGCGGCCGTAAACCGTGTCTCGGCCCTGGGCCTTGATGCGATCTTGTCAGCCGACATCGCCGCTGACGTGCTGCTGCGCTCGCTCGAACTCGTCATGCTTGGGCAACAGATCTACTCACCGGGCGTAAGGCTGCGCCTCGCGTCCACGCGCTCCGCGTCAACGGATGCGTCCGATGACGCGTTGACGCTGCCACCCCGCGAGCAACGCACGCCGGGTGTGTCGGATCCGCTGAGTGAGGACATCGTGTTGTCCGAGCGCGAGGTGCAGACGTTGCGCGGCTTGGTCGATGGCGCCACCAATAAGCTGATTGCGCAACAACTGCTGCTCTCCGAGGCCACCATCAAGGCACACGTGAAAAGCTTGCTGCGTAAGATCCGCGTCGCCAACCGAACCCAGGCTGCATTGTGGGCGCTGAGCAATCCGGCGGCGTGGACCGGCCTACCAGCCGGGCCGGAATGCAGCGTGAGGTCGCAGGAGGTCCGCGTTCCCTTCCCGGTCGGCGAGGCTTTCAAGACCGACGGGTCTGCGCCTTCGATCTGAGCGGGCCTGCATGCCCCCGCGGTGTGCGTTGCTGCACGCGGCTTGCAGGGGCACTCAATGACAGCCGCGATCCGCCGAGCCGTGCCTACCGATGCGATCGCGGCGGTGCTGTGGCTCACGGAGCCCTATACCGAGGTCGAGGCACGCGACTGGACCAGTCGCGTGCTGCTCGTGACCACGTTGGGTTGCGGTGAAGGCCGGGAAGGTTGCCAGCTACGCCGCGCTCGACGACAGCATGCTGGCCGAGTTCTACGTGGCACCCTACCACCAACGCCAGGGGATCGGCACACAGCTTCTCACCATGGCCCGAGAGGCCGCCGGCTCGCCGATGAGCCTCTACGTGTCCGCCGGGAACCAGAATGCCCGGCGCTTCTACGTGCCGCACGGCTTCACCGTCACCGCTGAGAGTGACGGCTCGCGGAACGAGGAGGGCGAGGACGGTGAGCCCGAGATGCGCTACGAATAGCACCGGGCCGACACCGCCGGTGGATCACCGTAGCGGCGGCGATTGCGGCAGGTAGGTTTTCAGCAGCGTCATCTGCGGCTTCTCGCGCCCCTGGACCGGTGCGATCGACAGCAAGTCGTCGTCGCGCCATCCCCGGCCCCCGGCGAAGTAGGTCCAGCCCAGCCAAGCGTCCGAGTTCTGCTGCACGAAGTTGAGCATGTAGGCCAGGGCCGAGAGGCAGTTCTTCCGGTCCGAGGCGCCAAACTCGCCGAGGAACGCCTGGTGCTTGGTCTGCCTCATCCATTGCGTCACGGCCCGCACCGCCGCCAAGCCCACCAAAACGTCCGGACAGTCCGGCTGCGTGCCGGTGTTGTCCGTATCCATATATTGGTGCACCTCGAAAGCTAGGTTCCTGGCCGGATCCACGATTTGCTGCCACACGTCGCCATGGTCGACAAAGTGTGCCGCGCTATCCCAGTGCGTCGAAGACACCAGAATGCGGTTGCGTGCGCCGGTCTCCCGGATTTTGGTGATGGCCGCTTGTGCGGCCTGTCGCCATTGTTCAGGGTCGATATCGTGCGGCTCGTTCATCAGGTCGAACGCGACCTGGTCGTTGCCGCGGTAGAAGGCGGCCAGCCGTCCCCAAAGATCGGCGAAGCTGGTCGCCGGGACGGACGGTGAGCCAATCAATTGGCCGCGGTAGCGCGCGTAGTTGTGGACGTCGAGAATGATGGTCGCGTGCCGACTGGCAAGGGCGCTGACCGCTTCAGCCAGGCGTTGCGCCTCATCGCGATCGAACGGCTGGTCGAGCGCCGGTTGCAGCCGCTCCCATATGAAGCCGAGCCGGAACACGTTCATCCCTTGTTCGACGTAGTATCTGGAGTCTTGCTCGTCCGGATAAAAATAGTCCCGCCCAACTACCCCGGGGATTTGCTGCTCCGCAAACGTCGCTGACGGCAGATTTACCCCTCTCAGCATAGATGGCGTCGTGTGCGGCGTCCGAGGCCAGCCGTTTGTCGCCACCATAACGGCACTGCATCCAAGCGCGACGGTCGCAATCCATGCAAATACCTTTTGTCTTTTAATTATGACACGCGCCTCTCGACCTAGATAGAGTCAGGATTCTCTAGTCAGCCAGAACGTGACCGTAGCCGCGATGCAGATGGCCGGGAAGGCATGGAGCCGGGTCTGGAGGCGCACCGGGCCTACGACCCGCCGGGCGTGACCTATTCAACGCGGCCCATGTGTGCGAGGCGGTGGTGGACGTGGAGACCGGCGCCGCCCGCATCGAACGCTACGTCGTGGCCGAGGACTGTGGCCAGGCGCTGAAGCCGGCCATCACCGAGGGCCAGCAGCACGGTGCCGGGCGGTGTGCTGCGCGAGCAGGTGGTGTATGACGCCGCGGGCCAGAACCTGACCGGCAGCTTCGCCGATTACGCGATGTCCACCGCATCCGATCTGCCGCGGATTGAGGTGGTCAGCCTGCACATGCTGTCTCTGGGCACGCCGACCGGCAGCAAGGGCATGTCGGAGGGCGGCGTGATGGGCGCGGTCGGCGCGGTGACGGGCGCAGTCAACGACGCGCTGGCGCCGTTCGGCGTGGTCGCCGAACGCCAGCCGTTGACGCCTGCAGCCATCTCCAGGCTGTTGGCCCATGCCGAAGCCAGCGCCGCCGCTGGGTCTGCCATCTGCACCACCCAGCGATGTTCCGCGACCTGACAACCGTTCATCAGGCCAGCCCTGATCCCATCTCACCCGACAAGGGCCGTTTTGCCCCTTGTGTATTCCAGGGATCAGAGAAGGGATGACCGTCCCACGCCGCCCCGGTTCCGGATGCCTACTGGACGGGTCCATGCAACAGCGCCAGACTAACGCGCCGGCGATCATGATCAGCGAGAAGGCGGCGTCCATAATCCTTGAAGACGCCCGGGCCTGCGCGGCGGCACATTGACGGGGTCGCCGCCCCACTGCTGTGACCGGAAAAAGGAAGCCGATGCAGGACCAGACCCGCGTGTTCGAGGCCCGGCGCATCGTCACCATGGCCCCCTCGACGCCGTTCGCGACCCATGTGGCCGTGCGCGAAGGCCGGGTTCTCGGCGTCGGAACGGCGGAGCAGATGGCAGCATTCGGCCCCGCCATCCGTGACGACAGCTTCGCGGGGAAAGTGATCCTGCCGGGCTTCGTGGAGGGGCACAGCCACCTATTTGAGGGCCTGACCTGGCAAGACCCCTATCTCGGCTTCTTCGACCGCCGTGGCCCCGATGGCCGTATCTGGCCCGGGCTGAAGGGCATCGAGGAGGTGGTTGCGCGCCTGCAGGAAATCGAGCGTGCGACGGAGGATCCCGACGCGCCGCTGACCGCCTGGGGCTTCGACCCGATCTATTTCGGCGGCCGGCGCATGAACCGCGCGGACCTCGACCAGGTGTCCACGCGGCGCCCGGTGGCCATCACGCACGCGTCCGGCCACATCATGAACGTGAACGGTATCGTGCTGCACCGTGCCGGGCTGACCGGGGACACCGACCTCGACGGGCTGGCGCGCGGCCCGGACGGGCAGCCCACCGGCGAGCTGCTGGGGCCGGAGGTGATGGGCCGGGTGCGCCGGGTGATCGGCGGCAGCTCCATGGAGCGTGCGATTGACGCCCCGTCGCTGCGCCGCTTCGGGGAGATCGCACGGATGGCTGGCGTCACCACCGCCGCCGACCTGTTGAACGAGCTGACGCCGGCAACGGTCGGCATCTACGAGGCAGTGACGCAGGAGGACAGGTTTCCGCTGCGGATCGTCCCCGCCCTGGCCGCCCGCGCTTACAGCGTGCCGGACGGGATCACCCGGTGGCGGGAGCTGGCGGGGCACAACAACCCCAAGCTGCACTTCGGGCTGGTGAAGCTGGTGGTGGACGGCTCCATCCAGGGCTTCACGGCGCGGCTGCGCTGGCCCGGCTACCACAACGGCGCCCCGAACGGCATGTGGTACCTGGCGCCGGCAGAGCTTGCGGCTGTCGTGCTCGCCTACCACCGTGCCGGCGCGCACCTGCACATCCACACCAACGGGGACGAGGCGACCGAGGTGGCGGTCGAGATGATCGGACGCGCCTTGCAGGAAGTGCCCCGCGGCGACCACCGGCATACCTTGCAGCACTGCCAGATGCCGGACGAGGCGCTGTATCGCCGCATGAAGACCCTGGGCATCTGCTGCAACATCTTTTCCAACCACATCTTCTACTGGGGCGACGCCCACCTGGCCCTGACGATGGGGCCGACCCGCGCGGCTCGCATGGATGCGTGCGGCACGGCGCTGCGGCTGGGCGTGCCGTTCGCCATCCACTCGGACGCGCCAGTGACGCCGTTGGGGCCATTGTTCACCGCCTGGTGCGCCGTCAACCGCCGCACGGCATCCGGTGTCGTGCTGGGGGAGCATGAGCGCATTCCTGTGGCCGACGCGTTACGGGCCATCACTCTCGGCGCCGCCTACACGATGCGGATGGACCACTTGGTCGGCAGCCTAGACGTAGGCAAGTTCGCCGACTTCGCGGTACTCGACGACGACCCGCTGGAGGCGTCGCCCGAGGCGCTGAAGGACGTGGGCGTTCACGCGACCGTCCTGGGCGGCGTTCCGTTCGAAGGGCCGGCGTGATCCCAGTTACGGTCATCGGCGGCTTCCTGGGCGCCGGCAAAACGACGCTTGTCAACCATCTGCTTCGCACCGCCACCCGGCGCTATGCCGTCCTGGTCAACGACTTCGGCGCGGTGGACGTGGATGCGGCGCTGGTGCGGAGTTGGGACGGCGGAGTGCTGTCCCTCGCCAATGGCTGCGTGTGCTGCAGCATCGGCCCGGACCTGGGTGACACGCTGGACCGGCTGGCCCGACGCGACCCCGCGCCCGAGCACGTCCTGGTGGAAGCGAGCGGCGTGTCCGACCCCTGGCGCATCGCCCAATTGGTAAAGCTTGAGCCGTCCGTGACGCTGGACGCCGTGCTGGTGCTGGTGGACGCCACCGCCTTCCCCGGCCAGCTTGCGGACAGGTACCTGACGGATACGCTGGAACGCCAGCTTGCCCGGGCGGACCTGATTGTGCTGAACAAGTGCGACGCCGCCGCGCCGGACCCGGCGGAGGCGGCGGTCCGGCTCCTGCGGCCGGATGCGCGCATGATCCGGGTGGCGCATGCCGAACTGCCTGAGGCGCTGCTGGCCGGCCCGGCAATACCCGATGCGCCCGCCAGCCGTTTTGCCGCCGAGGCTCCGGCGCACCCGTTCCGCAGCTGGGTTTGGCGTGACCCGGCGCCGTTCGACGCTTCGCAGCTTGCCCGGATGCTGAACGGCCTGCCGCCGTCGGTGCTGCGGGTCAAGGGCTTCTGCCAAGTCGGGCCGGACGGCGGACAGCACCTGCTGCAACTGGCTGGGCGGCGCTGGACCCTTTTGCCTGCTGCGGGCGAGGATGATGCGCTCGTTGTGATCGGCACGGCGGACATGCCATCGTCGTCGGAACTGGATGCGCTGTTCCGCGCCGCCCTGTTCGCTGCCGCGTGCGCTGCTGGCTCATAACTTGCGTAGCTGAGCCAGTCCCGACGGCCACATGGAGGATTGACGATGCTGGACAGACGCTCCCTGCTGCTCGCCGGATCGGCCCTGGCGACGGTGGCCCTGCAAGCCGGCCAGCCCGCCGCCGCCGCGGCCAACAACACGCTGGTCCTGGGGATGGGTCAGGAGCCGCGCCACTTCAACGGCGCCATCCAGTCCGGGACTGCCACCGCCGTTCCCTGCACGCAGATCTTCGCCAGCCCCTTGCGCTTCGACGCGGACTGGAACCCGCAGCCCTACTTGGCCAAAAGCTGGACCGTCGCCCCCGACGCGCTCAGCGTGACGCTCAACCTGGTCGAAACGGCCGTGTTTCATGACGGCCACCCCGTGACGTCGGAGGACGTCGCCTTCACCATCGGCGTCATCAAGGCGCGCCACCCCTTCACCACCATGCTGGCTCCGGTGGACACGGTCGAGACGCCGGACGCGCACACGGTGGTGATACGCCTGAAGCATCCGCACCCCGCCTTGCTGCTGGCCATGTCCCCGGCGCTGATGCCGATCCTGCCCAAGCACGTCTATGGCGACGGCCAGGACATCCTGAGCCATCCCGCCAACCTGAAGCCGGTCGGCTGCGGCCCGTTCCGCTTCGTCGAGTATAACCGCGGCCAGTTCATCCGGCTGGAGCGGTTCGATAGGTTCTTCATCCCCGGCGCCCCTGCTCTGGACGCCGTGGTGATCCGCATCGTCACCGACCCCACCGTGATGGTGCTGGCGCTGGAGCGGGGCGAGGTCCACATGGCGCCGCTGCTGGCCGGCGTCCGCAACATTGACCGCGCCCAGAAGATCGCCACCATGACCGTGACGGCGCAGGGCTACGCCGGCATCGGCCCGCTGACGTGGCTTGCGTTCAACTGCATGAGGAAGCCGCTCGACGACGTGCGGGTGCGGCAGGCCATCGCCTACGCCGTGGACCGCAAGCAGGTGACGCGGGTGCTGATGTCCGGCAAGGCCGCGGAGGCGATGACGCCCATCGTCCCGACCTCCCCGTTCTACAGCAAGGACGTGCAGCCCTATGCGCCCGACCTGGACCGGGCCAATGCGTTGCTGGACCAGGCCGGCCATCCGCGCAGCGCGGACGGCACCCGCTTCCCGCTGATGATAGACTATGACCCTGGCGACCCCGAGCAGGGCCGCAACATCGCCGAGTTCCTGCGCCCGGCACTGCGCAAGATCGGCGTCGCCGCCGAGGTGCGCGCGGTGCCGGATTTCCCAACCTGGGCGGAGCGCGTCGCCAACTACGACTATGACGTGACCGTGGACTCCGTGTTCAATTGGGGCGACCCGGTGATCGGCGTCGCCCGCACCTATCTCAGCAGCAATATCCGCAAGGGCGTGGTCTGGGCCAACATGCAGGGCTACCGCAACGCCCGCGTGGACGAGCTGCTGGAGCAGGCCGCCGCCGAGGCTGATCCTGCGAAGCGCAGGGTCCTCTACGCCGAATTCCAGAAGATCGTAGTGGACGAGGCGCCGATCCACTTCCTGAACGTCGTCCCCTACTATACCGCCGCGCACAAGGGCCTGGCGGAGCTGCCGCTTTCCATCTGGGGGGCGATGTCGCCGCTTGACACGCTCCGCTGGGCGACCCCGCCGACGTGAGACCGCTGCTCGGCGCCGGGATGCAGGTCGTCAACGCCGTGCTGTTGATCCTGGCGGTCGTGGTGCTGAACTTCCTTCTGATCCACCTGGCGCCGGGCGACCCGGCCTTGGTGATCGCGGGCGAGATGGGTGGCGCCTCGCCGGAGGTGCTCGCCTCCATCCGCGCCGCCTATGGGCTGGATCTGCCGATCCTCGTGCAGCTCTGGCGCTACGTGCTGCACGCGGCGGGGGGCGACCTTGGCTTCTCCTTCTACTTCAACCAGCCGGTGTCCCGGCTGATCCTGGAGCGCCTGCCGGCCACCGGCCTGCTCATGGCGTCGGCTCTGCTGTTCGCGTCGGTGACGGGCACCCTGCTGGGCGTCGCCGCCGCCCGCCGCCCGCGGGGCGCCACTAACGTCGCGGTCACGCTGCTCGCGGTGGCGGGCTACGCCCTGCCGGTGTTCTGGAGCGGCCTGCTCCTGCTGCTGCTGTTCGCTTCCGTGCTGCCGCTGTTCCCGATAGGGGGGATGACGGACGTCAGCCAATTGCTGCACGGGACGGCCTACGCCCTTTCCGTGCTGCACCACCTCGCGCTGCCGGCCTTCACGCTCGGCATCGTCTATATGGCGCAGTATAGCCGCCAGTCCCGCGCCAGCATGGGCGACGTGCTGCGCATGGACTACATCCGCACCGCACACGCCAAGGGCGTGACGGAGCGCACGGTCATCTACAAGCACGCGCTTCGGAACGCTGCGGGCCCGGTGGTCACGCTGTTCGGCCTGCAGTTCTCCGAGGCGCTGGGCGGTGCGGTGCTGGTCGAGACGGTCTATGGCTGGCCCGGTATGGGACGCCTTGTGCTCGACTCCATCCTGCGGCGGGACTACCCGACCCTGCTGGGCGTGCTGGTCGCGTCGGCGGTGCTGGTGATGGCGGCGAATGTCCTGACCGACTTGGCGCTGCGTTGGTTGGACCCGCGCATCCGCGCTGGCGCGCGGTGAGCATGGGCAGCCCGGCATCTGGCTGCACGGTCCCTGCCCGACGCGCATGTGCACGCTGGCGCGCGGTGGGAACCAAGGGACGGTGAGGGCTGCGCTGCGATTCCTGCGCGGCCCCGTGGGCATGGCGGGGGCCGCCGTGCTGTGCATCATCGTCGCCGCCAGCCTGTTTGGCCCGACGCTGTACGGCGTTGACCCCTTCGACCTCGTGGCGGCGCCGTTCAGCCCGCCGGGCGTGGACGCGCCGCTGGGGTCGGACTACCTGGGGCGGGACGTGCTGGCCGGGCTGCTGGTGGGTGGGCGGGCCAGCCTGCTGGTCGGCCTGGTGGCAGCGGCCATCTCCGTCACCATCGGCGTGTCCGTGGGCGCGCTGGCGGGATGGCGCGGCGGCTGGGTGGACCGGCTGCTGATGAAGTTCACCGAATTTTTCCAGGTGCTGCCGGCGCTGCTGTTCGCGATGGTGCTGGTCGCGCTGTTCGGCTCGAAGCTGCGGGTCGAGACGGTGGCCATTGGTTTGGTGTCCTGGACTGGAGTGGCCCGGCTGACTCGCGCCGAGTTCATGCGGCTCCGGGAGACGGATTTCGTGACCTCGACGGTCGCCGCCGGGGCGGGGCCGGCCTACTTGGTGGCGCGGGTGGTGCTGCCCAACGCGCTGCCGCCGATCATCGTGGCGGCGACGCTGTCCATCGGGGTCGCGATCCTGTTCGAGGGTGGGCTGAGCTTCCTGGGGCTAGGCGACCCGAATGTAATGACTTGGGGCCTGATGCTGGGGCAGAACCGCAGCTACATGCAGGATGCTTGGTGGGCGGTGACCATCCCGGGGGCCGCGATCTTTCTGGCCGTGCTGGCCGTCAGCCTAGTAGGCGACGGCATCAACGATGCGTTGAACCCGCGGGTGCAGCGGCGATAACCGCACCCGCCGCTACGCCCGTCCCTGCCCCGGACCCCCTGGTTGGGTCGCTGAAAAGTGGAGGGACGTGGCATGGGTGCACGGGAAAACCGGCGTCGTTCACTTGGCGCGGCCGACGGCCTCCTGGAGCGCGGGACCGGACAAATGGGCTTCGTCCCCGCCCAGGTGCAACGGAAGGAAGCGCAGAGACCAGGCGAGCCCGAAGGCCAGGATGCCGGCCAGGATCTCCTGCCACATCGGCACCGCCAGGCCGAAGCTGCGGACCAGCCAAGCCACCGTCAGCGGCGTCAGTCCGGAGATGACCGCCGTGCCGACGCTGTAGGGGAATGCGAAGCCGCTCTGGCGGATAGCCGTAGGAAACAGGGCGCAGATCAGGCCCGCGATCAGGGAGTGCGTGACGCCGCACAGTGCCCCCACCGCGGCCAGCGCCGCCGCCAGCCCGACCGGGCTCGACTCGAGCGCCGGAAGCTGCGCGAAGAACCAGATGGCGGACCCGGTATTGAGCACCCCGGCGGTGACCAGCAGGCGCGGCCAGCCCAGCACCTTCCGCATGGCGCCCCAGGCCGGCATGCTAAGCACGAAGGCCGTGACGCCACAGATATTGGCCAGGAACACGGCATCGGTGGAAACGTGCCGGATGCCGATCAGGTAGGTGGGGAGCCACTGGAAGTAGATGGCCGGCGTCGTGGAGAAGATGAATGTCAGCACGACGGCGAAAACGCATTGCCAGCGGTATTCCTGCAGGACCGTGGCCAGTGGAACCCGGGCGGAAAGCTGCCGCTCCTCCCGGATCTGCTCGAACATTGGCGACTCCGCCAGGTGCCGGCGCAGGTAGGCGGCGAGCAGCCCCGACAAGCCGCCCAGGATGAACGGCAGCCGCCAGGCCAGCGAGGCCCAGGCCGGGTCGAGCAGGCCGGTGAACGCCTTGGCCAGGAACGCCACCGCGGCTCCCAGCAGCAAGCCGCAGTTCACCATGCCGAGGAACAGGCCGCTGGCCGCACCCAGGCGGCGGGGTGTCGCGTGTTCGCAGATGAACACGGCGGCCCCCGGCAGCTCCCCGCCGACCGCGCAGCCCTGCAGGATACGGAGCAGCAGCAGGGCGGCCGGCGCCATCCAGCCCGCAACGGCATAGGTCGGCAGCAGGCCCATCAGGAAGGTCGGCACCGACATCAGCAGGACGGTGAAGACGAACAGCTTCTTTCGCCCGATCCGGTCGGCGAAGTGGGCGATCACCATGCCGGCGATCGGGCGGACCAGGTAGCCGATTGCGAAGATGCCAAAGGCCTGGACCTGGCTCGTCCACACAGAGTCCCCTGGCGGAAACAACTGGGCGCTGAGGGCTGCGGCGACGAAGACGTAGACCTGGAAATCAAAGTATTCGAGCATCCCACCGAGTGAGGCCAGCCCGACGTTCTGCAGTTCCTTCACATCGTGCCGGTTCATCGTTGCATCCCTTTTCCGCCGAGGCTCTGCCGGCCACGGTCGCCCGATTTGTTCTGGCTCAGTCCCTGCTGCGGTTCCAGCGGTCCTCGTCCGCCTGCACGCCCGGCAAGCCCGTCAGCTCGTTGTAGTCCGTCATCGGCATCAGGGTCCCGGCGACCGTGCCGAGCGAACGCTCCCGATGCAGGGCCTGGAACACCCGCTCCATCGCGGCCGTCGCCGCGAGCAGGGCGGCGATCGGGAACATGACGGCGGAGGCGCCCGCATCCTGCGCCAGCGCAACCGTCAGCGCGGTGCCGCCGCCGGCCTGCGACACATTGGCCAAATGAAAACCCGGGATGGCCTGGCAGATGCGCGCCAACATCTCCGGCGTGTCGGCCCCCTGCACGAACACCATGTCCACGCCTTCCCGCTGGTAACGGCCTGCGCGGTCGATGGCGGCCTCGATCCCCTCGACCGCAAGCGCGTCCGTGCGGGCGCAGAGCACCAGGGCGGGGTCCCTGCGGGCATCCAGCGCGGCCCGCAGCTTCGCGAGTTGCTCGGCCACCGGGATCACCGCCTTGCCCGCCAGGTAGCCGCAGCGCTTGGGCGTGACCTGGTCTTCCAGGAACAGCCCCGCCACCCCGGCCCGCTCGAAGGCCCTTACCGTTTGGGCGACGTTGTGGACGCCGCCGAACCCGGTATCGGCATCGGCCAGCACGGGAATGCCCGCCGCGGCGGTGATCCGCGCATAATGGTCGGCGAAGTCCCGCATGCCGAGCTGGCCCATGTCGGGCGCGCCGAGCAGGGTGCCGGTGGCCGCGTTGCCGCCGGAGGCCATGGCGTCGAAGCCGGTGCGGGCCGCAAGGCGGGCGGACAGCGCATCGTGCACGCCAGGAAGCACCAGGATCTCGGGCTGGGCCAGGAGTTGCCGCAGCCGCGTGCCGGGATGCACGGGAGCGCTCACCGGGGCGTCCGCAGGCGCTGCAGCCAGGGCCGTGCTGCCCGTTCCCAGCCCGCGATTGCGTCCGCCTGCAACAGGGTCATGCCGATCTCGTCCAGTCCGTCCAGCAGCGCGGTCTTGTCGGCGGGCGGTAGTTCGAACGCCATGGTGAAGCCGGGTCCGCTGACCCGCTGCGCCACCAGGTCCACCTGCAGCCGCACCGGGCCGGGCGCATCGCGCAGCAGGGCGCGCAGCCGGTCCAGCGGTTCCGGTGCCGCGGCAATCGGCAGGATGCCGTTGCGGATGCAGTTGTCCCGGAACACCTCGCCGAAGCTGCCGGCGACCAGCACCCGGATGCCGAATTCGTCGAGCGCCCAGCAGGCGTGCTCGCGCGTGCTGCCGCAGCCGAAATTCGCGCCGGAAACGAGGATGGCCGTCTGCTCCCAGCCGGGCCGGCTGAGCACGAAATCCGGGTCCCGCCGCCAGAGCGCGAACAGGCCGGCGCCGTAATCGGGATCGATGCCGCGCATGAAGGCGGCCGGCAGCACCTGGTCGGTGTCGATGTTGTCGCGGTCGAGCAGGGCGGCGACCGCATCCACCGGCTGGAACCGGCGCATCAGGGCACGGCCCGGCGATCGACGATGCAGCCGGCCAGGGCGGCGGCGGCGGCGGTTTCCGGGCTGGCCAGGTGCGTCATCACGCCCGCGCCCTGGCGTCCCGCGAAGTTGCGGTTGGTGGTCGAGACGATGCGCTGGCCCGGCGCGCCTTCCTCTCCATTCACGCCGGCGCACATGGAACAGCCGGCCTCGCCCCACTCGAACCCGGCGTCGCGGAAGATGCGGTCCAGGCCGAGCTGCTCGGACTCCCGTTTCACCGAGGTGCTGCCGGGCACGACGACCGCGCGGACGGTGCTGGCGACGTGCCGCCCCGCCACCACGCGCGCCGCCGCCTGCAGGTCGGACAGGCGGGCATTGGTGCAGGACCCGATGAAGACCCGGTCCACCGGCAGGCCGGCGATCGGCGCCCCCGGCTGCAGCTTCATATAGTCGATGGCGCGGCGCAGCTCGTCCCGCCGCGGTGCCGGCGCCAGCGCCGGGTCGGGGATGTGCCCGGACAGGCCGAGCACGTGCGACGGATCGATGCCCCAGGTGATCTGCGGCTCTAGCGCGCTGCAATCGATCTGAAGGTCCTGGTCGAACACGGCGTCCACGTCGGTGTATAGGGTGTTCCAGTCGGTCACCGCGTCATCCCAGTCGCTGCCTTCCGGGGCACAGGCGCGACCCCGAAGCCAGGCGACGACGCTCGCATCCGGGGCGACTAGGCCGGTCCGGCCGCCCAGCTCGGTCACCATGTTGCACAGGGTCATGCGGCCCTCCACGGACAGCGCGCGGGCGACCGGCCCGGCGAACTCGACCGCGTGGCCGCGTGCCATGTCGGACCCCCAGTGACCGATCACGAACAGGATCAGGTCTTTCGCCGTCACGTCCGGGGCGAGCACGCCGTCCAGGGTGATGCGCATCTGCCGGGGCTTCTTCCAGGCCAGGGTCTGTGTGGCCAGGACGTGGACCACCTCCGTCGTGCCGGTGGCCAGGCCCAGGGCACCGATCCCGCCCACGGTGCAGGCGTGGCTGTCGGGGCAGGCCACGGTGCTGCCGGGCAGTGCGATCGCCAGCTCGGGCGAGATGACGTGGACAATCCCCTGCAGCGGGCTGTCGATCCCCAGCACGCGGATGCCCAACTGGTCCGCGCCCGAATGGGTCCGCGCCAGGAAGGGCGTGCTCTGCGGGATGGTCGTGCCGGTCCGGCCGGGGCTGGTCGAGACCATGTGGTCGGTGACCGCGACCGTAAGGTCGGGCCGTCGCACCGAACGACCGGTCTTGCTGAGTTTGGCGAAGGCGGGCGGGGCGTGCAGGTCGTGGATCACGTGGCGGTCCACGTAGACCAAGGTGCGGCCATCCAGCCGCTGGCCGACCACGTGTGCGTCCCAGATCTTGTCGAAAAGCGTTCCCATCCGGACCTTCTGGCCTTGTGTCGAAGGCATGACGTTGGGCATGGTCTTGTGTATTGTCAACAATACACAGCCGTGTTGTCGAATGTCGGTCTGCGTGACAGGCTGGGTGACCAAAGAGAAAGCCGCCATGCGGGTCGAACGGATCGAAGTGCAAACCCTGGCTGACCGGGCCTGCGACATGCTCGAACGCGCCATCCTGTCCGGGAGCCTGCCGCCGGGCATGGCCTTGGGCGAGGCGGAACTGGCCGGGCAGCTCGGCATCAGCCGCGGCCCCGTGCGCGAGGCGATGAACAGGCTGGAGGGACGGCGGCTGCTGCAGCGCGTGCCGCATGTGGGGGTGCGCGTGGTGTGCCTGTCCGACATAGAGGTGAGCGAGATCTTCGCCATGCGGGAGGTGCTGGAAGGCCTTGCCGCGCGCCTGGCCGCTGAGCGCATGGACACGCGCGAGCTGGACGCGTTGGAGGCAACTGCCCCGTTTCGGCATACGGCGCCCACGGCCGATGGTCACGGGTCCAGCAAGTCCGGCGACGACTTCCACGTCCAGATCGCACGGGGTAGCCGCAATCGCCGGCTGATCGAGTATCTATGCACCGACATGTACTCGCTGCTGCAGCTCTACCGCATCCGCAGCGGCGGCAGTCCGATGCGCGCGGGTTCTACGGGTGAACACCGGGAGATCGTCGACGCACTGCGAAACCGCGACGGAGTGGAGGCAGAACGGCTCATGCGGGCCCATGTTCGGCGTGCAAGAGACAGCCTGAACCTCAATCTGTCCGAAACTGCGTAATGTGACCTCGGATGAGCGGGATCGATGCATGCATCGAACTGTCTCATGGGCGACCTTTGGATAAAACGTAACGATTCTCTATGCCAAAAATGGTTGTGCTGCCTACCGACAGCTGGACGTTGACCACGCGCGTCCGCACTGCGGGGCAGCAAGCGAGTGTTTCATCAAAGGCTGGCAGACCTCAAACGGCTCCGGTCGGCCTTGGTTTATATACCGCCAAGGTCCGGCCACAAGCAAAGGACGACAGCGTGACAAACTGGACCAATGGCATACACTTTGCTTCCGTCTCGGTAATGCGCGGGGACCGAGATGCGCCCGCCTCCACCACCACAGCTTCGACACGCGACCGCGTTCTGTCGGATCAGGAGACTACCGTGTTCCCAAACATGACCCGGCGCGCCCTGCTTGCAACTGCGGCTGCCACGCCGCTGTTCCAGTTCGACAAGGCTTGGGCTCAGGGCGTCACTGCCAAGCCCGGTGGAACGCTGAGCAGCCTGCTCACGCCGGAGCCGGCGATCCTCATCCCCGGGGTCAATAGCCAGGCGCCATCGCTCCTGGTGCAGTCCAAGATGTATCAGAGCCTGTTGGAATTCTCGCCCACGCTGGAACCCAAGCCGCTGCTGGCGAAAAGCTGGGCGCTGTCCGACGACAAGAAGACCTACACGTTTCACCTGCAGGAGAACGTCAGGTTTCACGATGGTCAGCCAATGACGGCGGACGACGTGATCTTCTCGATCATGAAGTTCCACTTCACCCTTGCGCCCCGCGCGCGGGGCGTGTTCAGCAACATCGACACCGCGGCCGCGCCCGACCCGCATACCGTCGTCCTGACGCTGAAGGAGCCGTTCGAGCCCTTCCTGCTGATGTTCGACGTGACGGCCACCGCCATCATGCCGAAGCACATCTACGACACGCCAGGCGCGGATGCGGCGTCGTATCGCAACAACCCCGCCAACCAGAAGCCGATCGGCACGGGGCCATTCGAGTTCGTGGAGTGGCAGCGCGGCAACTTCATCCAACTGAAGAAGTTCGACGGCTATTGGAAGCCGGGTCAACCGTATCTGGACGCCATCACTTTCCGCATCGTGCCGGACAGCCAGAGCCGCGCATTGGCGCTGCAAACGGGCCAGGTGCTGATGTCCGCTGCCGGCGATATCGAGCCGTTCGACGTGCCGCGCTTCCGCGCGCAGCCCAACCTGGAGGTGGAGACCAAGGGCTGGGAGTACCTGGCACCGCTGATGTGGCTGGAGATCAATCACCGCGTGAAGCCGATGGACGACGTGCGCGTCCGCCAGGCGATGAGCATGGCGCTCGACCGCAGTTTCATCCTCAACCGCCTATGGTTCGGCATCGGCAAGGTGGCGACCTCCCCCGTCTCCTCCGTCACGCGCTATTTCGACCCGGACGTGAAGCTTGCCCCGCACGACGTGAAGAAGGCCATCGCCCTGCTGGACGAGGCCGGCGTGAAGCCCGGCCCGGACGGCGTGCGCTTCAGGATACGCCATCTCACCCTGCCCTATGGCGAGGTCTGGACACGGCTCGCCGAGTACATACGCGCCTCGCTCAAGCAGGTGGGCATCGAGGTCACGCTGGAGAGCACGGATACCGGCGGCTGGGCGCGGCGTGTTTCCGATTGGGACTACGACACTACGATCAACTACCTTTATCAGTACGGGGACCCGACGCTCGGCGTGGAGCGCACCTACGTTTCCACCAACATCCAGAAGGTCGTGTTCACCAACACCGGCGGCTACAGCAACCCGGAGGTGGACAAGCTGTTTGCCGAGGCGCGCAAGGCCCCGCTCCCGGCCGACCGGCAGAAGGCGTTCTTCGCCGTGCAGGACTTGCTGGTCCAGCAGATCCCGCAGATCTGGCTGCTGGAGATGGCCTTTCCCACCATCCACGAGAAGAAGGTCCACGATTTGCTGCTGTTCGGCACGGGCGTGCACGCCTGCTTCGACGACGTCTTCATAAGCTGAGCGCAGCGCTTGGGACCCGGACGCTTCGCCCGCTTCCTGCTGGCGCGGCTGGTGAAGATGGTCGCGATCGTATTCGCGATCATCGTCGTCAATTTCTTCCTCATACATGCCGCCCCCGGTGACCCGGCCAGCGTCATGGCGGGGCAATCGGGTGCTGCCGATCCGCAATTTGTGGAACAGCTCCGCCACGAGTTCGGCCTGGACCAGCCGCTCGGCACGCAATTGTGGATCTACGTCTCCTCTGTCGCTCAGGGGGACCTTGGCATCTCGCACCGCCAGCAAAGGACGGTCCTGAGCCTGATCGCCGAACGGCTGCCCGCCACGCTGCTGCTGACCGGCGTTGCCTTCGCCTTCGCGCTCGTCACCGGCATCGCTCTGGGCGCGGCGGCGGCCCGGCGTGCCGGCACCTGGGCGGACAGCGTGATCACCGTGCTCGCGCTCGGCTTCTATGCGACGCCGATCTTCTGGGTCGGGCTGATGCTGGTGCTGGTATTCAGCGTATGGCTCGGCTGGCTGCCATCCTTCGGGATGGAAACGGTCGGGGCAGGGCTGCACGGCTGGGCGGCGGCAGCCGACACGGCCCAGTACCTGGTGCTGCCCGCACTGACGCTGGGGCTGTTCTACATGGCAGTCTACGCAAGGCTGACGCGCAGCGCGATGCTGGAGGTGGCCGGGCAGGATTTCATCAAGACCGCGCGCGCCAAGGGCGTGGGCGAGGGCCGCATCCTGCGACGCCACATCCTGCGCAACGCCCTGCTCCCCGTCGTGACGCTGGCCGGCATCCAGGCCGGGCAGCTCATCGGCGGCTCCGTGCTGGTGGAAACGGTTTTCGCGTGGCCCGGCATCGGACGGCTCGCCTTCGACGCGCTGCTGGCCCGCGACTACCAGGTGCTGCTGGGGGTTTTCCTCACTACCTCCATCCTGGTCGTGGTCTTTAACCTGATCACCGACCTGGTGTACCTGGCAATCGACCCGCGGATGCAGGCAGCGTGACCTTCCTGCGCGCATTTCTTCGCAATCGCGGCGCGGCGGTGGGTCTGGTCATCCTGCTCCTGGTCGCGCTGATGGCGGCCACCGCTCCGATCATCTTTCCGTTCTCTCCCTGGGACATGCAGGGCGCACCCTTCGCGCCACCCGGCGAAGAAGGCTTCTGGCTCGGCTCCGACAGCCTGGGCCGCGACGTGGCGGCGGACATCGCCTACGGTTCCTACGTTTCGCTCCTGGTCGGCGCCGTTTCCACGGCGGCGTCCCTCGCCCTTGGGGTCGTGCTGGGCGCGCTGGCGGGCTACGCCGGGGGATGGGTGGACGACGCGATCATGCGCTTCACCGAATTCTTCCAGACCGTTCCGTCCTTCATCCTGGCCGTGGTGCTGGTGGCGATTTTCACCCCCTCCATCACCTCCATCGTCGTCGCCATCGCCATCGTGTCCTGGCCGCCGGTCACCCGCGTCGTCCGGGCCGAGTTCATGACGTTGCGCAACCGCGAATTCGTGCAGGCGGCCGAGGTGCTCGGCCGCTCCCGCTTCGCCATCGTGTTCCGGGAAATCCTACCCAATGCTTTGTCGCCCATCATCGTGCTGGCCAGCCTGATGGTGGCGAGCGCGATCCTGCTCGAGTCCGCCTTGTCGTTCCTGGGACTGGGCGACCCGAACCTGATGTCCTGGGGCTTCATGATCGGCGCCTGCCGCAGCGTGATCCGGCTTGCGTGGTGGATGAGCGTGTTCCCCGGCCTCG
>CAXTWC010000005.1:0-70126 GCA_964247805.1 uncultured Acetobacteraceae bacterium | reverse complement strand
GAGAAGAACACCGGGATCTGCACCACCATCGGCAAGCAGCCGGCGGCGGGGTTCACCTTCTCGGTCTTATACAGCCCCATTATCTCGGATTGCAGCTTGGCGGGCTCTTCCTTGTAGCGCTCGCGGAGGGCCGTCATCTTCGGGCCGAGCAGCTTCATCTTGCTCATCGACCGATAAGATTTGTTGGCCAGCGGGAAGAACAGCAGCTTGGCGAACACAGTGAACACCATGATCGCCAGGCCGAAATTGCCCAGCACGCCGTTCAGCCAGTCCAGCGCATAGAAGATCGGCTTGGTCAGGAACCAGAACCAGCCGAAATCGACCGCGTAGGAAAACAGCGGGATCTGCTCCTGACTCTCGTAACTGGCCAGCAACTTGACGACCTTAGCGCCCGCGAAGGCGCGGAAGGTGTCGCTGCCGGTGGCACCCGGGGCCACCGTCAGCGGATTGGTGGTGGCGAAATCCGCCTGGTAACGCGGGTTACCGCCGGGAGCCGTGCCGAAACGGAACGAGCCGACGACGGGAGTCGAATTGTCCGCGATGACTGCGGTCAGCCAGTATTTGTCGGTGACGCCAACCCAACCGCCGGTCGTTTGTTCCGTCTGCGCCACGCCGTCATGCTTGGCCGCATCGGATTTCACGGTGGCATAGCTTGGGTCGTCGAGCTTGTGGTCCAGCACGCCCAATGGGCCTTCGTGCAAGATGTAGTAGCCCGACGTCTGCGGCTGATAATCGCGACGGACCCGTGCATACGGATGTAGCGCCACGGCCGCATCGGTGGCGTTCTTCACCGATTGGACAACGGTGAACATATAATTGTCGTCGACCGCGAACTGGATAGCGAACGTAAGCCCGGCCCCGTTGTCCCAGCTAAGGGTCAGCGGTTGCGCCTGGGTCAGTTCCGGGCCCGACGCCGTCCACATCGTCGCATCGTCCGGCAGCTTCACGCCGGGCGTATCGCTGGTCCAGCCATACTGGATGTAGTTTGGCTCGGGATCGCTTTGTGGCTCCAGCACGCGCACGAGCGGTGAGGCAGGGCTGACCTCTTCGTGGTAGTCGCGCAAGACCAGGTCATCCAGTACCGCACCGCGCAGGCTTACGCTGCCGCTGACCTTGGCGCCGTTGATCGGCACCCGCGGCACATTCTTGGGCGGTGGCACCGATTCCGGCTCGGTTCCAGGGAAGGAAGGATCGAACGATCTCGGTGTCGCGTTCGGCGCCGGCGCGTTGACGACGGCAGCGGTCTGCTGATTTACCGGACGCGGCGGCGCCTTCGGCAGCAGGAACTGGAAGCCGAGCAGGATCGCGATGGAGACCGCGATGGCAACGATGAGACGTTTCTGGTCCATGCGAAACAGTCAGCTCTCAGAAAGGGGGGCACGGGGTGGCACGGGATCGACGCCGCCCTCATGCCACGGATTGCAGCGCAGCACCCGCTTGGCCGCAAGCAGGCTGCCACGCGCGGCACCGTGGGTTTGTAGGGCCTGGAGCGCGTAGTCACTACACCCCGGGTGAAAGCGGCAATTGGGCCCGAGCAGCGGGCGGATGGTCCACTGGTAGACGGTTACGGCACCGCCCAGCACGGCGGCAGCCGGGCTCACGCCACACCCGTCTTGTCGAGTGCGCGCCGTAAGTCATCCATCAGCACGGTGAACGGCCGCGCACGCGTGCCATCCCGGCCGATCACGACCAAATCGACGCCTGCGACGGGGCGCTCCCGCAGCAATAGCCGGGCAGCCTCCTTGAGGCGGCGGCGGGTGCGATTGCGGATCACGGCGTTGCCGACCTTCTTGGTCACGGTGAAACCGATCCGAGCCGGGCCAGGCACCGTTTGGGTGAGTGCCTGCAAGACGAGCCCATGCAACGCAGCCTTGCGACCGCCCTTGGCGACGCGAAGGAACTCTGCGCGACGCTTCAACCGTATCGGTGCGGGCGCCTGGTCCGGCGCCATAGGAAGCCCTTAGGCCGACAGCTTCTTGCGGCCCATACGGCGGCGGTTGGCAATGACCTTGCGGCCGCCAACGGTCGCCATGCGGGCGCGGAAGCCGTGCCGGTGCTTGCGAACCAGCTTCGAGGGTTGATAGGTGCGCTTCACGGCGATGTCTCCAGCAACGGCAAGGGCGCACGCTCACGCGGGCCCTGTTCAAGGCGCGGCTTATAAGCGCGCCCGGCCCGCATAGTCAATCGAGAGTGGCGCGGGAGACTGGCAGTGCAGACTGGCATTGCAGACTGGCCTGGCAGACTGGGCCGGAACGGGGAGAAGCCCGGAACGTTCGCCTCACGACCTCTGTGAGTGACAAACCCTTGGCGAGTTTACCAACCGAGCAGCGTAATCCGGCGGCATCTCCCGGCATCTGGTTCGTATTACTGGCCTGCCTCGTGCTTTTCGGCCTGGGACTCGGGTATGCTGCCTGCCGCATCGCCAACGTGGCGCCGCCGCAACTCGCTGGCTGGGGCATTCTCGCTGTCGTGGCAGTGGTCATGGGCGGTATCGGCATGGCGGTGCTGAACGCGCTGGTGCTGCAGGGCTACGGACAGCTCTCGGCCGAAATCGAAGGGCTTCGGCTGAAGGCGGTGGCAGGACAGGCGTTCGAAGCACAGCTTGCCAGCCGGGCGGAGCAGCAACGGCGGCTGCGTCACGATATCCGCGGTGCGCTGTCCCCTGCCATGCTGATGGCGGACCGGCTGCTCGGCCATGCCGACCCGGCGGTCAAGCGCGCAGGCGAGATCGTCGTCCGCTCCGTCGACAAGGCTGCCATCCTGCTGGCCGACCCCGCCGAGGCTAGTCTTCCCGACGGTCCTTGAACTCCACGTCGCGGTGGACGTAGGCGCTCATCATGATGCCGAAGCCGAGCATCACCGTCATCGAGGCTGAGCCGCCATAGGATACCAGCGGCATCGGCACGCCGCCGACCGGGATCGCGCCGGTGACCATGGCGATGTTCACGGCGACATACAGGAAGAAGTTCACCGATATTCCCAGCGCCAGCAGTCGGCCGAACTGGTGGCGGCAGCGGAGCGCGATCGCCATCCCGCCCAAAACGATCAGCAGCAGCAGGCCCATGATGGCCAGGCATCCGACGAAGCCGAATTCCTCCGCCAGCATGGTGAAGATGAAGTCGGTCTGTTTTTCCGGCAGAAAATTCAGGTGTCCTTGCGTGCCCTGCAGGTAGCCCTTGCCCCACATGCCGCCCGAGCCGAGCGCAATCTTGGACTGCTGGATGTTGTATCCGGCACCCAGCGGATCGCTTTCCGGGTTGAAGAAGGTTTCGATCCGGGCCTTTTGGTAATCGTGCAGGTAGCTGTAGGCGACCCGGGCCGCGAACGGGATCGGCAGCACCACCAGCGCCATCTTCCACCAGCGCACCCCGGCGGCCAGGAACACCGCTCCGCCCACCAGCGCGGTGATGACGGCGGTGCCGAGGTTGGGTTCCTTGAGGATCAATGCCACTGGGGCACCCACCGCCAGCGCGGGCGGAATGAGGAACAGCGGGTTGCCCATGCGCTCCCAGGTGGCCCGGTGGAACCAGGCCGCGAGCGCCACGACCAGGGCGATCTTCATCAACTCGGACGGCTGTAGCTGGGTGCCGCCGAGCTCGATCCAGCGCTGGGCGCCCTTGCCGACATGCCCCACGCGGAGCACGAGGGCCAGCAAGGCGAGCGAGATGGCATAGAACGGCCAGGCCAGCCGCTCGATGAAGCGGATGTCGACCAGGGCCACGCAGAGCATCATGACCAGTCCGAAGGCGAACCGGATGGCCTGTTTGGACGCGTACGGCTCGGGTGAGCCGCCGGCTGCGGAATACAGGGCAGCGTAGCCCACGCCAGCGAGGCAGCAGATCAGCAGGACGTAGGTCCAGGAGATCTGGAACAGCTTGGTGGTGAGGCCGAACGAAGGCTCTGCGCGGATCAGGCGGCGTTCGTTGATCATCGCGGCAAGCTCCTCCCCCGTTCTTCACGGGGGAGGTGGCGGCAAAGCCGACGGAGGGGGCGCTCGGCCGGTGCCCCTGCCCCCTCCACCATGCAAGCGCATGGTCCCCCTCCCCCGCGTCGCGGGGGAGGATCTGAGAGTGAACGGCTCACGTCCGGTCCGCCAGCTTCTGCCCTTGCGGCTCCACCCGGTTCACCGGGTCGCGGGTCAGCACGTCGACCATGATCTCGCGCGCCAGTGGGGCGGCGGCGGCGGCACCGGCGTTGCCATGCTCCACCACCAGGCTCACGGCATAACGCGGCGCGTCATACGGCGCGAACGCCACGAACAACGCGTGCGGCCGATATTCCCACGGCAGGTTTTCCGACTTGAAATGCCCACTCTCGCGCAATTCCCGCGAGACATGGCGCACTTGGCTGGACCCGGTCTTACCCGCGAGTTGCATCCCCGGCATGCCCAATCTGGCCAATGGGGCGGTGCCGCCGGGCTCGTTCACCACGGCATACATACCCTCGCGGCACAGCTGCAAATGGCGTTCGGACAGGTTCATGCTCGGCCAGTCCGCAGCCGTGGCACCAGGCTGCGCCGTCCCGGCCAGAGTGCGCGTCAGATGCGGCTGCACCGCCCGTCCCGTCGCCACGCGCGAGACATAGGTGCACAACGCCAGCGGTGTCACCTCGACATAACCCTGGCCGATGCCGCAGTTCACCGTGTCGCCGATGCCCCAGGGATGGCCCTGCGCCATGCGCCACTCGCGGGTCGGCATTAGACCCTTGCGCGCGCCGGGTAGCTCGATGTCGAGGTCGACGCCGATGCCAAAGCGGTTCGCCATGGCGGCCACCCGGTCGATGCCCACGCGCCGGGCCAACTCGAAGAAGAATACGTCGCACGAATTCTTCAGCCCGCCCCGCACATCCAGCGCCCCATGGCCGTATTTGCTCCAGCAGTGGAAGCGCGTGTCGCCCACATCGAGGTAACCGGGGCAGACGATGCGGTCGCCGGGGCCGATCACCTTGTTGTCCAGCCCGGCCATCGCGACGACCATCTTGAACGTGGAACCCGGCGGGTAAACGCCGGCGGTAGCCTTGTTGATCAGCGGTGCACGGCGGTTATTGGTCCACTCGACCCACTGCGCCTGCGACACGCCGGAGTTGAACAGGCTCGGGTCGAAGGAGGGCGTGGTGGTCATCGCCAACACCTCGCCGTTGCGGCAATCCATCACCACCGCCGACGCACTCTGGTCGCCCAGGCGGGATAGCACCTGCTGCTGCAGGGCCACGTCGATCGTCAGCCCGAGCTCCTGCCCCGGCGTGCCTTCCTGCCGGTCCAGCTCGCGGATCACCCGGCCGACGGCGTTCACCTCCATCTGCACCTCGCCCGCTCGCCCGCGGAGCTTGAGGTCGTGGAACTTCTCCACGCCGGCGCGGCCGACGCGGATGCCGGGGAGCGCCAGCAACGGGTCCTCCCCCATGTCCGCCTCGGAGGGCGGTGCCACGTAGCCGACCACGTGAGCCAGTGTCGGGCCCTCCGGATACAGGCGGGAGGTGCCGACATCGACCAAAATGCCGGGCAGTTCGGGGGCGTTGACCTCGATCGCCGCCATCTCGTCCCAGGTCAGGAATTCGCGCACCACGAGGGGGATGAAGCGTCGGCGATGGTGCATCTCCCGGTCGATGCGGGCGCGTTCGTGGTCCGCCAGAGGCAGCACCTGGTTGAAGGCGTCGAGCGTCTCACCGACGTCGGCGGTTTCCTCCACCATCAGCAGGGCGCGCCAGTTCAGCTTGTTACCGGCGACGACGGTGCCGAAACGGTCCAGGACGCGCCCGCGCGGGGGGGCGATCAGCCGGGCACTGATGCGGTTGCTTTCGGCCAGGGTGGCGTAGCGGGCGCCCTCCTCCACCTGCACCTGGTACAGACGGCCGGCCAGTGCACCGAGGATGCCGACCTGCCCCGCGGCAAGGAGCCAGGCACGGCGCGTGAACACGCCGTTGATGCGGCCTTCTTTCTTCATGCTTGATCCGGGTTCGCGAGCCCGCGATGCGCGCGAGTAAACAGCGTGGCCAGCACGGGATACAGGCCGCAGGTGAGCGCCCACTGAAAGAGCGCCGGGGCGGGTGAGAATAGCCGTACCGTCAGTGCGCAGACCAGCGCCCACTGCAGCATTGCGGCCCCGGCGGCGACCCCCACGAAGGCCAGCCACACGATCACGAACCCCTGGCGAGTCAACACCCGGCGCCAGCGCACGGCAAGTCCGTGCACGATCAGCAGCACGAGCACGCTGGCGCCGATCGGGGACAGTCCCAGCAGGTCGGCGAGCAGCCCGAGCGCGAAGACGATGGCGGGGGGCATGGAGGCGGGGCGGAACAGCGACCAGAAGAACACGCAGGCGAGTGCCGCGGCGGGCTGCCACTCGGCCTGCCCAGGCATGCCGAGTGGGAAGGACAAGGCGAGCAGGATCAACGCCGTGCAGGCTGCCGGAAAGGCGGCGCGGGAAGCCGCGTCGAGTTGCCGCCAGAGGGTTGGGCGGGGGCGGATGCCGGGGGTCTTATCCATGACCGACCCTCGCAAAGCAGATCCCTCTCGCGTTGAGAAAGGGTTGGGTGAGGGAGATACCTAACGCCGGGCAGAGGCGAGGTCCCTCACCCCAGCCCTCTCCCAAGGGAAGAGGGAGAAGTGAGCGGTCGGTCACTTTTTGCGGTCGGCTATCAGGCGCGCGGCGCTTTCGGGCGGCTGGATGCCGGTCAGGCCATAGTCGAAAATACGCACCACTTCCAAGCGGTCGAGCCGGGCGAACGGCTCCACCTCGGGCACATTGTTGGCCGTGTAGTGCACGACGCCGATCGGCAGCCCGGCGGGAAACGCATTGGCCTCGGCACTCGTTACGACGCGTTCGCCCTCGGCGGGCATGCTGCCCTCGGGCCAGAACATCAGCCGGGGGCGCGGATTATTGGTGCCGACCAGCATCGCACGCGCCCGGCTGGTCTCGAGCGTTACCGGAATACGGCTGTTGATGTCGGTGATCAGCAAAACGCGCGCGCTGCGCAGACCAACTTCGGTCACCCGGCCCACCAGGCCACGTTCATCCAAGGCAATCTGGCCCTTGGTCACCACGTGGTTGGGGCCAGTGGAGAGCAACACCGCCCGGGCATAGACGCCACCGGCATCCGCCACGACCCGGGCCGTGACGTAGGAAGGCGCCGGGTCGGGGATCCAGTGCAGGTTGCCCTTTAGCGCGGTGTTCTCGGCGTCCAGCGCCATGGCCACCGCCTGCCACTGGCGCAGCCGATCGTTCTCCTCGTGCAGCCGCACGTTCTCCGCCCGCAGGGTCAGCAGGTCGCCAGCGTCGGCCAGCGCGTCGTGCACCTTGGCGATCGGCTCCGACACCACGCCGAACAACGGCGCCAAGGCGTCGGCCAAGGCCATGCGCACCCGCTCCGCCAGCCCGGAATCCGCCTTGCCCAGCAGCATCACGCCAAACGCCACCGCTATCAGCACCGGCAACGTGAGCCGTGACAGAGCCTGGCGAACGGGAATGGACAGACGGATCAAAGCCGGGCGGACCCCCCGAAAGCTCGGTTAGTACATTGAAGTAAGCACGTTACGGAGGCGCTTCATCTCCTCCAAGGCACGCCCGGTCCCGAGTGCCACGCAAGACAGCGGTTCCTCCGCGACGACGACGGGCAGCCCAGTAGCCTCCCGCAGCACCTGGTCCAGACGGTAGAGCAAGGCACCCCCGCCCGTCAGCACAATTCCCTTGTCCACGATGTCGGCAGCCAATTCCGGCGGCGTGTTCTCCAGCGCGACCTTCACCGCCTCCAAGATGGCACTGACCGGCTCGGCCATGCTCTCGGCGATCTGGCGCTGGCTGACATGAACTTCGCGCGGCACCCCGTTCATCAGGTCGCGGCCCTTCACCTCGCGATACGGACCTTCCTCACCATAGTCGGGCGGGCAGGCAGCGCCGATATCCATTTTGATCCGCTCGGCCGAGCTCTCACCGATCAGCAGGTTGTGATTGCGGCGGATGTAGCTGATGATCGCCTCGTCCATCTTGTCGCCCCCGACCCGGACGCTGCGGCTATACACGATGCCGCCGAGCGAGATGACGGCGACCTCCGTGGTGCCGCCGCCGATATCCACGATCATGGAGCCAGACGGCTCCGTGACCGGCAGCCCGGCGCCGATCGCGGCGGCCATCGGCTCCTCGATCAGCATCACCTTGCGCGCGCCGGCGCTCTCGGCACTCTCCTGGATCGCGCGGCGCTCCACCGCGGTGCTGCCGGAGGGCACGCAGACGATGATCATCGGCGAGGAGAAGCCGCGGCGGCCGTTCACCTTGCGGATGAAATGCTTGATCATCTCCTCCGCGACCTCGAAATCGGCAATTACGCCGTCCCGCAGCGGCCGGATGGCGGAAATATTACCGGGGGTGCGGCCGAGCATCTGCTTGGCTTCCTCACCCACCGCCAACACCTGTTTCTTGCCGCGCACGTCGGCGATGGCCACCACGGAGGGCTCGGCAAGCACGATGCCACGGCCCTTGACATACACCAGTGTGTTAGCCGTGCCGAGATCGATGGCCATGTCGGCTGACATGAACCCGAACAGGTTTCCGAACATCGGCGCGTGTAATCCTGGCGTGAATTGGGGGTCTGATCGAAGGCGTGGGCTTAGCCCCCTCCCCCTCCCGCGGCAAGCCCGCCGGATGGTTCATGGCAGAAGCATGGCGGCCCCGCCATTGGATCGCCACGCTGAGGCGGGAGATTGCCTGGGGGAAATTTTCACCGGACCAGAGCCATCACGTAAATCGTTCCGTTCCCCAACGCGTTGTGATGCTCGTGTGGAGTTGGTTCGCGGAAAACCCGATTATTATGGAGTCAGGACAATGAAGAAGACGAAGATGCTGACGGTAGCCGCCATGAGCCTTGCGCTCGGGCTGGGTGCTTGCTCCGACCCGTACGATCCAGGTCAGCGCGCGGTCGGTGGCGGTCTGCTCGGGGCCGGTGCGGGTGCGGGTATCGGTGCGCTCGCCGGTGGCGGCAAGGGTGCGTTGATCGGTGGCTTGGCCGGTGGTGCGCTCGGCGCCGGGGCTGGCGCCGCGACCACGCCGCAGCGTCCGGCCTACGGCTACTAAACGACTTGCTACCTTCTCCCTCTCCCGCGCGCAGGAGAGGGAGAAGAACTCGTCAGGCGGGGGCTAGGCTGCGGCGAGCTGCCGGCATCGCGGCGCTGACGATAGCGGCGACGATGATGTTGGCCGCCAAGGCAAGCACCCCGACATACATGGTGTAGCTTGAACCGCCGATCACCACCGTGTGCAGGGGCTTCAGCCCGTCGGTCCAGGCGATATAGGTGCCGCCGAAGAACCCGACCGCCCAACCCAGCAGCAGCGCCGGGCCGGTGAAGAAGCGGCTGAACAGGCCGAACACCACGGCTGGGAAGGTCTGCAGGATCCACAGCCCGCCCAGCAGCTGTAGGTTCAGGGCAACCGAGTTGTCCAGGAACAGCACGAAGCCCAAAGCGCCGAGCTTCACGACCATGGACACCGCCTTGGCCACTGCCGCCTCGCCCGCCGGGGACACCGACGGGTTGACATACGCCTTCCAGAAATTGCGGGTGAACAGGTTGGCCGCGCCGATCGACATCACTGCCGCCGGGACCAACGCACCCACGGCGATCGCCGCAAACGCGAAGCCGGCGAACCAGCCCGGGAACAGCGCCTTGAACAACGCCGGAACGGTGTCGTTGGGGGTCGCCGGCTTCACGCCAGCCGCGTAGGCCATGTAGCCCAACAGGGCGATCAAGCCGAGCAGCAGCGTGTAGGCCGGCAGCAGGATGGCATTCTTGCGGATCGTCTCGCCGCTTTTGGAGGCGAAGATGCCCGTCAACGTGTGCGGGTACATGAACGCCGCCATCGCCGAGCCGAGCGCCAAGGTCGCATAGGGGATGTATTGCGCCGGCGCGAGGGTGATGCCGCCTGCACCCTTCGCCTTGAACGCCGCGTCCGCCGCGGCGAACACCGCCCCGTAGCCGCCTAGCTTCAGCGGGATGATGGCCACCGCGACGAGGACCACGATGTAGATCATGATATCCTTGACGAAGGCGATCAGCGCCGGCGCCCGCAGCCCGGCGGAGTAGGTGTAAAAAGCCAGCACCAGGAACGCGACGATCAGCGGCAGTTCGCCGTTCAGCCCAAGCGCCTTGATCACCACCTCCATGCCGATCAGCTGCAGGGCGATATACGGCATCGTTGCGATCACGCCGGTGATGGCGATCGCCAGTTCCAGCGGGCGGGAGCCGTAGCGGCCATGCACCACGTCCGCCGCGGTGACGTGGCCGGCCTTGGCTGCGACCGCCCACAGGCGGGGCATGATGGCGAAAACGATCGGGTAGACGATGATCGTGTAGGGCAGCGCGAAGAAGCCGTACGCCCCGACGGAATACACCAGGGCAGGCACCGCGATCACGGTGTAGGCGGTGTAGAAGTCGCCGCCGACCAGGAACCAGGTGATCCAGGTGCCGAATTGGCGCCCGCCCAGGCCCCACTCGTCGATATGGGCCAAGGTCTTCGGCCGGCGCCATTTCGCGGCCACGAAGCCCATCACAGACACGAGGACGAAGAAGAAGGCGAAAACGGCGAAGGCCGACCAGTCGATGTCGGCGGCGATCATACGTCGCCACTCCGCCGGGTGCTGCGCCAGACGATGAAGGTGAGCAAGGCCGTGATCGGCACCCAGGCGAGCTGATACCAGTAGAAGAACGGAAATCCGAACAGCGTTGGTTCGGTCATATTATAGAACGGAACCCAAAGGAGACCGATGAACGGCAGCAGAAGCAACAACGCCACGGACCGAGTCCCCCAGAGACGCGCATTACCGGCGCGTAATATATTGCTCCTAGAACATGGGGTCGGGCCGAAGCAAGTCGCCATCTACGGGCACGCGGACCATTCCTTACTCCTGCGCAGTTTGGTAAGCAGCCCATCCCTGGACACATCGGGACATGCGACGAGCGGGCGAACTGGCCTGCCGCGAATTGGGAAGACCGCCTTCATGCACGCCAGAACCATCGCAATTTCCTGCTTCGCCGCACTCGGCCTGTCCGCGTGCGCCCAACAGGCCGCCGGGCCGGCTGGCAGCCGCAACCCGGTCTACAGCACCGACCTGGCGGGCAAGGCGCCCAACTGCACGGCCCCGGACGTGGCATTGACGCAGGGCAAGGAAGCCACGGCCACGATCACCACCGGCGGCGGCGGCTGGTGCGGGATCGCGGTGACGATGGGTGGCAACGCGCTGACCGCCGGGTTGCTGACGCAGGCGCCGCGGAGCGGCCGGGTCTACATCCATACGGTTGGCGACGTCACGCGGGTCGACTACACACCGGTTGCCGCGACGGCCGCGGCAGAGACATTCGTCGTGCAATTCATCCCAGGAGACGAAACCTTGCGAGTGACGGTGACCGGTGCAGCGACGGCGGGGCGCAAGTGATGGCACGCCGGCTGACGAGCCTGCTGGCGGCAGGCGGCATGCTGATGGCCACGACGATCGGCGCCCAGGCGCATTGCAGCGCCACCAGCGACGAATCGGCGTTCGACGTGAGCGCGCTGAAAAGCGAGCTGAGCGTTCTGGCCGTCGCGTGTGATGACGACAAGGAATACAACGCCTTTGTTGAGCACGACCGCAGCGAGCTGGTGCGCCAGGACGGTGTGGTGAACGCCTGGTTCAAAAAGAGCTACGGCCGGGCCGCGCAGGCCAAGTACGACAGCTACATCACGTTGCAGGCGAACGAGCAGGGCCTGTCCGGCCAGCACGAGGGCAGCGATTTCTGCCCCCGCCTCAAGCCGGTGTTCTCCGAGGTCATGGCCGTACCGTTGAGCTCGCTGCCGCAATATGCTGCGGCGAAGAACATGATGCCGGTCGACGTCGCCTGCACATCGATCGCGGAGAGTGCTGCGGCCGCAAGCCCGTCGCGCAGCACGCACACGGCAACCCGCCGCACGACGACGAAGAAGTAAGCCGCTTGATCCTCCCCCCGTCCTTCACGGGGGAGGTGGCGGAGAAGCCGACGGAGGGGGCGCTCGGCCGGTGCTCCTGCCCCCTCCATCATGCTTCGCATGGTCCCCCTCCCCGTGAAGAACGCGGGAGGAACTTTTAGACTACGCTGCCGGCGTCGGCCGTCTTGGTCTTTACGGCGGTCACCGCCTGCTGCACCTGCGCCTTCTCCCGAACCCGGCCGCTCAATTCGTCCCCGGCATCCCGGGGCAATCGTGAACACGTTGGGGCAGCGGCCAGCGACACCAGCGCCACGACCGCAAACGCCGCGCTGTAGTCCGACAGCAGCGCATGGGAATGCCCGGTGATCGCCAGCGACCCCGCCAGCGACCCCGCCGCGGTGCAGATGCCCAATGTCAGCATCAACTGCTGGAACGTCGTGTAGAAACTCGTGGCCGAACTCATGCGGGCGCGATCGATATCGGCATAGGCGATCGTGTTGTAGGCGGTGAACTGCAGCGACTGGAAGAAGCCACCCACCAGTAACACGGCATAGATCGCCACCGTCGGCCAGGACGGGCGGAACGAGGCGATCGCCGCCAGGAAGATCGTCGACGTGAGCCCGTTCCACATCATCACCTGGCGGAACCCCCAATGCCGCAGCACCGGCTTGGCCGCGCTCTTCATCAGCAGCGACCCGGCGCTGCTGGCGAAGGTGATCATCCCCGATTGCAGCGCCGACATCCCGAAGCCCAGCTGCAGCATCATGGGCAGCAAGAATGGCACCGCCCCGGCGGCAATGCGCGTCAGACCGCCACCGATCACCGAGAGACCGAATGTCGGCACTCGCATCAGCGAGAAATCCAGCACCGGGTTGGGATAGCTGCGGGCATGGCGCAAATACAGCGCACCACTGATCAGCCCCGCCACCAGCATGACCGCCGTCTCCTGCACGGACGCAGCGCCGCGGCTGGCGAGTTCCAGCCCGAAGATCAAGCAGGACAACGAGATCCCGGAATACACCAGGCCCCAGGCGTCGAAGTCGACCCGCCCCTCCTCCTTGATGTCGCGGATGTACAGCGTCGCCAGCACCATCCCGAGCACGCCCACCGGCACGTTGATGTAGAAAATCCAACGCCAACTCAGCGCCGTGACGATGAACCCGCCCACCGGCGGGCCGAGGATGGGGCCGATCATGGCGGGCACCATCAGCCAGGTCATCGCGGAGACCATCTCGCTCCGTTCCACCGAGCGCAGGATCACCAGGCGTCCCACCGGCACCATCATGGCGCCGCCGATGCCCTGCAGGATCCTCGCCGCCACCAACTCGGCCAGCCCGCCCGACAGGCCGCACAGGATGCTCCCCAGGGTGAACAGGGCGATGGCGGCGCGGAACACGGTGCGGGTGCCGAAGCGGTCCGCCACCTTGCCGCTGGCGGGGATGAACACGGCTAGGCTGAGCAGGTAGGACGTCAACGCCACGTTCATCTGCAGCGGCTCGATATGGAAGTCGTGCGCCATCGTCGGCAACGCGGTGGCAAGGACGGTGCCGTCCAGCTGCTCCATGAACATGGCACTCGCGACCACGAGGGCGGTGAACCGAACCGAGACGTGCGACAGACGCTCGCGCTCGCGGTTGCGCGCATTGTAGCGGGCCCGGGCGCGCTTGCGGATCAACCGGCGGGATTGGGCGTTGAAAGCGCTCGTGAGGATCGGTCGCAAAGGCATTGGGTTATCTTTGCAAGTTCGGCCCGGTGCGAGAACCCACGCAAGGCGCATGGCGGATCGGTTTGGACCGCGCTATGCCCATGCCATGCGGATGCGGATCCTCCTGGTGGCAGCGTTGGGCCTCGTACTGATCTCCGTGCTGGCCGGAACGCTGCTGAACCGGGCTCCGGCGCCGGCGGAAGCGTCGCCAGTCGCCTTCCCGGCCCTGGCCTCTCGCATCACATCGGCCGACCGCATTGAGCTGGTGCATGCCGGGCACGTGCTCTGGCTGCAGCGCCGCGGCCAGGTCTGGGGGTTGGCACGGCAGGGCGGCTACCCGGTTCGGGCCGGCATGACCGAAGCGCTGTTCACCGCCTTGCTGACGCTGCGGGTCCTCACGCCGGCGCCTGAGGCGTTCGAAGACCTCCATTTGGCCGATCCCTTCGCACCGGGCGCCGGCAGCGGCACCTTCGTGCGGATCCTGGGCACGACCGGGGCGGTGCTATGCACCGTGATCGTGGGAAACCCCGGATCGAGCGTCATACGCCGGCCCGGCGACAATCACGCCTGGGTGGCGAACAATGCCATCACCGCCCCAGCGGACGAGGCGGATTGGAGCCAGCACGCCCTGCCCCCGCTCGACCCGGCAGACATCCGCGCCGTGCTGGACGATGGCGGCCTCGGCGACGACGCCGCCCGCAGAGCCGTGGCCGAGATCCCCTTCACCGACGCCGCGCCGGCGCCGCAGCATCACCCGGCTCCGTCCCGCATCGTTCAGTTGGTCCTTGCCAGCGGCACGGCGGTGCTCACGGTGGGGATGGAACAGGGGCAGCCCTGGTTGCTGGTATCGGGCACCTCGACCTGGGCCAGCCGGCTCGCGCCATACGCGTTCGCCTTGCCGGACCGCAACCCGCTGGCCGTCTTTTGAGCCGGGAGTACCCCGCACGCCCGCTGGTCGGGATCGGCACCGTGATGCTGCGGCCCGGCGCCGTGCTGCTGGTCCGCCGCGCCCGTCCCCCCGCCATGGGCGAGTGGAGCATACCCGGCGGCGCACAGGAGCTCGGGGAAACCGCTGAAGCCGCCGCACGGCGGGAGTTGCGGGAGGAGACGGGGCTCGAGGCCGGCCCACTGACCCTGGTCGCAAATGTCGACAGCATCCACCCGGACGCGGACGGCCGCATCCGCTACCACTACACGATCCTGGATTTTGCGGCCGCGTGGCAGGGAGGCGAGCCCGTGGCCGGCAGCGACGTCAGCGAAGCGCGCTTCTTCCGGTTCGACGAGCTCGCGACCATGGGGCTCTGGAGCGAAGCACTCCGGGTGATCGCCGCTGCCCGGCAGGCCCTCAGCCTGTAGCTAGCTGCGGCGACGGCGGGATGTCGGTGCTTTCTGCAGGCTGGCCGCGGTCATCGACCCACCCGCAAACAACAACCCGGCGCAAGCAGGCAGCAGCCAAACCGGCCGTTCCATGACAGCCCGGACCGGATGATCCCATAGCCAGGCGGAAAGGTGTATCCGGACATATGCTTCCACCGCAGTCACCCGTAGATGGTCCAGGGAGGCGAGCGCCTCACCCAAGGACATGTCCGGCGGCCCGAGTGTGCCCGCTGCCACGGCTCCAACGAACATGACCGCCGCGATCACGGCAAGCACCTTGGCGAGCATCACGCGAACAGCCGCTCGTTGGTCTTGTCGGCATACATGCCGGCCACCCATTGACCGTAGCCGTTCCAGATGACGGTCGGAACGCGCTCGTTGGAGCCTAGCAGTTTTTCCGTCGCCTGGCTCCATCGCGGGTGCGGCACATCCGGATTGATGTTGGCCCAGAACCCATATTCGGCCGGCTGCAGCGCGTGCCAGAACGTTTCTGGCTGCTTGTCGGTGAAGCTGATCTTCACGATCGACTTGCTTGATTTGAAGCCGTATTTCCAGGGCACGTGGATCCGCAACGGCGCGCCGTTCTGCTTCGGCAGGGACTTGCCATACATGCCCGTCACCATGAAGGCGAGATCGTTGCGGGCCTCCTGCATGGTCAGCGCCTCGACATAGGGCCAGGTGTAGAAACTGCCGCGAACGCCGGGCATGACCCGCGGCAACACGGCGGTCTCGAACACGATGTATTTGGCCGACATCGCCGGTTGCGCCACGTTCAGCAAGGCGGACATGGGGAAGCCGGTCCAGGGCACGGTCATCGCCCAGGTCTCGACGCAACGATGGCGGTAGATGCGATCTTCCAGCTGCACTTGTTTCAGCAAGTCGGCCACGTCCATGGTCTGCGGCTTGGCGACCATGCCGGCGAATTCGATCTGCCATGGCGATACCGGCAGTTTCTGTGCCTCGCGCCAGATCGACTTGTCGTCACCGAATTCGTAGAAGTTGTTGTAGGTCGTCGCGTCGGTTTCCGGTGTGACTGCCCGGCCAGGCGGATATTTCGCCGTGGCTTGGGCGAGCGCTGGGGCGGTTTTCGCGATCGCCATCCCGGCAGCCCCCGCCATGATGCCGCGCCTTCCCATCACCAGGTGCTCCGGTGTCACGAAGTGCTCGGGTATTTCCCATCCACGGCGCCGATGGATGAACATGGGGGATCCTCGCTCCTGCGTTATTCCCAATGTGGGCGCTTGGAGCCGGCATGCATAGTGGCGCGATGCAACCCGATGGTAAAGCAGTATGCATGCTGCGCCCCGTCCCCGAAGTCACGCCCACGCGCGTGCGTAATGCATGGCGCACTGCAGCGTGATCGGCTAGCGTCGCCACGCCCGCGCTTGCAGGAGTTGCACCCACCGTGCCCATGCCGTTTCGCTCCGCCCTCTTTGCTGCCGCCGCGCTGTCCCTGGGCGGTTGCCAGACTACCTTCGACCTGGTCGGCGTGGCCGTTCCGCTCTCGGCCAGCGAGAGCCGCGACTTCAACGGCAGCTATCAAGGCAGCATCCGCCAGGTGGCAGCCACCGCACCGGGCTGCCCGACGGAACATGGCGAGAAGGTCATCATGGTAGGCGACGGCGTGCTTTGGTACGCCTACAGCCCGGTGATCCTGTTCACCTCGCCTGTGCAATATGACGGCACGATCGATGCCACGTCCGGCAATGCGAGGATGGAGGGCCGTGTTCAGGGCAACCATCTCGAGGCGACAGTCACATCACCGACGTGCAAGACCAGCCTGTCGATGAACTTCATCCTGAACCACTCGTAGCGAAGCCTGGCTGGCTTCTCCCTCTCCTCCTAGGAGAGGGCCGGGGTGAGGGAGCTTCCTGCACGCAGGGCGGTTGCGGGCCTAGGTCTCTCACCCGACCCTCTCCCAGGGTGAGAGGGTTTGAGCAGAGCGGCTGGATAGGCATGGCAAGCTATCCAGGGATCGAAAGGTCCGTCAGCTTGCGATACTCCTCGACGGCAAAGCGGTCCGTCATCCCGGCAACATAGTCTGCGACCGTCAGCGCGGCCCGACGCGGGTCGGCCTCTCCGGCACGGCCACGCCACTCGTCCGGCAGGGTCGCAACATCCTGCACCAGCAGGGTGAACAAATGCTCTGTCATGCGCCGGGCCTTCGCCGTCATGCGGTTGACCCGCCAATGGCGATACATCCGGGCGCGCAGGAACTCCTTGATCGCATGGTTCGCCTCCGCCATGGCAGGGGTGAACACGACGACGGGCTGGCGCGCCCGCCGCACAGCCGCACTGTCAGCCGGGTCGAGCTTGCCCAGACGACGGCCCGACTCGGCGATCAGGTCGCTCACCAACTGATTGATCACCCGGCGGATCGTCTCGTGGCGTAGCCGGGGGGGTGGCACGTCCAGGCTGGCGGTGCGGGCCTGGCGGAGCGCCTCGCCGACCAGCGGCAAGTGGCTGATCTCCTCGAAGCCGAACAGCCCGGCCCGCATCCCGTCGTCCAGATCGTGGCTGTGGTAGGCGATATCGTCCGCCGCCGCGGCAATCTGGGCTTCGACGCCGGGCTGGCTGTGTAGGTCGAGCCTGTGCCGGGCGTCATATTCCGCGATGTAGGGCGGCGGCTTGGCGAGCGGTCCGTTATGCTTCGCCAACCCCTCCAGCGTCTCCCAGGTCAGGTTCAGCCCGTCGAAGGCGGCGTAGCGGTTCTCCAGCAGCGTCACGATCTTCATGGCCTGCGCATTGTGGTCGAAACCGCCCCACGGCTTCATGCCACGGTTCAAACCCTCCTCCCCGGCATGCCCGAACGGCGGGTGGCCGAGATCGTGCGCGAGCGCCAGTGCCTCTGTCAGGTCCTCGTCCACCTGCAACTCACGGGCGATGGAGCGGGCGATTTGCGCCACCTCGATCGTGTGGGTCAGCCGGGTGCGGAAGAAATCGCCCTCGTGATTGACGAACACCTGCGTCTTGTACTGCAGCTTGCGGAAGGCGGAGGAGTGGATGATCCGGTCACGATCCCGCTGCCAGGGCGAGCGCGTCGGCGCCTCCGGTTCAGGGTGCAGCCGTCCGCGCGCGGTCTCCGGCCGGACGGCGTAGGGGGCGAGGACCATGACATGCCCGTAGCACCCTGCTCCGTGCCGCTTCAACCGGGGCCGCTTCATCCGGGAGCCTCTTCAACCGGGGAGCGTGCTGCCCTATGTTGGGCGGATGGAACAAGTATTCGCCATCAGCCATCGCGCGGCCGAGCAGATCACCAGCATCGTTGCCAGCCAGCCCAGGCCCACTGCCCTGCGCGTCGCAGTGCTGGCCGGCGGGTGCAGCGGCTTCCAATACAAGTTCGAGCTGGACGAAGCGGTGCAGCCCGACGACCTGGTGGTCGAATCCGGCGCCGCCCGCGTTCTGGTGGACCCGGCGAGCCTCGACCTGCTGTCCGGGTCGGAGCTGGACTACACCGACGAGTTGATGGGCAGCCACTTCACCGTGCGCAATCCGAACGCCAAGAGCGCTTGCGGCTGCGGCACGAGCTTCGCGGTCGATTGAAGCCCCTGCGCCCACCGTCCAAAGGCTCTCTCCCGATGGGAGAGGGAGAAACGAGGCGGTCTAGCGTTCGATGAAAATAGCTACCTGGAATGTCAACTCGGTCCGCATCCGCGAGCCGCATGTCTGTCGTTGGCTGCAGAAAGCCGAGCCGGACGTGCTGCTGCTGCAGGAGATCAAGTGCGAGGAGGCCCAGTTCCCCGCCCTCGCCTTCAAGGCCCTCGGCTACGACAGCGTCGTCGCCGGCCAGAAATCCTATAACGGCGTCGCGATCCTTAGCCGTCTGCCGATGGCGGTGCACCACGTCGCGCTCCCCGGCCTGCCCGCGGATGACGCCCAGGCGCGCTACCTCGAGATCGAGGCTGGCGGGATCACGGTGGGAAATCTGTATCTCCCCAACGGCAATTCCGGCGGTGAGGCCGGCTATGCCTACAAGCTCGCCTGGATGGACTGCCTCGCCGACCGCGCCGATGCCCTGCTCGCGGCCGACACCCCGTTCATGCTGGCCGGCGACTACAACGTCTGTCCGGCCGACGAGGATTACGCTCCCGGCACCCTCCCGTCCAACGACGCCCTGGTCCGGCTGGAGACGCGGCAGCGGTTCCGCCGCATGCTCTGGGCCGGGCTGACCGACGCGGTGCGGGTGACCACACCTGCCGGGCCGGCATGGACGTTCTGGGACTACCAGGCGGGTGCGTGGCAGCGCGACCGCGGGTTGCGGATCGATCATGCCCTGCTATCCCCCGCACTGGCTGACCGGTTGGTTTCGGCGGCGCCGGACAGGCATGTGCGCGGAGAGGACCAACCCTCCGACCACGTGCCAGTGCTCATCACGCTGGACGAGTAGCACCGCCAGCGGGTGCGTATTTTGCCATGACCCTGGGAATGGGTGTAGGCGGCCCCGCGTGATGAAACTCCGCCTCCTCGTGATGGGCTGCCTTCTCCTTTTGGCACGGGCGGTCGCTGCTGCGTCGTTGCCGCCCGACCCGGCTTGGCTCACCACGCAAAGCACGTTGTGCCAGACGGCGATCAGCGTGGCCGAGCAGAAATATGGCCTACCGCACGACCTGCTCGCCAGCATCGCCAAGGTGGAGAGCGGCCGCCCGATGCGCGGCCTGGGCGACGTGCGGGCCTGGCCCTGGACCATCGATGCGGACGGCCAGGGCCTGTTCCTGGACAGCAAGGCCGCCGCAATGGCCTGGGTGCAGCAGGCGCAATCCACCGGGCAGCATCACTACATCGATGTCGGCTGCATGCAGGTGGACTTGCCATTGCACCCCGGCGCCTTCCGCTCGTTGGACGAGGCGTTCGACCCAGGCGCAAATGCCGACTACGCCGCCCGCTATCTTCGCTCGCTGTATGCCGAGGCGCATGGCGACTGGAACGTGGCCGTGGGGCTGTATCACTCGCACACCCCGGAACTGGCCGACGACTACCGCAACCGGGTGGCCGCCGTCGGCGCGGGGATCATCACGGGGATCGGCGGGCCGGAGCCGCTTTATGCCCGCGCGATCCGGCAGGGCACGCTGCGGCTGGCACTGGCCGGGGGCGGCATGCTGATGATCAACCTTCACCGCCAACCCCGGCTGCGCGCACAGCGGCCAATGTCGCGTTGCCAAATTGCCGCCATCCTGGACCCACTGCTGCCCAAGAAAGTGAAGGGCTGCAGCCTACGGGGCTAGCTTGGAGGCTGGCCCCGCGGCGCCGGGTCAGGCTGGGCGATAGACCGCACAGAGTTTGTTGCCGGCCGGGTCGCGCAGATAGGCAAGGTGCATGTTGCCGCCAGCGCGCGGGCCTGGCGGGTCTTCACAGGTCGTGCCGCCCGCCGCCACGCCGGCGTCGTGCCAGGCGTGGAGTTGCTCGGCCGAGGCCGCCTTGAAGCCGATCGTGCCGCCATTGGCACTGCTGGCCGGCTTGCCGTCGAGAGGCTTGATGATCGCCAACACGCCGTCCGGCGTCTGCCACCAGATCCGCCCCTTGTCGTCGGCCTTGCCTGGTCCGTGGCCGAGCGCGGCCAGGGTAGCGTCGTAGAACCGCTTCGAGGTATCGAGGTCGTTCGCACCGACCATGATGTGATTGAACATCTTTCGTCTCCCTGATTACGTTGTCGTCTTAGCGGATTAGACGCAGGCCGCCATCGTCGAGCGCCGGGCAAGCTGCGTTCGCCCGCACGGACCCTTTGGGTTGAGCGCACCGCCCCGCGACTTAGGGCGAAGTTGAGCCCTACCCCTCACCCCGGCCCTCTGCCGCAGGCGGAGAGGGAGAGACAGTGATGAACCCGCCCCCCATGACGCGTTCGCCCACGTAGAACACGCAGGCCTGCCCCGGTGCAGCCAGCGCCGGCTCGTCTAGCAGCACCGAGCCATCCGCCTGCACCTCGGCGTCATGCAGCGAATCCCTCGCCCGCAGCTTGACCGTGCATCGTAGCCTCTCTGGCGGATCGATCAGCCAGTTCACCTCGCGCAATTGCACCGTCCGGCTGCCAGCGCTCCGAGGCCCCACCACGATGCGGCGTGCCGGCGCGTCCAACGCCACAACCACCTGGCCGGGCAAGCCCAGCCGCTTGGCCTGGCCGACCGTGAACCGCCCCACCCCGTCATGCCGGCCCACGACCGAGCCATCCGCCGTCACGATCTCGCCAGCTTCCATGGCATCCGGGCGCAGCTTGGCGACGGTGGCGTCGTAGCGACCGCTCGGAACGAAGCAGATGTCCTGACTGTCCGGCTTGGCCGCCACTTCCAAACCGAGCCGGGCTGCCTCCGCACGCACGGCGACCTTGTCCGGCATGCTGCCAAGCGGGAACAGCGACCGCGCCAATTGCGCCCGCGTGGTGGCAAACAGGAACCAACTCTGGTCACGCTGCGGATCCGCCGCACGATGCAGCTCGGCGCCATCCGGGCCATCGACCCGGCGCACGTAATGCCCGGTCGCCATCGCGTCGCAGCCGAGATCGACGGAAAGCTGCATCAGATCGGTGAACTTGACCGTCTGATTGCAGCGCACGCACGGCACGGGGGTCAGCCCGGCAGCATAACTGTCGGCGAAATCCTCGATGACCGCCGAGCGGAACCGCGCTTCGGCGTCGATCACGTAATGCGGGATGCCCAGCCGGTCGGCCACCCGGCGCGCGTCGTGTATATCCTGCCCGGCGCAGCACGCGCCCTTGCGGCCCGACGCAGCGCCATGATCGTACAACTGCAACGTTGCCCCGATGACCTCGTGCCCGGCCTCGTGCAGCAGGGCCGCGGTGACGCTGCTATCCACGCCGCCGGACATCGCGGCGAGGACCCTCATTGCGCTATCCCTGGGCGTTGCGCGTAGCGGCGGGCAAACGCACCACGAGGCCATCCAATGCCTCGGTGACTACGAGTTGGCACCCCAGCCGGGAGGTCTTTTCCAGGCCGAACGCAAGGTCCAGCATGTCTTCCTCGTCCTCGGTGGGCGTTGGCAGCTTAGCGAACCACGCCGGGTCGACGATCACGTGACAGGTGGAGCAGGCCAGCGAACCTTCGCAGGCGCCCTCGATATCCACGCCATGCTTGTGCGCCACTTCCAGGACGGACAGGCCGAGCGGGGCGCTCACTTCCCGGCGGGTGCCGTCGCGCTCGACAAAGGTCATCTTGGGCATGGCGGGTTTGGCCTCAAACGAGTTCGGGGACGGTGGATAGCGCACGGGTCGCGTAATCCACATCGGCCGGGGAGGTAAAGCGTCCCAGCCCCAGGCGCAAGCTCCGTGCCGCAGCGTCCGGGCTCAACCCCATGGCCGACAGCACGTAGGAGGGCGCCACCTCGGCCGACGAGCAGGCCGAGCCGGTGGAAACGCATAGATCCGGGGCCGCCCGCATCGCGGCGAGCGCATCGGTATGCGGCAGGGTGACGTTCAGGTTCCCCGGCAGGCGATGCGTCATCGAGCCGTTCACGCGCAGGCCGGGCAGCCGCTCCAGCAGGCCCGCCACGAGTCGGTCGCGTAGCGCGGCCAGCCGGACGGCTTCCACGTCCATCTCCAGCCCGGCGATACGGCAGGCCTCACCGAACCCCACCAGCAGCGGAGTCGGCAGCGTGCCGGAGCGCAGCCCCCGCTCCTGCCCGCCGCCGGAGAACAGCGGCTGCAACCGGGCGCGCGGGCGGCGGCGAACATACAGGGCGCCAACCCCTTTTGGGCCGTAAACCTTGTGGGCGCTGAACGAGGCGAGATCGATCCCGGCGACGTCGAACGGGACCTTGCCCAGGGCCTGCGCCGCATCGGTATGGAACAGTGCGCCGGCCGCATGGGCGATCGCGGAAAGCCGCGGCAGGTCCTGCAGCACGCCCGTCTCGTTGTTGGCCGCCATCACGCTGACCAGCACGGTGGGCTCGGCCAAGGCAGCCTGCAGCACCGCCGGGTCGAGCCGGCCGTCCGCGCCCACCGGCAGGACCACGGGGTCGAAGCCGTCCGCCCGCAGATCCGCCACGCTCTCCAGCACGCATTTATGCTCGGTCGCGACCGTCACGACTCGACGGCGCTCCGAGCCTTGGGAGGCGGCGTAGCGGGCAGCCCCCTTGATGGCGATGTTGTTGGCCTCGGTGGCGCCGGAGGTGAACACGACCTCGCGCGGTTCCGCTCCGATCAAAGCGGCAACCTGGGCGCGTGCCGTCTCGACGGCGCGGTCCGCGTCATGCCCCATGGCGTGCTCGGCGCTATGGGCGTTGCCGAACCGCTCGGTGAAAAACGGCAGCATGACGTCCACCACGCGCGGGTCGCAGGGCGTCGTGGCCTGATTGTCGAGATAAACCATCATGCCGCTTTTCTCCGCAGCCGGGACACCATCGCGGCATAGGCAGCAGCGAAGGCAGCCACATCGGCCGGCACCGCATTCCAGGGCAGCGATACGCGGATCGCCTCGCCTGCCAACGCGCCCAGCCCCATCGCCTCGAGAACGTGGCTGCGAGCGACCTTGCCCGAGGAGCATGCCGCGCCGGCCGACACCTGCACCCCCGCCAGGTCCAAGGTGATCAGCTGGGTCTGCGCCGCCACGCCGGGCAATGCGATGCAAGAGGTGTTGGGCAGGCGGTCCGGCCCACCGAGAACGATGCCGCCCGACGCGGTCGCGGCCAGTTCGATGGCGTGACGGAGGGATAGCAGGTCGGGCGCTGGTTCCTGGGCGGCAGCGGCGAACCCGGCGATCACGGCGACGGCTGGCGTGCCACCGCGGCGCCCTCGCTCCTGCCCGCCGCCGGTGATCAGGGCCGGGCCGTCCATACCGTCGGCGAGCAACAAGGCCCCTGCCCCGGCCGGGCCGCCCAGTTTGTGGGAGGAGATGGCAAGGCTGCTGGCCCCGATGGCGCCCAAATCGGTCTGGATCCGCCCGGCGGCTTGCACGGCATCGACATGCAGGCGGGCGCCATACCGGCGGCAGATGGCCGCCGCCTCCGCCACTGGCTGGATCGTTCCGGTCTCGTTGTTCGCCAACATCAGGCAGACCAGAGCCGGGCCACCTGGTAAGGCCGCCTCCAGCGCATCCAGGTCGAGCCGCCCGTGCGCATCCACCGGCAAGACCTCAGCGTCCAGTCGTGCGGCCCTTATCGCGTCGTGCTCGGTGGCGCCGATCAGCAGACGCCGGCCGTGGCCCAGCGCGTGGATGGCCAAGGCGTCCGCCTCCGTGCCGCCGGAGGTGAACACGACCTCACCACCGAAACGCCGTGCGATCGCCTCCCGCGCGTCCTCCAGCACCCGGCGCGCCGCACGGCCACCGGCGTGCACCGAGGACGGATTGCCCACCTCGTCCAGCGCCGCGAGCATGGCTGCGCGGGCGGCGGGCCGGAGCGGTTCGGTCGCGTTGGCGTCGAGGTAGGTCGTGGTGCTACTCGGCGGCCCGAACATCGGCGTCCTGGCGGTCCCCGTTGCGCGACCGTGCCAGCGCGGACAGGCGGGCCTCGACCGCCAGCAATTCGGCGCGGAGCCCTTCGATCTGACACATCATCGGGTCCGGTGCGCCGTCGCAGGGTGTGCCGTAGGCAAGGAACGCCGGGGCGGGCGCGGGCTTGTTGCGATCGCGTTCCACTGGGCGGGCGGGGATGCCGACGACGGTCTGGCCGGGCTGCACATCCGCCACGACGACGGCATTGGCGCCGACCCGGGCGCCGTCGCCCACGACGATGTCGCCCAGGATCTTGGCCCCGGCGCCGAGGATCACGTTGCGGCCCACCGTCGGGTGACGCTTGCCCTTGCTGGTGCTCGCGGTGCCGAGCGTGACTTGGTGATACAGGTAAGCGTCGTCGCCGAGGATTGCCGTCTCGCCGATCACCACGCCCATCCCGTGATCGATGATGACCCGGCGGCCGATTTGCGCGCCTGGGTGGATCTCGATGCCGGTCAGGAAGCGCCCGAGATGGGAGATCCAGCGGCCGAGCAGGTAGAAGCGGCGCTGCCACAACCCATGGGCTAGACGGTGCAGCATGATGGCGTGCAACCCGGGGTAGCAGAGCACGACTTCCATTCGGGACCGGGCGGCTGGGTCGCGTTGATGGTAGGCGGCAACCAGTTCGCGCAAAAACATGAAGGGCATGCGTCAATTCCGTTATGAAAGCGCGGTCGCACCTCCTATATATCGGGCCGGCGCCAGGGTTGAAGGCCCGCCCTGGCTGCATCCTGTGGTGGGCCGCAGCATAACCCGGTCCGGGCGGCCATCAGGGAGGCTCGCCTTCCTCTATGTCGCGGAAGCGACGTCATATGTGCGGTCTGCTGGGTAGGGCACTACCTCGGCGGGCGATCACGCTAACCGAAGCTTTTTCCGCGGTCGTGCCTGGCCTCGGGTGCAGGAATTATCGGAACACCATGCCAGAGGTGATGTTTGCCGGCCCCGACGGCCGACTTGAAGGCCGTTACCACCACAGCAAAGAGACAGGCGCCCCGCTTGCCCTGGTGTTGCATCCGCATCCGCTTCACGGCGGCACGATGAACAACCGCATCACCTTCACGATGTACCAGTCATTCCAGAAGCTCGGCTTTTCCGTGATGCGGTTCAACTTCCGCGGAGTCGGCCGCAGCCAGGGCCGCTACGATGGCGGCATTGGCGAAATCAGCGACGCGGCGGCGGCGCTGGATTGGATGCAGATGGTCAATCCGTCCTCCAAGGGCTTGTGGATCGCAGGATACTCGTTCGGCGCCTTTGTCGGCATGCAGTTGCTGATGCGTCGTCCGGAGATCTCCGGCTGGATCAGCGTCGCCCCCCCGGCCAGCCATTACGATTTCGGTTTCCTGGCCCCCTGCCCATGCGGTGGCCTGCTGATCCACGGCGACTCGGACGAGCTAGTCCCCGAGCCATCGGTCCGCAAGCTGGTGGACAAGCTGAACACGCAGAAGGGCGTCACGGTCGATTACCGCGTATACCCTGGTGCCGACCATGTGTTCGCGAGCCATGCCGAGCAGGTTGGCGAGGCGCTGGAAGACCACGTCGGCATGATCCAGGCTCGCAAGGCCATGGCGCTCGCCGCCGATTAACCCTCGCCCAACCTATGTCCTCCCCCGTCCTTCACGGGGGAGGTGACGGCGCAGCCGACGGAGGGGGCGCCGCCACATATTCGGTCAACTAAGTCCAACGACCCCCTCCACCATGCCTCGCATGGTCCCCCTCCCCCGCAGCGCGGGGGCGGATCTAGCTCAAGACAGCGTCGTCAGATCTTGGAACCAGTGCTGGGCCTGCACATACGTCTTTACCCGCGAAGACAACGCGTGCGGGTTGGTGTCATGCACCACCCAAACCTGCACCGCGTCGTCCACCACGCGCTGGTGGATCTGCGCACACAACCGGTCCTGCTCCGCCGGGTCGAAGCTCGCGGTCACCTGGTCGCAGAGCGCGTCTACCTCCGGGTTCTTGTAACCACTCCAATTTACCCCGACCGGCGCAATCTGCTTGCTGCTGTAGAAGCGGATCAGGGCGTAGAACGGGTCCGACGTGACATAGGCGATGTTGCTGGCAGTGATCCCCTTCAGCGAAGGATCCGCCGCTCCCTTGCGCCAGGCGGTGTAAGCCACCTCCAACTCCACCGGCTGGAAGTCCACGTGCAACCCGATCTCGGTCCAGCCCTGCTGGATGAACTCGTTGATCGGCATCGAGAGCATTTGGCCGCTGCCGCCGGTCGGCACCATGAACGTCGTCTTCAGCGGGTTGGCTTTGGAATACCCGGCGTCCGACATCAGCTTGCGCGCCGCATCCATGTCCGTCCTGATCTTGAAGCTCGGATTGCCGAACCAGGGGCTCGCCGGGTCCACCTGCCCCACCGCTGGCTTCGCCAACCCACCCATCAGCTCGACGATGCTGTCCCGGTCCACAGCGAGGTTCGCGGCCTGGCGCACCCGCAGGTCACGCCACGGGCTGCCCTCGACCAGTGACAAATGATAGTTCCACACATGCGGCGTCACGTTGCCGACCACGCGCGCGCCACCGCTTTTCAATTGCGGAACCGCGTCGGGGGCTGGCGTCTCGATCAGGTCCACCTGCCCGGACAGCAGGGCATTCGCGCGGGACAGGTCCTCCGGCACACAGGTCAGCACCAGCCGGTCGAGCTTGGCCATGCGCGCCTTGTTCCAGTAGGCATCGTTGCGGACCAGTTCCACCCGGGTACGCGGCACCAGGCTCGCCAGCTTGAATGGCCCCGTGCCGGAGGGGGCGAATGCGAACTTTTCCCAATCGTTGCCGAGCTTGGCATATTGAGCCGGCGACGAGATCAGGAACCACAGCAGCTGGTAGGGGAACAGCGCGTCGACCGATTTCGTAGTGATCTGCACCGTCGTCGCATCGAGCTTGCGCCAGGACGCCACCGAGGGCAGCCGCGGCTTGACCTGCGCTGCCTGTCGGTTGTCGAAATGCGGCGCCTGCGGGTTCAGCACCTTCTCGAAATTCCACACCACGGCATCCGCGTCGAGCATCGAGCCGTCGTGGAAGGCGACCCCCGGGCGAAGATGGAAGGTCCAGCGACGCGGGTCCGCCGGGTCGCTCTCCCAGGCCGTCGCAAGGCCCGGGACCAGCTTGCCGGGCCGGTCTGCCACGTCCAGCTCCCAGGCGACCAACGGGTCGTACAGCGTCAAGCCGGTGAATTGGTAGGCTCCGGCGCCCCGGTCGGGCTGCCCCGTGGTGAGCGGCACGTCCGCCATCGAGATACCGTAGTTCAGCGACTTGGCACCCTGCGCCCGGGTCGGCACGGCGTGGGTTGCGGCAAGGCCAGCAGCACCGGCGAGGGCGAGCCGGCGTGGAATCACCAGGGTCACGAGCGATCACTCCGTCGTTTCATTAATGGTAACTTCACGCAAGTCTTGCGCCACAGCTTGACGCCTGGTGAACCGCTCGGGTAACGCCGCGCGCATGCTGCGCCGTGAAGAGGGCTTCGTTTGAATAGATCGGCCAGCCACATCCTGCGACCACCCTCGTGACGGACCGGTTCGACCCGGCCGATCCGATCGTTGGGTTCGCCCGCCATCCAGCAGCGATCGGCGGCAGGACCCTTCTGCGGCCCGCCTACCCGGCGCCGAGCAGCCCCCTCGAGCCCGGCCCCCAAGCTGGGGACGAGGCACCCAGGGACGCTGCGATCTGGGACCCGGCGGCGCGCTACGCCCCGCCAGGCCCGTCCACGGTACGGCAGCCGATGCTGGACGTTGTGATGCCCCTGGCATCGCCGCCGAGCCTGCCGGCGTCCAGGCAGATTGCTCGCTCCCAAATCCGGCTGATGCCAGTGCTGGGCGAGCCCGACCTCCCACGGCCGGCCCAGCCGCTGCCCGCCGCCCCCGAGCCCCCCGCACCCGAGTTGCCGGCGGTCCTGCCACCGCTTCCTGAGCCTGAAGCCGAGACGTCGCTTGTACTGCCCGAGCACGAGCCACTGCTACCGGAGGCGCTGCCACCAGAGCCACTGCCACCGGATGCATTGGAGGAGCCGGAGCCGGTCCCTGAGCCAAATCCGGCGGTGGAAACGGCAGCACCGCCAACCCCGCCACTCTCTCCGGTATACGACGAAGCGCCGACGCCACCGCATGAGCCGGAGCTCGTCCAGGTTCCGGAGCCGCAACCGTCGCCGGAGTTCGTGGCATCCGAAGCGCTGCTCCCCCGGCCAAGGCGGGACCGCTTCGGCTTCCTGCCAGGCCGGTTCCGCAGGCGTTCGCAGCCGTCGGAGCTGTTCGACACCGAAACGGACTTGCCGCCCGGCTTCGACCCTCAGCGTGTCTTCGAGGCACCGGACGCACCAAGTCACCCGCTATCCGAAGAAGCATCCCCGCCGCCTGACAGCCAACTCTGGCCCGACCCGAACCCCGTCTACGCCGATCTGCCGGTCGAGGACGAGCGGCCGTGGGGCACGGAACCGGACGTCGTAGCAAACCGCGGCCGGCGCTTCCGCCCGCTGCTGATCCCTGGGCTGATCGCTCTGGCCGTCCTGGTAGGGCTGGTAGTCGTGACCGTGGCCGTCGTCTCGTCGTTGCTGAGCGTCGGCACCGTCACGGCCGTCTTCAATGCGCCCATGATGGTGGTGCGCGCCGCCGTCACCGGGCGAGTGATGGTGATCTCGGCGAATGCCGGTGAAATCGTCGATCCGAAATCGCCCTTGTTCACGATCCACACGACCGACGCGAACAGCCCCGACAGATCCGTGTTGGCCGATGTACATGGCGTCATCCGCTCGGTCGAGACCGTGCCCGGTGCAGACCTGACGGCGGGAACGCCGTTGGTCCGCATCCATGATTGCGACCGGGCCTTCCTCACGGTGCCGCAGACCGCCAAGCTGACACCTGGGGAGACTGTCCGGGTGAAGCTTCCGAATTACGCGGCAGTGACTGGCACGATCCGCACGTCGGTTGGAATCATGGAACCCCCGAACAGCGTCGTGGTCGGGCTGCCACCGAACGCCATCCCGGGGGCTTGCCCGGTTGGTGTGAAGGCAGACGTCACGCCTATGCCAAAAGGCTAGACCAAGCTACTTCCCGGCGCAGGGATAGTTCGCCTTCAGCATGGCATGCACCAGGGAGACGCCCGAGCCCTTGGCATCGTCCGCGTGCTGCTGACTGTAGCGCGCCAACGACTCGCGCAGCGCGGACAGCTTCGTGTTCTGCGGTGGGCAGATCGTGGACCGGAGTTCGCTGTTCCCCGCCACCTCGTCGAGCGCCCCGGCGATGTAGCCGTCGCACGAGCCAGAATCCGCCGGCGACCGTCCGTTGCAAGCACGAGCCAACTGCGAGCCACTGATAAAGTCGGCAGCGCGGGCGGGTGCCAAGGATGCGACAGTCGCCAGTCCGGCAAGCGCGGCCGCGGACAGCAGGTAACGGGTCACTCGAGACTCCTCCGGTTAGATCGGAGGCACCCTACTCCGTGATCTCGAGCGTCGTCACCTCGAACACGCTGAGCCAGGCAGGGCCAAAGCTCGTTACCAGGGCGACGTCGGTCGCGTCGCGCCCGCGCGCCATCAGGACACGTCCGATCCGCTGCCTGTTGTGGCGGGCGTCGAAGGTATACCAGCGGCCACCGTCGGGCCCGTCTAGGTAGGCCTCGAACCAGGCGGAGAAATCCATCGGCGAGTCAGCGGGAGGCACGCCGATGTCACCCAGATAGCCGGTGCAGTAGCGGGCGGGGATGTTCATGCAGCGGCACAACGTCACGGCAAGATGCGCAAAATCGCGGCACACGCCCTTTCGCTCGTTGTAGCCGTCCCAGGCAGTCTTGTCCGGACGGGCATGTTCGTAACCGAAGGTGATGCGCTCGTTGGTGAAGTCACAGATCGCCTGCACCCGCGCCCAGCCCAGTTCGGTGCCACCGAACAACGACCAGGCGATGTTGGATAGCTTATCCGTCTCGCAGTAGCGGCTGCCCAGCAGATACACCAAGGCCCCATCTGGCAGGTCCTGGACGTGGAATTGCTTCGCCTCGGGAACGATGGGGTCTGGCAGGCCCGAATCGGTGACGTCGAACTCGTCGGTCAACTCGGTCCGCCCGACAGGGGCCACGATCCGATGGCAGATGTTGCCGAAATCGTCGCGATAGGCGTGAACATCGATGTCGGGGCTGGTCCGCAGCTTCGGCTGGCTCAGCAGGTCGGATTCGCGCGATGGATGCAGGCTAAGGGCCAACAACATAGGCACCGGCTGTGAACACTCATAAGCGATACGGTAGCCACAGCGGATACGCATGGGGGACCTCCTCAGCGTGCGGTTTTCAGGGTCGAGATTACTTCGGTCACCCGAACGGAAACATCCATGCCTAAACAGTCGGCGGAGGCTCCCGTCCAGCTACCGGAGAGCGGAATGGCCATCGCCGGGTCGCGAACGACTGCAACCCGGATCAGTCCGCGGCTGCCGACGATGCCGTTCGTCGGGTCGAAATCCACCCACCCGGCGCCTGGCAGGTATACTTGCAGCCAAGCATGCGTGTTGCCGCCGCCCTGCCGTTCCGCCTCGCCAGGCGGAATACGGGCGGGAACGTGGAGGTAGCCGCTCACGAAACGTGCCGCCATGCCCAGGGAGCGGACCGCTTCCATCATCAGCAGCGCGAAATCGCGGCAGGTGCCGGTTTCCAGCCGCATCGTGGTCTGCGGATCCTGGATCCCCGGCGTGTGGCGGGCCCGATAGGTAAACCGATGCCGGATCGCCTTGGTCATGCCCGCAAGCAGGTCCAAGGTGCCCGTCAGCCCATGCTGGGACACGAACCCATGCGCCCAGCGGTCCACCACGTGCCTCGGATCCGGACACTGGCGCTCGATGGACCGAAGCAGGTCGGGCATCTCGTCCGTATCGTAGGAGAACGGGACGTTACGCGCGTGCTCGGCGATCAGGCCTGCGATGTCGGTGAAGTCGGAATGGTCGATCGTCAGTGTGCTGTCGAAGGTCAGCGTATCGGACCGGTGGGCGAACTTCGCCAGTGTCACCGAATTGCCGAACACGTCGTGTGTCCACCGCAGCGACGACGGCTCCGGATCGATGGCAAGCCGGTGCTCGACCATCCGCTGGTCGTAGCTGTCACGTGGGCGAAACATCATACGATGCTCCCCAAACGCCACAGGATGCCGGTATCGGTAGGTCGTAACGTGTCGAACGGTCAGCAGGGACAAGGCACACCATGCGGCAGCACACCGCGTTGAGAGCTTTTCAACAATCTGAGCCGACTCGGATTGTTTGGGATTGTCACATGCATGTCTCACGCCAGCCTATGGAATATCCGCAGACGCGCAAGCGTGTTGCAGTGCGACATCGGTCACTCAAACGGCATCTCCTCGGCAGAAACCCTCCGCCCATAAGAACATTCATGGGTGCAGAAGAGGTTAATGACATGCGTTCAAACATCATCGTTCTCGCCGTTGGATTGCTGGCCGCGCCGCTGTCCCTGCTCGCCGCACCCGATTCCACGACGCCTCCAAGCGGCAACGTATTGCTGGCCGCAGCACCTTTAGAGGGCAGCGTGAACGGTCATCCGCTCGAACCAGCGCCGATTCCGACCGTGGGCCCAGCAGGCGTGTCGCCGGTGGACCGGGTTGCAGGCCCTGGCAGCCATACACTGGACGCTGGGCCAACCAACAGTACGCCGTTCAGCGACACGCCCACGGGATCGCTGTCCGATGGTGGCACCGAGGGTAGCCAACGGGACCGGACCCTGTCGCCGAGCGACACGACGGGCATGACGCCCAATCTCGGCAAATAACCCTAGCCGGGGAGGTGGAGCGTCGCCGCCGTCCGCTCCTGCAAGCCGGTGAAATCGAGCCCGGGAACGATGTCGACGACGACAAAGCCGCGCTCCGTCACGTCCAGCACGGCCAAGTTAGTGTAGACGCGGCTGACGGCGCCCAGGGCCGTTAGCGGGTATGAGCATTTGTTTACCAGCCGCGACTCGCCCGCCTTGGTCGTGTGTTCCATCACCGCCCACAGCCGCTTGGCGCCGGCGGCCAGGTCCATGGCGCCGCCAACGGCCGGGGCAAAGTCGTTGTCTGAGCGCGACCAGTTTGCGATGTCGCCATTCTCGGCGACTTCGAACGCTCCCAGGACGCAAAGATCCAAGTGTCCGCCGCGGATCAGGGCAAAGCTGTCGGAATGGTGCATGAAGCTGCCACCGGGCCGCAGCGTGACATGCAGCTTGCCCGCATTGATCAGCCACGGGTCGACCTGGTCAGGCGCCGGGGCTGGACCGAAGCCCAGAACGCCGTTTTCGGAGTGGAACACCACCTCGCGCTCCAATGGCACGTGGTCGGCAACCAGAACCGGGATTCCAATGCCGAGATTGACGTACCAGCCCTCGGGAATGTCCGCGGCGACACGGGCTGCCATCGCTACCCGGTCACGTGATTGGATCGACATGGCTCCCCCCTATCCCTGCGGCCCGTCATGCGGCACTTCCACTAGGCGATCGACATAGACGCCCGGTGTCACCACGGCCTCGGGCGGCAGAGTGCCGAGTTCCACCACCCGTTGCACCTGCACCACCGTCAGGGTCGCTGCAGTCGCCATCACCGGATTGAAATTCCGTCCGCTCTCTTTGTAGGTGAGGTTGCCCCACCGGTCGCCCTCCCAGGCCTCAACGAGTGCAATGTCCCCGGGCAGCGCGTATTCGAGTACGCAGTTGCGACCGCCGATCTCGGCAGTCGGCTTGCCCTCAGCGAGCTTCGTGCCGAATGCCGTGGGCGTATAGAAGGCCGGGATGCCTGCCCCAGCTGCGCGCATGCGCTCCGCGAGAGTGCCCTGCGGGACCAGCTCCAACTCGATCTTACCCGCCCGATACAAGTCCTCGAACACGAAGGAGCCGGCGGACCGCGGATACGAGCAGATGATCCGCCGCACCCGCCCCAATTTCATCAATTTGGCCAAGCCGAACTCGGCAACACCGGAGTTGTTCGCAACGATCACAAGGTCTTTTGCACCTTGCTCGATCAAGCCGTCGATCAACTGGTTGGGCTGGCCAACCGCGCCGAATCCGCCCACGAGAACGACGGCTCCATCGGCCACCCCCTCGAGCGCCGCCGCGACGCTCGCCACGCGCTTGTCGATCATTGTTGCCTGATACCCTCCCGCTGGGAACCGAGCATGCCCCCCCAGCTACGGAGGGGCAAGCCAAACGCGGTGGTTCAAGCCACCAAGGGCAAGAATGGACGGACTAGGACTGGGCGAATCAAGACTCGGCGAATTAAGACTGGGCGTCCGGTGACAGCACGATGCAGTTGGTCCGCCCACGCAAGCGCTCGCATGCCTGGGTGGCAGCATCGCGTGACAGGCCGGTCAGGCGTGCGCGATAGAGCGTGCCGTGCGACTCGCGTACGCCGGCCACCGCCTGGTGGGCGCTGGACAGCACGGCGCCAGCCTCTTCGCGCGCGGTCCCGACGGCGATCTTGGCGAGGCCCTCGTTGCCGAACGCGCCGACCTGGATCGCCCACTCGCCAGGTGCGCCGCGGTACAACGGTGCCGGCGCCGCCATGGCGGGAGCGACGAGTCGGAAGCCCGGTTCGCGGCGCCCTCCCTGCCCAACCGGAGCATAGCCGTAGGCAGACGCGGTCTGCACGGTCGGCACTGGGGGGGTGAACCGCGGCGGTTCCGGCAGCGCCGCATATGCCGGTGCCCGCGATGCGGTCGGTGGCTTGGGGGGCAAATAGGCGACCGGCGGTGGCGTATAGGCGACCGGGGGCGGATCATAGGCAAGCGACGCCCGCGGGGTCGGCGTCACGTCCGGCTCGCGCGCTGGCATCGGCGCCGGTTCGAAACTGGCGGCCGATGCCGGATCGTTCGACGCGATCACCGTAGGCGCCGGGGCGTAGCTTGGGGCTGGCGCGGAAGCTTGGACCGGCGGCGGCACGTAAACCTTGGCCTCGGCGCGCGGCATGCCCTTCGGTGTCCAACCGGGCGGCGGATCGAACGCACCATCCGTCGACGAGGGCGGCGCATAGGCCACCTCGACCGGCGGCTCGACCGACGCCGGCGGGTTGTAGGGCACATCGGCCGGCGCCGAGTAGCGCGGACCAGCCGGGATGCTCGTCGGCAGCGAGTTCATCGCGTACATCTCGGCGGTGGAGCGCCGGCTCGGGAAGCTGTCCGTGATATACGGCCCGATTTTCGCGACGTAGCGCCGGGTCTCGTCCGGGAGCGGACGGTTGCGTGTGAGATAGTCGTCCAGCCGGCCAGGACCACCGTTATAGGCGGCCAGGAAGCCGGGCGAGCCATACAGGTCGTATAGCTCACGGATGTAAGCGGTGCCGGCGAGAATGCTGTTGTGCGGATCGTACGGTTCGCCGCCGAGGTCTGGGTAACGGCCACGCCACTCGTCATAGGTGGCCGGCATCACCTGCATCAGGCCCATCGCGCCCGCGCCCGAAGTGATTGGGATGCCGTTCATTTCGGTCCGCCCACCGGTCTCGACGCGCATCACCTCGCGGATCCAGCGCTCCGGCACGTCGTACTTGCCCGAGGCCTCGTGGATGTACGGCCCCCACGGGTCACTGTGCGGACCGGGCGGCGCGTAGGAGCGGTGCGCGTGCTGCTCGTAGTTCGAAGCTTCCTGGGTCGCGCTGATCTGCTGCCCGCCCGCACACGCCGATAGCAGCCCCATGACGCCAAGGCACCCGGCGGCCCGCAAGGCGGCGCTGGTGTTCGAGCGAGAGGAAGCTACGGGCGGTCGGTGCTGAGTTCGCGTCATGCGGGGCAGTTCTCCGTTCTGGCGTGGCCGGACTAGGCCCGGATTAGGGCATTGAGCGGGCTGGCGCTCAGGTGACTCACGAGGAAGCCCTGCTAAGTCCCTATCCACGCCCGGCTTCGTGAGCAAGCGCCGTGTACACGCGTTTGCGATTAAGTGGACGATTTCTCCGGTGCTGTGTTGTTCAGAGCACAGCCTCGTGAGGTCGGCGGCGACTCCAGACGGCGGCAACCCGTTGCCTTCGCAACACGTTCACCCGCTCATGCCCACTCGCAGCAGCCCCGCCCGCGAACCGTCCCCCGTCCGCGGTACCTCCGTCGCCACTCGCCGGGCCGGGCGGGACCTGTCCGCGACTCGCGAGCCGGCACCGGGTGCGAAGCGCGGCCCACTTCCCAAGACGCAGGCGCCACAACTCGCCAGCCTGGCCGACGAGCCGCCCGACGCCGGCGAATGGTTGAGCGAGATCAAGTTCGACGGCTACCGGCTGCTCGCGTTGAAGGCAGGCGAGTCCGTCCGCCTGCTGACGCGCAACGGGCTGGACTGGACCCACCGCGTGCAGCCGCTGGCGAATGCCATTGCCAAGTTACCGCGCGATGCGTTGCTGCTGGATGGCGAACTGGTGGCGCTTCGCCCCGAGGGCCACACGTCCTTCGCCGATTTGCAGTCGGCGCTTTCGGATGGGAAGACCGGCGCCTTGGTGTTCTACGCGTTCGATCTGCTGCATCTGGACGGCTGGGATTTGCGACCCTGCCGGCTCGGTGCGCGCAAGGCGGTGATGGCGGCGCTGGAGATTTGGACCGACACGATCCGCTTCAGCGATCACGCCGAAGGGGATGCCGGGCCGGTCCGGCGGCAAGCCTGTTCGATGGGGCTGGAGGGCATCATCGCCAAGAAGGCCGACGCGCCGTATCGCGCGGGGCGCAGTGCCGATTGGCTGAAGCTGAAATGCCAGAACCGGGAGGAATTCGTCGTGTTGGGTTGGACCCCGCCCGCCGGCCACCGGACCGGGCTTGGCTCGCTGCATCTCGGCTTCCACGACGCGTCCGGCGCCCTACACTACATCGGCGGTGTCGGCACTGGGTTTAAAGACGAGGAACTGAGCGCGCTGCGCAAACGGCTGGACGGGTTGGCGGCGACCTCGCCGGAAGGGTTGTTGCTGTCGGGCGAGCGGCCGGACACCAAGATCAACTGGGTGCGGCCGGAGTTGGTGGCTGAGGTGCAATACGCCGGATGGTCCGGAGCGGGGCGGATTCGCCATGGCGTGTATCTCGGCCTGCGGGAGGACAAGCCTGGGGCCGATGTCGTGCGCGAGGTGCCTGACCCTGAGGCGAAGCGCGAGCCCTTCCGGGCGCGCCGTTCCGGGATCGTGGTGGCCGCCAAGCCGCCCGTTCGCTCGTCCCCACCTTCGCGCCAGACCTCGCGCATACCAAGTGCTACCTTATCAATCCAGCAGAGCGGCTCGGTGAAGCTCACCCATCCAGATCGCGAATTGTGGCCCGGCATCACCAAGCAGATGCTGGCGGATTACTGGGCTGCCGTGGCGCCGGCTGCCCTGCCCGGCTTGGCGGCGCGCCCCCTCGCGTTGGTGCGGTGTCCGAGCGGCGTGGATGGCCAGCATTTCTTCCAGAAACACGCGATGAAGGGCATGCAGGACCAGTTTCGCGAGGGCGAGCAGGACGGCGCACCCTATCTCACCTTCGACGATGCGGATGGCTTGCAAGCCGCAGCCCAGATGTCCGCGATCGAGCTCCATAGCTGGGGCAGCGCGGTCGCGGATGCCGGGCATGCCGACCAACTCGTGTTCGACCTGGACCCCGGGCCTGGGGTGGACTGGGCCACCACCGTGACGACCGCTCACGAGGTTCGCGACAGGCTGGAAAAGGTCGGGCTCGCCTCGTTCTGTCGCACCAGCGGCGGCAAGGGGCTGCATGTGGTGGCGCCGATCGTGACCAATGCGAATTGGGATGCGGTGCGGGCTTGGTGCCGCGCCTTCGCCGAGACGATGGAGGCCGAGGCGCCGGACCGCTTCGTGGCGTCGGTACCGAAGGCAAGGCGCAGCGGGCGCATCCTGATCGACTGGCTGCGGAACGGGTTGGGCTCGACCGCGGTTGGCTCGTTCTCGCCCCGCGCCCGCCCCGGCGCGACTGTGGCGACGCCGGTGACGTGGACCGAGGTGACTGCGACGCTGGATCCGGCCAGCTTTACACTGCTCACGGTGCCTGACCGGCTGAAGCAGCTGAAATCCGATCCGTGGGACGGTTTTGCAGCGGCAGCGCGGCCGTTGCCCGTGGCAGATACCTTGCACGCCAACAAACCAGCTCGGCGCTGACCGTCCGAACATCCTGGTAGCCACGCCCGGCCTCGTGCTCTTGCCCGCTTGCGCTCTAGCCCGCTAGCGCGGCCGTGAGCCAGCCAAGAAGTCCGCCGGCAAGCGCGCCTGGAGCCCCATTTTGGGCTACCCACACGACGCCGATCCGCTAGGTTGGCGCCATGTTCGATCTGCGCAACCTGCCGCCGGGGTTTTACGACGACCCCTACCCGATCTATCGGGCGTTGCAGCAGGACGACCCTGTCCACCAGATGCCGGATGGTAGCTGGCTGTTGACGCGCTACGCCGACTTGGACGCGATCTACCGCGACACGGCCCGGTTCACCTCCGACAAGCGGCGGGAATTCCTTCCGAAATTCGGTTTATCGCCGCTTTACGACCACCATACGACGAGCCTCGTGTTCAACGATCCGCCGCTGCACAGCCGAGTTCGACGACTGATCGCGGGGGCGCTCACGCCCCGGGCGCTGGCCGATATGGAACCGTCTCTGGGAGCGCTGGTGGACCGCTTGCTGGACGAACTTCCCGGCGAGGCCGATCTCATCGAAGGGTTTGCCGCGGCTATCCCGGTGGAGGTCATCGGTAATCTTCTCGGCGTTCCACATGCCGACCGGGGACCGTTGCGGGCTTGGTCGCTGGCGATCCTCGGTGCGTTGGAGCCAGCAACGCCACCCGATGTGCTGTCGAAGGGAAATGCGGCGGTCCAGGACTTCCTCGCTTACCTGGAAGGCCTGGTCGCCGACCGCCGGGCCAACCCCGGCGACCCGGCGCGCGACGTGCTCACCCGGCTGATCGGGACGGAGGCGGATGGCGAGCGGCTGTTACACGCCGAACTGTTGCATAACTGCATCTTCATCCTGAATGCCGGCCACGAGACGACGACCAACCTGATCGGCAACGGCCTGCATCTATTGGCGACATGGCCGGACGAACGGCGGCGGCTGCTAGCCGATGCGACCCTGATTCGAACCGCGGTCGAAGAATTCCTTCGCTTCGAGAGCTCCAACCAGCTCGGCAACCGGACGGCGGCAGAGGATGTCGAGCTAGGTGGCATCCACATTCCCCAGGGTGCCACGCTGACGCTGTGCATTGGCGCCGCCAATCGAGACCCGGCGTATTTCACGGCGCCAGATCGGCTGGACATTGCGCGCCAGCCAAACCGCCATCTGGCCTTCGCAGCCGGGCCGCACCAGTGCGTGGGCATGACCCTCGCGCGGCTGGAAGGGCGGATCGCGATCGGCCGTTTTATCGCCCGGTTCCCGGATTACGCCCTATCGGGCACGCCCCGACGGAGTCCGCGCGCCCGCTTCCGCGGCTTCACCGAGCTCCGGGTAACCTGCAATCCAAATATTCAGTCTCATTCGTCTAATTAACACCACGCATAGAGAGGATAACCTCAAGTTAGCGACTGGACGCTTTACGAGTGACGCTGAAGAGTTTCAGCCCTGCCCGCCCGCAAGGCGAGATTGTGGCGCTGAGATCAGGTTTTTACTGGGGGCTCGCATACGAGTGACTACTTAAGTAGCTAGCTCGTGCATCCGAAACTGCCTCTGGACGGTAACACTTTCCGTGGGGAGGCCTCTATGATCAACCTAAGCGTGCTGTTCGCCAACGATGACGTCTTGACACAGTGGGTGATGACCGAAGTTCTCTCAGAGGTCGGCTTTTCGGTGGTGAGTGCCTGCCGCGGCAAAGAGGTGGTCGAACTGCTGAGCGATGCCCCGGCTTTCGACATTCTGCTCGTTGACCTGAACTTGGCCGATAGCTGTCTGCGCGAGATCGGCGACATCTGGCGTCGTTCGCGGCCGGGCTGCCCGTTGATTTACACTGCGGCATCCCTGCAGGCGCTGCCTCAGCCGCTTCAGTGCAACGAAAGCTTCCTCAAGGCGCCCTTCAGCGCTGCGTCTCTGCTCCGGGTCATGGACGCGGCCCTGGAAGACGCGGCGTTCCGTCCGATCGCCCCGATCAGGTCCCAACACATGCATCACGTGCATTAGTAGTCCAACTTCATAAGACGCCAGCTTTCGCCTACTTATTGGGTGACATTATGTCGGGGCGTAGGGTTTGTAGGCGGTAGGAGTTGCTCTCCGGACGCCGTCGTTGCTCCCGATTGTCGAGCGTTACCGAGCGTGATTGATCGTTCAACCCCTCTCACTCAGGGCTAGGAAACGACGGTTCGCGTTCCTTCCCTGCGAAGTGGGCAATCGCGTTTGCTTGCTACTTCCTCGCCTTGGATTGAGGGCCGACGAAGCCCGGAAACGACGGTCGCCCGGCGCATTTAGCTCCCTCACCCCGGCCCTCTCCCAGGGGGGAGAACGAGAGGGTGGTGGGCGAACGCCAAATGCCATTGTCTATGAGCGGGGGAGAGGGACCATGCGGATCCGGCCTGGTCGGGTGCTCACTTGGCTGCGTCAGACCCATCCGTGCGCGCGGGCAAGTGGCGTTAGGACCGATTGCATCGACTTGCCGAGCCTTGGCAACGCTTCTGTCCAGACTGGGCAATCGAAGCGGTCGAACTCTGGCACGGCTTTGCCGCCGATCAGGAAAGTCGAGCGGCAAACGAGCGTTGCTGGGTCTGGTAGATCGGGCGTCGTCCAGACGAAAAGCGCTAGATCCTTTTGCGGTAGATAAGCATGCTGGCCGAGGAAATCGATACAAGCAGGCGCTTCGAGCCCCGTCTCCTCCAGCAATTCCCGGCGCGCCGCCGCTTCCGGCTCCTCGCTCAATTCGGCGAGCCCCTTCGGGATGTCCCATCGAGGTGAGCGCGTCGCATGGCCGATCAACACGCGGGCGCCATCCGTGACCACCACGCCGCAAGACACGGCCCGGGTCATTCTTTAGGCGATCCCTCGACCGTTTCGCTGCCGCGCCGCCACTTATGGCTGCTGCCCCCGAAGGCGAGGACGCGCCCCTCCGGATCGGTGATTTGGTTGCGGGCAAAATAGAGCGAACGTCCATGACTGACCACCTCGCCCGTGCCGAACACCCGTCCTGTTCGGGACTGGCCCACAAAGCGGCAATCGAGGTCCACCGTCACGGAATGACGCCGATTACCCTTTACGCTGCACCACAATCCGCACAGCGATCCGGCCTCATCGAGCATCGTCAACAACACGCCGCCATGCAGGATTCCGGACCCGTTCAGATGCTTCGGAAGGATGTCGAGGGCAATTCGGGCAAACCCGTCCCGCCACTCGAGAAGCTGAACACCGACTTGGCCGTGAAAATCATCGCGCGTGGTCATGGCCTCAGGCGTGACCGAGCCAGGCGGCTGCGTCAACCTGCCCATCCCTTTCCCACAGCGCCTTATCCCAGCCCGGCTTCTCCCAGCCCGGCGCTCTCCCGCCGCGATGTGTTACATCTGGACCGCCTGTATGGCCGTCTCCAATTCCGCGAAGCTTGGCATATGTTCGTTGGGGGCCATCTTGCGGCCGGTTTCCACGCTGACTTGGGGAGCGTTGCCGTGCAGGTGCGCCACCACGACGGCCCGGATCACCTCGAAGTATTTCGATTCCTCCACGACCACACCCTGGATTCGCGCGGAAAACGGACCGGCCATGCCATAGGCCAGCAACACGCCGAGAAAGGTGCCGACCAGCGCGCCGCCGATCATCGCGCCCAGCACGGCCGGTGGTTCGTTGATGTGCGACATCGTCTTGATCACGCCCAGCACGGCCGCGACGATGCCCAGGGCTGGAAGCGCATCCGCCACGGACTGGATGGCGTGGGCCGGATGAAGCTCCTCGTTCAGCGTCTTCTTCAACTCACGGCCCATCACGTCCTCGATCTGGTGCGGGTCGTCGGCGTTCATGCCGACCATGCGAAGGTAGTCGCAGATCAGGGCAGTCGCTTCGTGATTAGCCAGGATCTTGGGGAATTTCTGGAAAGCAGTGCTCTCTTCCGGCTTCTCGATATGGGCTTCGAGAGCCATGGCGCCTTTGGTCGCGGCAAGACGGGTGAAGTAATACAGCAGGCTCAGTAATTCGACGTAGTCGGCCTTGTGGAACCTGGCCCCCTTCAGGATTTTCTTGAACGCGGCCATCGTGTGCTTCACGTCATGCATGCTGTTGGACATGACGAACGTGCCGAGTGCAGCACCGCCGATCGTTAGCATCTCGAACGGCATGGCCTCGATCAGCGGCTCCATGCTGCCACCGGACAGGAGATAGCTGCCGAAGACGCAAGCCAGCAGAAAGCCGAGGCCGCCGAATGTCAGCATGGTGCGGCTATCCCCTCGGCCTGGTGGAGGCAGATACGTCCCGCAACACCACGATGGCGATGCGGCGGTTCACCGCAGCCAGCGGGTCGGCTGGCAATAGCGGGTCACGGTCGGCCTGGCCGGAAACGGTTTGCACGCGGGATTCGGGCAGGCCGGCATCGACGAGCAAACGGCGGGTCGCGTTGGCCCGTTCGGCAGACAATTCCCAATTCGACCGTTCGCCGCCGTGGTATGGCGCTGCGTCCGTATGCCCGGTGATCGATAGACGTTCAGGAAGCTTCATCAGCACGGGCGTGATCTTGGTCAACAAGGCACGGGCGCGTTCGTTGGGCACGGCCGAACCGCTCGCGAACATCGCCTTTTTGTCCTCGTCCAGGATCTGGATGCGCAGGCCCTCGCGGGTGACGTCCACGGAAAGCTGGCGCGCGAGGTCGGCGAGCGCCGGGTCCTTGGCGACCTCGTCGCGTATCTGCCGCGCCGCCGCATCGAAACTCGCGCGTTCCTTGCGCGCCTGCTCCACCCGCATTTGGGCTTCGGTGGCATCCCCGGCTGCCGTCTGCGACCCGTCGGTCGGCTTGGCGGCGGTCGTTGCCGAAGGGCCACCCTTGTGATCCGCCTGGGCATCGCGGGACAGATCCCCGTCCCCGGTGGTCCGCGCGGAGGCGGCACTGGCCTGCGTTACACTGTCATCGTCATCGACGTCGAACGTCGGCTTCGCATCTTTGTTCATCGCCGCGACCGCGCCGAGGTCGGAGGCGAGCGCGCCGTCGTCGTTCGGCGTGTGGCCGCCGAAGATGCCACCGAAGCCGGACGGGGTCTTGCCCATCACGTTGGTGGGGCTGAAGTAGTCGGCGATGCCACGCTTCTGCTCGGACGTAGTCGCGTTGAGCAGCCACATCAGCAGGAAGAACGCCATCATCGCCGTCACGAAGTCGGCGTAGGCCACCTTCCACGCGCCGCCATGGTGACCACCGGCGACAACCTCCTCCCTCCGGATGATGATCGACGCCTTGCCGTCCTTGCCGCCCTTAGCCGCCATGAAGCCACCCCCGGTGTGAGATGGCATTGTGGGCCGGAGTGCTTAACGCGAGGCTAACGGGCCTCCCGCAGCGGGGTCGTGCCAGGCTTGGAAAAGACGAACCGGTTGGACACGCAGGCGGTGGGCGGCCAGATCAGGCTGTCCTCCCGCACCTCCAAGGGCACGCAGCCGGCCTCCGCCGCCAGGGCGAAGACGACGGATTGCGGCAGCACGTGGATTTCCACCGCCTCGGGGGCGTCCGAGGCTTGGAGGTATTCGGCCGGGACGAACCGGTAGCCGACCCGCTCGGTCGGAAGCTGGAACATGGCCACGCCGCCCGGGGCCAGCAGCGCGAACATGCGGCGCAGGATCATCGCGATCACGGGGGGCGGATTGTGCTGCAGGGTCAGCGTGCTGAACCAAAGATCGAACGGCTCGGCCATGCCGAACTCGGGCACGCTCACCAAGGCGAAGCGGGCGCGGGGCCCGGAGACCGCGCGGGCCAGGGCCAGATGCGGCGGCGACACGTCACAGCCGATGACGGTGGGGAACACGGCGGCCAGCGGCCGGGTGATGCGCCCCACGCCGCAACCGAAATCGCAAACCCGTGGCGCGTGCCGGGGCGTTACGCCATAGCGGCCCAGAACGGTCAGCATGGCGGCGACCTCGGCTTCGCCGGATGCGTCGAACCGGGCACGGTGGGCCTCGATCTGGTCGGGGAGATATTCCGGACGCATGTCGACCGACCAGTGCGGACGCTCCTCGCCGAGCCGCACCCAACACGCCTGCACGCGGGCCAACAAGGCGGCGGCAGTCGGTTCGTCCACCTGCCAAACCACCGGCGGGGCCGGCAGGTCCAGCGCCATGTGCACGGCGTCGGCCGGCAAGGCGGCACGGAAATCATCGGTCTGCATCAGGCGGAAACGGAGCCCATCCGTCGGGCAGGCGGCCCAGCCCAGGGCCTCCTGCCGGCTGGGCGGGCGGCCGAGGAGGAAACGAAATGCCAGGTCGACCTCGGCCGGGGTAGCCATGTCAGGCGGCGAGCGCTCGGCTGAACACCGCCGGGTCGACGTTGCCGCCGCTGATGACGATGCCGACGACCTGCCCTTTGGCGGCGTAGCGGCCCGCCAGCAACGCCGCGAGCGCCACGGCGCCCCCTGGCTCGACAACTAGTTTCAAATGGGTGAAGGCGAAGGCCATCGCGGCCAGGACCTCGGCGTCCGACACGGCAACGGCGCCGGAGAGATGCGCCTGGTTGACGGCGAAGGTCAGTTCGCCCGGCGTGGGTGCCAGCAAGGCGTCGCACAGCATCGAGCCGCCAGGGGCGTTGGCGACGCGGTGGCCCTCCGCGAGCGAACGTCCCGTGTCGTCCCATCCCTCCGGTTCCACTGCGATGACCTTGGTGGCCGACGAAGCACCTGACATCGCCAGCGCGCAGCCGCCGATCAGCCCGCCACCGCCGGTGCAGACCAGCAGCGAGTCCAGGGTCAGCCCGGCCGCCTTGGCATCCTGAGCCAGTTCCAGCGCCAGCGTCCCCTGCCCGGCGATCACGTCCGGATGGTCGAACGGCGGCACCAGCGAGGCGCCGGTGCGCTCGGCGTACGCGCGGGACAGCGCCTCCCGGTTGTCGCGCACACGGTCGTAGTGGATGATCTCGGCCCCCCAGCGCTTGGTGCTCTCCACCTTCACGGCGGGGGCGTCGGCGGGCATGAACACGGTGGCGCGGGCGCCCACACTGGCGGCGGCGCAGGCGACGGCCTGGCCGTGGTTGCCGGAGGAGTGGGTGACCAGCCCGGCCTCACGCTGCCGCTCGGTCAGTTTCAACGTGGCGTTGGTGGCGCCGCGTAGCTTGAAGGATCCGGTGCGCTGCAGCGGCTCGGGCTTGACCAGGACGGTGGCGCCGGTGCGCTGGTCCAGCAGGGCGTTGCGCAACATGGGAGTGCGGACGACGCGGCCGGCAATGCGTTCGCGTGCGGCGAGCACGTCGTCATAGGTGGGTAGGTCCATGGGTCGGGCTCCTCAACGGCTCGGTAGCTGCAGCATGTCCTCCCGCGCCGTGACGCGGAAGAGGTCGTAGCGTTCTGCAACGATCCCGTTGCGGCTGCGGATGGCGGTGCCGATGGGGGTGATCGCGGCCCAGGGTGCCGGGTCGGGCGGGCCAGCACGGCGCTCGCTACGGATCAGGACGCCAGACCGGCCGGCGACAGGCGCCTGGGGGAGGGAGAACAGCGACCAGCGGGGCTCGGTGCCGATGACGGGGCCGGGCAGGTCATGGGCGAGGATGGCGGCGAGGCCATAATTGTCGGTCGCGATGAAGGCGGGGTTAACGGCGGCGACTTGGTGGGCCAGGCCGTCCCAGCCGCCTAGTCGGATCAACGTCGGATCGAGGCTGCGGGGCAAAGGCAGCGCGGCGGTCGCGGCCTGCAGGTAGACCACGGCGGCGATGGCGAACCCAAGTCCGGCAGCCGGGCGCCGGAACCGCGGCACGTAGACGGCGGCGGCGATGCAGGCGGCAGGGAACAGAATGGCGGGCCAGTTGGCCTGCACCCGGTCGCCGATCGCGTGCTGGAGGAAGACCACGATGCCCGGCAGGGTCAGCGCGGCCAGCAAGGCGGGTGCCGGCCCTTGGCGCCAACGCCGGGCAGCGACCCAGATCCCGGCGACGCAGAGCAGCGCCACAAGCGGGGTGCCCAGCCCCAATTGGCTGCCCAATAATTCGCCGATGTGGCTGAGGGCATCGGCCGGGCGCCAGTCGCCGGTGCGGCCGCCTTGCTTGGCGAAGCTGGCCCAGCCGTGGCCAGCGTTCCACCAGAGCACCGGAGCGAAGCACAGCCCGGCCAACACGCCGCCCGCCCAGGGCCAGGCCGTCCGCAGCCAGCGCCGGCCGTCCGGGGTTGCGACCAGCCATAGCGCGATGCCCGCGCCGAGCAGCGCCGCGGTGTATTTGCTGGCCAAAGCCGCGCCGGCGAGCACGCCCACCGCCAGCCACCAAGCGGGGCGCCCCGTCGCGATCAGACGGGCGAGGGCCCACAGCGTCGCCGTCCAGAAGAACAATAGCGGCGTGTCCGGCGTCATCGTGACCGCGCCGGCGGCCATCAGCAGCGTGGCGTTCAGCAGCACGACCGCGATCGCGCCGGGCCGGCGGGCGGGGAACAGGTCGTTGGCGGCCTGAGCGAGCAAGATGGAGCCGACGGTCGCCGATAGCGGGCCCAGCAGCCGGATGCCGAACGCCCCCTGCCCGGCCAACGCCGTGCCCAGACGGATCCACAGCGCCACCATTGGCGGGTGGTCGAGGTAGCCTGGCTGCAGGGCACGGGACCAGACCCAGTAATAGGCCTCGTCCGGCGACAGGGGCGCGACGCCGGCCACGATGAGGCGAATGGCGGTCAATACGGCCAGGAAGACAATCAGCGGGCGCATCATGCCGGCTTGCTGACAGTGATGGCGGACGACGCGGGCGGCGACATGCGCGCTTGGTCCGCTCCGCACGCCGCGCCGTCAAGCTACAGGACGCATGACATCCCGGCCGGCACGGGGGGCGGCAACACGTGTGAACGCCGTAGGTGTAGCCGGCGGAGGTTGCCGCCGCCTTCGCTGCCGCCTACACCGCCCGTCATGCAGGAGAGCGCATGGCACGCTGACTCGATCGGCACCACCTCCGCCCCCGTGGACGCGACGGCGGAGCGCGCGATGGCCGACGCGTTGCGTACGGTGGCCCTGGGTATGGCGCCCGATGGCCGCCTGGCCGTGGGCATGGCCGATGCCGCGACCGTGCTGTGGACGGACTTCCACCGCTTCGACTCGGCCGATCCACACTGGCCCGACCGCGACCGGTTCGTGCTTTCACCCGGATACGGCGCGCCTTTGCTCTATGCCCTGCTGCATCTGACAGGGCATGCCGGCATGGATGCGGCGGCCCTGTTGCGCCACCGCCAACTCGGCAGCCCAGCCGCCGGGCATCCGGACCATGCGGCCCACCCGGCGGTGGAGGCGACCACCGGGCCGCTCGGCCAGGGGTTGGGCATTGCCGTGGGCATGGCGTTGGCGGAGCGCTTGATGGCGGCGCGATTCGGCAAGAGCCTGGTGGACCACCGCACCTGGGTGCTGGCCACGTTGGGCGATCTCATGGAGGGCGTGAGCCACGAGGCCGCCAGCCTTGCCGGGCATTTGCGGCTGGAGAAGCTGCTGGTGATCCTGGAGGACGACACCGGCACCGAGGAGTGCAGCAGCGGCCTCGCCGGCCCGGATGACGCACTGCGCCGGTTCACCGCCCTTGGCTGGGCCACCCGCAGCGTGGACGCGCACGATCCTGGGGCGATCTCCTCCGCCCTGTCGCTGGCCGCGCGCTCGCGGAAGCCCACTTTGCTGGCCTGCCGCACTGCGATCGGGCGACGCTGGACGCCATCCCCGACCGACTCGGCCGCTCGTACCGCCTGGATCGATGCCGGGCATCGGGGCACAGCGGCGCGGCGAGCGTGGCTGAAGCGGCTGGCCCACCATCCGCTGCGGGCGGAGTTCGAGCGGGTGATCGCCGGTCGGCTGCCGGACGGCTGGGGCGACAACCTCGCCGCGTTCAAGGCTGGGCTGGTGAGCAACCCGGCTCCCGCCAGCACGCGTGATTCTGCCGAACAGCTACTGGAGGCGATGGCGCCCGGCTTCCCCGAGTTGGTGGGTGGCCAGACCGAGCTCGGACCGGGCCGCGGCCCGCCGGTGACGCCCGGCAGCTTCTCCGGGCGTCAGGTGCATTACGGTCCGCGCGAGCACGGCATGGCTGCCTGCGTCAACGGGTTGGCTTTGCACGGCGGCGTGCTGCCCTATGCCGTGGCCCCGCTGACCACCACCGACGGCATGCGCCCGGCGCTGCGGCTGTCGGCGATGATGGGGCTGCGGGCGATCCTTGTGGCGACGCATGACAGCATCGGCCTTGGCGCGGACGGCGCGGCGTATCAGCCGGTCGAGCAGCTCGCCGGGCTGCGTGCGATCCCCGGCCTGCTGGTCATGCGCCCGGCCGATGCGGTCGAGGCGGCGGAATGTTGCGAGTTGGCGGTGCGTCGAACGGATGGCCCGAGCCTGCTGGTGTTGTCGGAACAGGAGCTGCCCGCCCTACGGACCGACGTGGCCGAAAATCGCTCGGCGCGCGGAGCCTACGTGTTGGCGGAGGCGAATGGCGCCCGCGCGGCAACGCTGATCGCCAGCGGCAGCGAAGTGTCCCTGGCCATGGCTGCGCGGGACCGGCTGGCGACGGACGGGATTGCGGCTGCGGTCGTGTCGATGCCGGCCTGGAACCTGTTTGCCCGGATCGACCCGGCGGTGCGTGCGGCCATCCTCGGCAGTGCGCCCAGGTTCGGCATCGAGGCCGCCTGCGGGTTTGGCTGGGAACGGTGGCTGGGGGAGGACGGCGTGTTCCTCGGCCTAACCGGCTTCGGTGCGTCTGCGCCTGCGGCCGATTTGTTCCGGCATTTCGGGCTGACGCCGGAGGGGATCGCAGCCGCCGTGAAACGTCGCCTGGCCGCGACCTCCTTTTCCAGTGGACGCGGGACGGGGTGACAGGCGTAATCCGCGGGTAGCCGCTAGCGTGACCCGGCGCGGTTCGGGGTGGTGGCGCCTCCTCCCGAACCGCCTGCTGAGCCCGCCGCCCCTGCCGCTCGGGTCGTGAGCGGCAGGATCGGACCACTGCCGGGAGGCTTTATTTGACCGACGAGAAGCTGGTCGGCTGCAGGAACTCGTTGACGATATTGGATACGATGGCGCCGTCCTTTTCCGTCTCGGCGCGTTTGGTGAGCCACTCCGGATCCGACTGGAACGCGCCCCACTTCGTTTCCCGTTCGGCCAGGCTCTCCCACGCAAGCATGTAGGTCAGCGTCTGGTTGGACGCGCCTACGAACGTGGTCCAGAAGCCAGCCTGCCTGATGCCGTGGCGTTGCCAGATTCCCAACGTGATCGTCTCGAACCGCTTCAGCAATGCAGGCAGCCGCCCGGGCACACAGTGGTAGATGCGCATTTCGTAGATCATGGTTCGTCTCCCCGATGTCGAACCCACCATGATGGTGCGAGACGGCGGCTGCAACCGTCGGTGGACGAAAGCGTTTCGCCCGCATGTCAAGCGACGCAAGCACACCACCGCGGCGCCGCCGCCACATCGGTCTCTGGGTGCTGGGCACCTTCATCGTGGCCATCATCGCCGTGGTCGCGCTATGGGATTGGGACTGGTTCCTGCCGATCGTGGATAGCCAGGCAAGCTCAGCCATCGGGCGCAAGACCACCGCTCAGCATCTGCATGTCAGCCTCGGCCGGGTTACCACCGTGTCCTTGGACAATGTGGAAATCGCCAATGCCGACGGCTTCGACACCACCAAGCCGTTTGCGCATGTGGATAGGCTGACCGTGCAGGCCGATGTGATGGCCTACATCCACAGCCGCCAGATCGTCCTACCGCAGATCACGCTCGACCACCCCGTCGTCGAGGCCGACGAGAAGGCGGACAAGACCGCAAACTGGCCGACTGGCAGCGGCAGCAGCACCCCGGCTGGTCAGAAGGCGGATCCGAATGCAGGCCCGAAGATCGGGCAGTTGGTGATCAACAACGGCAGCGCCCACGTTGCCCTCGCGCCGCTGAAGGCCGATTTCGACCTCGCTATCGCCACCAAACAGGGCGACAGCGGTGGGGCAACCCCCGACAGCCAGAACGGCCAGATCGTGGTGGATGCCAAGGGCAAGTATGCGGCACAGCCGATCACCGGGCAGCTCGTCGGTGGCGCGCTGCTGTCCTTGCGGGATACCGCACACCCCTATCCGATCACTCTGCGCCTGGCGAACGGACCGACCAAGGTCGCCCTCAACGGCACAGTCGAGAACCCGCTCAACTTCGCAGGCGCGAACATCACGCTCGAATTCTCGGGCCCGGACGCGTCGCTGTTGACGCCGTTGACAGGGGTGCCGATCCCGCCGACCCCTGCCTATTCCATCGCTGGCAAGTTGGACTATGCCGACAAGAAGGTGCGGTTCACCGACTTCAAGGGTCGCCTCGGGGAGAGCGACATAAACGGCGACATCTTGGTCGATCCGACCCAGGCCAAGCCGATGGTGGAGGCTAACTTGGTCTCCCACACGGTGCAGTTGGCCGACCTCGGCGGGTTCATTGGCGAGACGCCGGGCCGCAAGGGCGAGGCGAACCAAAGTTCCCAGCAGAAGGCGGAACTGGTGCACAAAGAAGCCAGCAACCGCGTCCTGCCCGACACGCCGATCAACCTGCCCAAGCTGAACGCTGCCAACGTCCGGCTGCGTTACAAGGGTGAGCACATCCTTGGCCGGTCCGTGCCGCTCGACAATATCGTGGCCAACATCGACATCACGGATGGTCGCATCCAGGTGCATCCGTTGGCTTTCGGGGTGGGCACGGGGGAGATAAACCTCGATGCAGACCTGGAGCCGGCGGGCAAGGATCTGAAGGCCGATATCGGCGTACAATTCCGCCGGGTCGATCTGGCCCGGCTACTCGCCGCGACGCATCTGGTCGAAGGCGCCGGCAGCATGAGCGGTAGCGCCAAACTGGTGTCGACGGGCAACTCGCTCGGCTCCCTCCTCGGGCATGGTAATGGTGATCTGAAGCTCGGCATGTCGGGCGGCAATCTGAGTGCGTTGCTGGTGGACATTGCGGGTTTGGAGTTCGGCAACGCCCTTCTGTCCGCGCTCGGCATTCCACAGCGGGCGAACCTCGAGTGCTTTGCAGCCAATTACGTGCTGACCCGGGGCGTGCTTAATACGCAAACCCTGCTCCTCGACACGAGTGAAGCACGTGTGCAGGGGACAGGGAGTGTGAACCTTGCGGACGAGACGATCGACTATAAGCTAAAGACGGCGTCCAAGCACTTCAGTGTGGGCACGCTTCCGACACCGATCGACATCACCGGGCCGCTGAAAAGCCCTTCCATCAAGCCGGAAATCGGACCGCTTGCTGCGCGGGCTGGCGCGGCTATCGGGTTGGGCATCTTATTCCCCCCTGCCGCACTGATCCCCACGATCCAGTTTGGCACCGGTAACGATGGCGCCTGTCAGGCGGCGGAGGCGCCGGTTGCCCATAGTGCCGCAGCCGTTGCATCGACGCCGCTCGCCACGAAAGCTGCCCGGCCCGCGACTCGGACCCGGCGCCGCCGCTGACTCGCTCCCCAAAGGGGTGAGGACAACGAAATCATCAACGCAGGCCGGCTACGTCCAGGGCCAGTAGCAGTCCGGCTACATGCATGGCCTGACCCAGTAACCCCGTCCGTAAACCCGCCATGACTTCGGCGATCGGGAGACAACGGACCGTCATGCCTTCCTCGCCAGCCTCGAGATGAGGTTGGGCCGTCAACGTGCAGCCAGTCGCCAGGACGGTGTGGGACAAATTGGTCTGCGTCGCCGGGTTGGGATACAGCTTGCAGACCGGCTGCATGGCGGCGGCAGTGTAGCCCGTCTCCTCCAACAACTCGCGCCGGGCTGTCACCAAGGGATCCTCATCGCCAGGATCCATCATGCCACCAGGCAGCTCCAGCACCGTCACCCCTGCACCGTGGCGATACTGCTCGACCAGAACCAAGCGGTTATCGGGCGTCAGACACACCACATTAACGAAATCGGGGTAGGTCAGCACGTAATACGGAGCGATCTGCTTCCCACCGGCGGTCAGGCAATCGTCCGCCCGCACATCGATCCACCGATCGGCTAGGACTGTGCGGGACGAGACAGTGCGCCAGGGAACGACCATGGATGCATGATGTAGCGGCCCGGCCCGGCCCTCGCTAGCGCCCGGCTGGGCAATCGGTTAGGAAAAGACATGCCTGCCACCCTGCCCCCTCCCCCGTTCGTCGTGGAGCTTGCCGGTGTCTCCAACTTGCGCGATGTCGGCGGGTATCGAACCGCGGATGGACGCGTGGTGCGGCGCGGCTTGGTGTTCCGCTCGGCTGCGCTTGCCAAGCTGACCGAAACCGATATCGGCGTCGTGGGCGCGCTGGGCCTGCAGACCATCTGCGACTTCCGCGGCGTGGAAGAGAGCCAGCGGGCGCCCACTCCGCTGACTGGGCCGCGCATCGTGCCGCTGCCGATCGAACCGACGGTCGGCGCCGGGTTGCGCGACATCCTCGATACCAAGGAGGCAACGGGCGAGGCGCTGCAAGCCGTGTTGGAGCGAGCCTACGTCGCCTACGCCCTCTCCAGCGCGCCGCAGTATCGGGTGCTGCTTGACCTGGTGGTGGATGGTGGCACGCCCTTGCTGTTCCACTGCTCCGCCGGCAAGGATCGGACCGGGTTCGGGGCCGCGCTGCTGCTGACAGCCCTCGGCGTGCCGTGGGAGACGGTGGTGGCGGACTTCACCGCGACCAACACGCTGTGGCGGCGCGACACCGTGCAGTCCAGTGACCTGCCACCCGCGATCCGGGAAACATTGCTCCGGGCGGAGCCGGCGTTCCTTACGGCGTCGTTCGACAGCGCGCGGCGGCAATTCGGTTCGATCGACGCCTACCTGGCCGAGGCGTTCGGCCTGGACGGAGCACGGCGGGCGCGCTTGCAAGACGTGATGCTGGAGGAGGCGTGATGCCCGACCTGCTCGAAACCATCGACAACGGCGTCGCTGTGTTGACGCTGAACCGCCCGGACCGGCTGAACGCGCTCAGCGAGGAAATGGTGGGTGCATTGTGCGACGCCCTGCCCCGCCTGTCCGCTGACACGGCAGTCGGCGCGATCATCCTGACGGGTGCCGGACGGGGCTTCTGTGCCGGCGGCGACGTCAAGCGGATGGCAAGCACCGAGCAGACGCTCGAGCAGCGGCAAGAAGGCCTGCGCTGGCGCCACGAATCGGTGAAGCTGCTTCGAACCATCGGCAAGGTCGTGATCGCCGCCGTGAACGGCCCCGCCGCGGGAGCCGGGCTGAGCCTGGCGTTGGCCTGCGACCTGCGGATCGCAGCACGGTCGGCCCGGTTCCGCACCGCGTTCGCGGGCGTCGGTTTCTCCGGCGATTTCGGCGGCTCGTGGTCGTTGACCCGCTTGGTGGGCACGGCCAAGGCGCGCGAGATGTACTACCTCAACCCACAGGTCGATGCGGACGAAGCGGCGCGACTCGGCATCGTGACCCAGGTGGTGGAAGACGCCGCGCTGATGGACGAGGCCATGGCCATGGCGCGCCGCATCGCCGACGGGCCGCGCATCGCGTTCGCCTACATGAAGCGGAACCTGCACGCCGCTGAGACCGAACCACTCGGCACGGTGCTGGACATGGAGGCGCTCGGCCAGGCCCGGACCGGGACCACCGAGGACCACAAGGAGGCCGCCAAAGCCTTCGTCGAGAAGCGCCCGCCGGTCTTCCGGGGCCGTTGAGCAGCCCGCCCTCGCCGGCCAGCCTGCCCACCCCGATCATCATGACGGTGGCGCTCGACCCGGCGTCGCAGGACCGCTTCGACCGCTTGCGCCAGCGACTGTTTCCGGTGGAACTCAATTACCTGTCGGCGCACGTCACCGTGTTCCATCACCTGCCCGGCGAGCATTGGGGCGAGATCCTGCACCGTGTGACGGAGGTCTGCGGCGACGTGCCGATCACCCCGTTTGCCGTAACCGGCCTGCGCTTCCTCGGCCGCGGCACAGCCTTTTCGCTGCACATGCCCGGCGTCGCTGCGGTTCGGCAGCGCCTGGCCGCTGAATGGCAGCCATGGCTGACGGCGCAGGATCGGCAGCCTTGGAAGCCGCACGTCACCGTCCAGAACAAGGTCGCAGCCGCGTCCGCGCGAGCAAGCCATGCCGAGCTGCAGGCGCAGCCACTCCCGGACGGGGGTCATGCCACTGGGTTGCAGCTTTGGGCGTATGTGGGCGGGCCGTGGGAGCCGTTGTCCACCCAACCGTTCGAACGACATCGTTGAGCCCACGACGCGAACCGTGTATCACCAAATGGTGAACACGAGCGCGACCCCGACTGGTCCCACCGTGCCGATGCGAGCGGTCGAGCAACCGACTCAAAACAACGTCGTTGTCGATCTGGAAGAGCAACGAAGCGCGCCGGAGCGGGAGCTCGTCGTGCGCCTCCAACAGCAGGAGTTGGTCGCTGCCTTCGGGTTGTTTGCGTTGCGTGCGCCGGGTATCGAGCGGGTGCTCGATCAGGCATGTCAGGTCGCGGCACGCGGTTTGGGCACCAAATACGCCAAGGTCCTAGCCTATCGCCACGCAACGCAGGATTTCTTGCTGTGTAGTGGCGTGGGGTGGAACCCGGGAGTCGTTGGGCATGCCGTCATCGGGGCAGATATCGCGAGCCCCGCCGGGTTCGCATTGCAAACGAAGATGCCAGTGGTTTCGAACCATCTCTCGCACGAGTCGCGGTTCCGGACGCCCGCCGTGCTGGCGGAGCATGGGATCCATCGCGCGATCAATGTGATCATCGCGGATGACGGTGGGTTGCCGTTCGGAGTGCTGGAGGCGGACAGCTCCGACCGGTTGCAGTTCACCACACACGATACCGCCTTTATGCAAGCGCTGGCCAATGTGGTTGCAGCGGCGCTCGAGCGGCAGCGGCAGGTGGAGAGCCAGGCCACCCTGCTGCGCGAGAAGGACATCCTGATGCAGGAGGTCCATCACCGCATCAAGAACAGCCTGCAATTGGTGCAGACGATGCTCCACCTGCAGGCCCGCTCCGTCGAGGACGAGGGCGAGCGCTCCCGGCTGAACGACGCAGCGGCGCGCATCCTTTCGATCGCGGCCATCCATCAAAGGCTTTACGAGGACGGTGCGATCGAGCGGGTCGACGTCGGCCCCTACCTCACCGGGCTGCTGACGAGCATCTGTATGTCGATCGGCAATGCGGAGCCGCCGGCGGTCGACGTCGAACCGATGACGCTACCGCCCGAGCACGTCACGCCCATCGGGCTGATTGCGGTCGAATTGGTGACGAACGCGCTGAAATACGGCGCGCCGCCGATTCGGGTCTCGGTGCGTCGGACCCCGGCGGGTGTCGAGGTGCTCGTGCGTGACGGCGGTGCGGGCTTTACGGAAAAACCCAACTTCGCAGCCGGATCGAGCCTGGGCATGCGCCTGATTGCCGCGATGGCTCGAACGCCGAACGCCGTTACAGTCGATCGCAGCGAAGGCAGCACCTGTGTGCGGGTCCAAGTCACCTTCTCCGCCGGTGGCAGAGCGCCCTAACCGTTTCCGCCATGCGGCATTGAAAGCGGCCCAGCCCTGCGCACGCGCCTGATGTTGGGGGAACGACAACTTTGCAATAACGCGATCTTGACGATCCGGCATCGACTTTCCCCATGACAGGGCGTGCCATCCGGGTATAGAGCGTCAATGTGGTTGTATTGTCTCAAAATTAACCACTTGGCCTGCGCGTTCTACCGTCCGGAGCACCCACTTTGTTGAGTAGGTTTTGGGATCAGTCGATGACTCGCCGGCCTCAGGCGAAGCCCACCGTCATCGCCGAACCGGCAACGCGTAAGCCGGCTCGCTTCGAGGGGCCTACTCTCTCGATACCGGTGGTGTCTGGGCTTTGTCGTGCGGCAGACCTGTTTTGCATGGCCGTGGCCTCCCTTGCGATCGGAGTGGCGCTTCGGCGCGTCAGCGGAATCCCGCCCTGGGGCGAGTTCGTCGTCGTCAGCGCGATCGCGATCGCCGTGGCGCGCGCCGTAGCCGAGCGGCTGAAGATCTATCGTCTGGCGGCCTTGCTCGACCCGTTCTCTCAGCTCTCCCAGTTGGGCCTGTGCGTCGGTGCCGGAGTTCTCGCCTCGGTCGCGACATTGCTCCTGCTGCATCACCACACGCCCGACCTGCCTTACTTGTTGACGCAGCCCTTCGCTTGGGGACTGGGCAGCGGTGCGACATTACTGGCCTTCCGATCCGTTGTGGGCTGGCAGTTGCAGACGCACGACCGCGCTGGGCGCCTATCCACCCGGGTAGCATTGGTCGGGGCTAATGCGGCGAGCCTGAAATTCATCGAAGACACTGCCGGCAATCCATCCATCGCCATCGTTGGCGTGTATGACGACCGGACGACCCGGTTGCCAGCCAACGTGGCCCGCACATGGCTCCGCGGCAGCGTCAGCGAGCTGGTGGCATTCACCAAGCGGACGCCGCTCGATGCGATCGTGATCGCATTGCCGCTGAGCGCCACCGACCGCATCGCCGAGATCCGCCGGCAGCTCGCCGGTATCGCGACCGACGTGTTCCTGACCACCGACATCACGGCGCTGTCCTATGCCGGCGCCCAGTTCACGACGCTGGGCTCGAGCGCGGTGCTCTCGGTCTCATCCCGCCCGCTGAAGGACTGGCCGGCGTTCAAGAAGGCCTGTTTCGATCGATTGGCGAGTGCCGTGTTCCTGGTGCTCGCCCTGCCGTTGATCGCCGTCATCGCGGTGCTGGTGAAGCTGGAGTCGGCGGGCCCCGCCCTGTTCCGGCAGGAGCGGGAGGGGTTCAACGGCATCCCGTTCACCATGCTCAAGTTCCGCACGATGTATTGCCGGCCGGACAATGACGAGTCGGTCCAGGCGACGGCCAACGACCGCCGGGTCACCCGCATTGGATACTGGCTACGCCGCTTCAGCCTCGACGAGCTGCCTCAGCTTTGGAACGTGTTGCGCGGCGATATGTCGCTGGTGGGTCCACGCCCGCATCTCGCCACCACCCGGGCCGGCAACCGCCTGTTCCACGAGGTCGTGCCGCACTACCAGGCGCGGCATCGCATGAAGCCAGGCCTGACCGGCTGGGCACAGGTGCAAGGCTTGCGCGGCGAGACCCGCACCGAACGCGAGATCGTGGAGCGCGTGGCGCAGGACTTGTACTACATCGATAATTGGTCGCTCGGGCTGGATCTGAAGATCATCGTCCGCACCCTGCTGCGGGAAATCGTGAGCAGCAGCGGCAAAGCCTACTGACGCTTCCGCGTTTCCTCCCTCGCTGGGGGAGCAGAGCCGGTCAGTTCCTCCCCCCCGTTCGTCACGGGGGAAGTGGCGGCGAAGCAGACGGAGACGGCACAGCCAGTTCCCCCCGGCCCCTCAACCATGCATGCGCATTGTCCCCCACACCCGCTATGTGGGGGAGGAACGTTGGTTACGGTTTCACGAACAGCAGCGGAGCCTGCTCGGCCGGGGTGCCGCGGGGGAAGCTCGTCTCCCAGCCGCCGCCTAGCGCCTTGTAGAGCTGCACCAGGTCACCAGACACCGTCGCCGTGCTGTTTGCATACTGCTGCTCGGCGTCGAGTTCGGTCCGCTGCGCCGTCAGCACGTCCAGGAAGGTCGACAGCCCCTGCACATACTGCTGGCGGGCTAGTGACAGCGCTATCCGGGCTTGGTCCACGGCACGGGCCAGCTGCTCGCGGCGCTGCTGCTCGGCGCTGTAGTTGGTCAGCGCATTGTCCACATCGTGGAAGGCCTGCAGCACCGTCTGCTGGTACTGCACCGCCGCTTCCTGCTGCTGCGCCTTGCGCAGGTCGAGGGTGTATTTCAGCCGCCCGCCCTCGAACACCGGGATGCTGACGGAAGGGCCGCCGGAGAACTGCAGCGCGCCGAACGGGCTGACATTGCCCAGATCCTTGAACCGGATCGCCTGCACCCCGATGCTGCCCGACAACGTCACCTTGGGGAAGAAATCGGCCTCCGCCTGCCCGATGTCGGCGGTGGCGGCGTGCAGGTTGGCATCGGCCCGGCGGATGTCCGGACGGCGCGCGGCCAGTTCCGACGGCAGCCCCACCGGCACCGCGGGCGGGACCGGGGGCACCGGCTTGGCCTCGGCGAGCTGGTCCCGCAGCGCACCCGGCGTTTCGCCAAGCAACAGGCTGATCGCATTGATCGAGACCGCGACCTGCGCCTCCAATTGCGGGATCTGCGCGCCCGTGCTGCCGACCTGGGCCGACGCGTTGGCCACGTCCAGCCCCGTGGTCAGGCCACCGCGTTGGCGCTCCTGCGTGATGCGGAGGCTCTGCTGCTCGCTGGCCAACGTGTCGCGCGCGATCTGCAACAGGGTCTGCTGGCCACGCAACTGCATGTAATCGTTGGCAAGCTCGGCCAGCACCGTCACCATCTCGTTGCGGCGCGCCTCCGCCGACATGTCGATGTTGGCGTCGGCGGACTCCACTTCGCGCCGCACCCGGCCCCAGAAGTCGATCTCCCACGACGAGTCGAAGCCGGACTGGAACAGGTTGAACGCCGGCAAATGCGAGCCCCCCGTGGTGCTGGTGGGCACACCGCCGCTGGTCCCGGTCAGCCCGTTGGCGCTGGTGCCCGGCGTGCTGCTGCCGCTCGAACTGCTGGTGCCGCTGGACGAGCCGCCGAGCAGGCCGATCACACCACGCTGCGCGATCCGCTCGCGGGTGTAGGAGGCGTTGGCGTTTAGGTTCGGATACTCGTCGGCGGCGGTCACCCCACGCTGCAACCGGCTCTCCTGCAGGCGCACCGTGGCCAGTCGTATATCGAGGTTGGACCGCGCGACTTGTTCCTCCAGCCGGGTCAGGATCGGGTCGTTGAACGACTGCCACCACGCCGCGTCGATCGGCTCCGGCACCGGCTGGCTCGGGGTCGGCGGAGGCGGCGCCGGGCGGCTGGCGAACCAGGTGGACGGCGCCCAGACACTCGGCTCCTTGAAGTTCGGGCCGAGTGTGCAGCCGCCCAGCACCGAGGCTGCCAGAGCGATAGGAAGAAGCTTCACGAGTGGTCTTACCTCCGGCGGGACAACAGGGTATGTCCGGCGAGTGACCGATCGGTTCGGTCAGCGCTTTGACAACAACCCCGGTTTGGCCCGAAGGTCAAGTTAACGGTCAGGGAGTCGTGCGTCAGTTTGATGTCGGACACGGACGTTCTCTCCCCAGAAAAGCAGCGCCAGATCCTGCGCGGCGCCGCGACGGTCTTTTCGCAGGACGGCTACGAAGGCGCCAGCATGTCGCGCATCGCCGCCCGCGCCGGGGTGTCGAAGGGCACACTGTACAACTACTTCGACGGTAAGGCGGAGCTGTTTGCGGCCTGGGTGGGCGGCGAGTGCGAGGCCAAGCTCGCCCATGTCTTCGACACCACCGACCCCGATGGCGACCCGACCCAGGGCTTGCGGGCCATCGGAATGCGCATGGTCCGCATGATGATGTCGGAGACCGGGCTCACGATCTACCGCCTGACCGTCTCCGAATCGGCGAAGTTCCCCGAGTTGGCGCGCGCCTTCTACGACGCCGGGCCGTCGCGTGCGACCGGCTTCATGGCGGCGTGGCTTGACCGCCAAGCAGAGGCCGGCCGCCTGCGCATCGCCGACCCGGTGTTCGCCGCCGAGCAGTTCTTCGCGCTATGCCAGACCCGGATCGGCATGATGCGCCGCCTCGGACTGTTGGCCGAAGCCGACGAGACGCTGTTCGTCCGGGTGGTGGACGCGGCGGTCACCATGTTCCTCAATACCTACGGAGTGTAAGGCATGAGTTCATCCCTACCGGCCGTCCTGGACCGGATCGAGGCCGGGTTGGACGCCACCCGCGCGCGCTGGTTCGACCTGCTGCGCATCCCCAGCGTCAGCGCCCAGCCCAAGCACGCGGCGGATTGCGCCCGTGCGGCGGAGTGGTTGCGCGCCGAGCTGGCGGCGATCGGGTTCGAGGCAAAGGTGCTGCCGACCGCCGGGCACCCGGTGGTGCTGGCCCATCACAAGGGTACCGGGGCCGGCCCGCGCCTGCTGTATTACGGCCATTACGACGTGCAGCCGGCCGAGCCGCTCGAGCTATGGACCACGCCGCCCTTCGACCCGGTGCTCAGCGAAGGCCCGCACGGACCCCGCATCTCCGCTCGTGGCGCGGTGGACGATAAAGGCCAGGTGATGATGTGGCTGCAATCCTTGCGCGCCTGGCACGAGGCAGCGGGCGGGCCCCCCTGCCCCACCACCGTGCTGATCGAGGGCGAGGAAGAGGTGGGCAGCCTGAACCTCGAGCCGTTCCTGGCCGAGCACAAGGACGCGCTGGCCGCCGACATCGCCATCATCAGCGACACGGGCATGTGGGACATCGACACCCCCGCGGTCACCACTCGCCTACGGGGCATGGTGTATGTGGAGATGACGCTGCACGCCGCCGATAAGGACCTGCATTCCGGGCTGTTCGGTGGCAGTGCGCTCAACCCGATCAACGCGCTGACCAGGATCCTGGGCGGGCTGCACGATGCCGAGGGCCGCATTCAGCTTCCCGGCTTCTACGACGGCATCGCGGACACAACGCCGGACCAGCTCGCGGAATGGCAGTCGCTTGGCTTCGACGAGTCGAAGTTCCTGGGCGACATCGGCTTGTCGGTGCCTGTCGGCGAGCAGGGCCGCTCGTCGTTGGAGCGGATGTGGGCGCGTCCGACGGCCGACATCAATGGCATCTGGGGCGGCTACACCGGCGCCGGCAGCAAGACGGTGATCGCGGCGCAGGCGTCGGCCAAGATCTCGTTCCGGCTGGTTCCCGGGCAGGATCCGGCCCGCGTGTTCGAGGCATTCAAGCGCTTCGTCGCGGACCGGACACCGGCCGACGCGCGCGTTACGTTCGAGCTGTTCGGCTCCGCACCCGGCGTGGAGATCCCGACCGGCAGCCATTTCGTTACCGCCGCGCGGGAGGCAATGGCCGACGAATATGGCCGCCCGGCGGTATTGATGGGCAGTGGTGGCTCCATCCCCGTAGTGGAGAGCATGCGCCGCATCCTGGGGGTGGACTCGCTGCTGATGGGCTTCGGCCTGGCGGACGACCAGGTGCACAGCCCCAACGAGAAGTTCGAGTGGCGCTGCTTCCACCACGGCCTGCGCAGCCACGCCAGGCTGCTAGCCAAACTCGCCAGCTAATCAGGTCCTCCCCCCATTCGCGGGAGGTGGCGGTGCCGTCGACGGAGGGGGCGCTGGGCAGCGTCCATGCGGGCGTGTGCCCCTTCCACCATGCAAGCGCATGGTCCCCCTCCCCGGCTTCGCAGGCGAGGGACGTTTGCAGTTGGCTCGCCGCGGTGGGTAGCGGGATGAACTTTCGTCCTCGCTCGCGCTTTGGTGCCTGAACCGAAGGAGCACGCCCATGGGCAGTCTCGCCCGTCCCACCGTTATCGCTGCGCTGTTCGCCCTCGCCGGATGCGTCGGCGCGCCAGCTCCCGGCCCGGTGAGCTACGCACCGGGTGGCCCGCCTCCCGGCTATGCCCAGCCCCCCGGCTATGCCCAACAGCCCGGCTATGCACCGCAACAGCCCGGATACGCCGAACAGCCCGGATACGCACAACCGCAGCCCGGTTACGCACTTCCGGGCGCGACCCAGGTGGCACTCGGTGCGACCTGCTATGCCGGCGTATACACCTGCGCCCTACCGCAATCCCTGCCGATTGGTGCGCAGTGCTCCTGCCCGGGGCTGGGCGCACCCTCGTACGGCAACGTCCGCTGAACGGGCCGCCGCGCGGGGCAGACCTCCTGCGCGCGGCCTAGCTTCAACCCCCGGCCTAGTGTTACTGCGCCGACCAATTTCGACCTGAGGCACGAATGTCCGCCCTCTTTCCGGCCGCAGCCTTGGCTCCCCAGCAAACCAGCCCGTTGGTGCTCGCCCTTCCCAAGGGTCGCATCCTGAACGAGTGCGGGAATTTGCTGGCCCGCGCTGGCGTCCACCCCGCACCCGACTACCTGGACGAAGACTCGCGTCGCCTGCGCTTCCCAACCGACGACCCGGCGCTCGACGTCGTGCGCGTCCGTCCCTTCGACGTCGCGACCTTCGTGGCATTTGGTGGGGCGCAGATCGGCATTTGTGGCTCCGACGTGCTGATGGAGTTCGACTATCCCGAGCTGTATGCGCCGCTAGATCTCGACATCGGCCACTGCCGGGTCAGCGTTGCCGGCCCGGCGGACTGGATCGACACGGCGGAGTATGAAAGCTGGTCCCGGGTCCGGATCGCGACGAAATACCCCAACATCGCCCGCCGCCACTTCGCCGCCCGCGGCATCCACGCCGACGTGGTGCACCTGAACGGCGCGATGGAACTAGCCCCGGGCCTCGGACTGTCCCGACTCATCGTGGACCTGGTACAGACCGGGTCCACCCTGGCCGCCAACGGGCTGCGGGAAGGCGAGGTGATCGCCCATGTCTCCAGCCGCCTGGTGGTAAACCGCACGGCGCTCAAGACCCAGCCTGAAGCGGTTGGCGCCTGGATCGAGCGATTCCGCACGGCCTTGGCGGCGTGAAGCGGCTCGACACCTCCGACCCGGGCTTCCCCGCCGCGTTCGACGCGTTGCTGCAACAGGCGCGGGACACCACGGCCAAGGTGGACGGGCCGGTTGCCGCCATCATCGCCGCCGTGCGTGACCGGGGCGACGCGGCACTCTGCGACTTCACTCACCAGTTCGACGGGCACGTGCTGGACCCGGCTGACCTGCGCATCGGCTCCGACGAGATCGACGCCGCTGCCAACGCCATCCCGCACGAGCTTGCCGCCGCGCTGGACTTGGCCGCCACGCGGATCGAACGCTTCCACCGTCTGCAACTGCCGCAGGATATCGAGACCACCGACGATGCCGGCATCCGCATGGGCATGCGCTGGACCGCACTGGACGCGGTGGGCCTGTATGTGCCCGGCGGCAAGGCGGCATACCCGTCCTCGGTGTTGATGAACGCGATTCCCGCCCGGGTCGCCGGGGTGGCACGGCTGGCGATGTGCGTGCCGACGCCGGGCGGGGCGCTGAACCCGCTGGTGCTGGCCGCTGCGCGCCGGGCCGGAGTGACCGAGGTCTACCGCATCGGCGGCGCCCAGGCTGTTGCAGCCATGGCATACGGCACCGCCACCATCGCCCCGGTGGATCGCATCGTGGGCCCGGGCAACGCCTATGTCGCGGAGGCCAAGCGCCAGGTGTTCGGCCAGGTCGGCATCGACGGCATCGCGGGCCCCTCCGAGGTCGTCATCCTGGCCGACCGAACCGCCAACTCGCACCGCATCGCCGTGGATCTGCTCGCCCAGGCCGAGCACGACGAGAGCGCGCAGGCCATCCTGATCACCGACGACCCGGCGCTCGCCGACGCCGTCGCCCACGCCGTACCCGCCGAGCTGAAAAGCCTCAGCCGGGCAGAAGCCGCCGCCTCGTGGCGCGACCACGGCTGCATCATCCTGGTGCGGGACTGGGAGGAAGGCGTCGCCCTCACCGACCGCCTGGCGCCCGAGCACCTGCAGATCATGGTGGCCGACCCGCCAGCCCTGTTCGCCCGTATCCGTCACGCCGGCGCCGCCTTCCTGGGGTCGGACTGCCCGGAGGCGCTCGGTGACTACGTGGCAGGCCCCAACCACGTCCTGCCGACCGGACGGACGGCGCGTTTCGCCTCCGGATTGTCCGTGTACGACTTCGTCAAACGCACCACCTGGGTCGAAGCGGACCGCGAATCACTGGCGCGGATCGGGCCCGCCGCGGTGGCGTTGGCGGAGGCCGAGGGGCTGCAGGCGCACGCTCGCAGCGTTGCCATGCGCTTGGGACAGCCGCCTCACGCTTGACCCGGCGCGTCTGCAACATCATGTTCCGCCCCGTCAACAGGGTTTGAGGGCAAATCGGGATCATGCATGTCTAAAGAGGATATGATCGAATTCAGCGGCACCGTATTGGAGCTGCTGCCCAACGCGATGTTCCGCGTGAAACTGGACAACGAGCACAGCATCCTGGCGCACACGTCGGGCAAGATGCGCAAGAACCGCATCCGCGTGCTGGCCGGCGATCGGGTCAATGTCGAAATGACGCCCTATGACCTGTCCAAGGGCCGGATCACGTTCCGTTTCAAGTAGCAATTCGGCTGCTTCAAGTCGCTCGGCTCGCCTGCCCCTGACGCTGGCTTCGGCCAGCCCGCGCCGCCTCACCTTGCTGGCGCAGATCGACGTCGTCCCCGACCAGATCCGACCCGCCGACCTGGACGAAACTCCAGCCCGAGACGAGCCGCCGCGCCTATATGCCGCGCGGTTGGCCCGGGATAAGGCGGCGTTCGTCCACGAGGCCGGTGGGTTCACGCTCGCCGCCGACACGGTAGTGGCGCTAGGCCGGCGTATCCTCCCGAAAGCTGTCGATGCGGCCGAGGTGACGCGCTGCCTCCGCTTGCTGATGGGCCGCCGCCACCACGTGCTGACAGCGGTCGTGCTGCTTGGCCCCGACGGCCGGTCCACCGAACGGCTGGTGGACAGCGTGGTCGGCTTTGCCCGGCTCACCGAGGCGCAGATCAGCGACTATGCCGGCGGCGGCGAAGGCGAGGGCAAGGCCGGCGGCTACGCCATCCAGGGCCGGGCTGCCGGCTTCATCCGCTTCCTGTCCGGCAGTTACAGCGGCGTGGTGGGTCTACCGCTGTTCGAGACGGCACAGTTGCTTCGGGGGCAAGGCTGGCTGCGGCCGTGAACCCGCACTGTCCGTCGCCTCGATGAGCCTCCACGCCGCGTGCAGCCCCGGGGAGATTCGGGTCGCAGCGGTACAGGACGGCGAGTTGGTGGACTACGCCATCTGGCGCCCAGGCCGGCCGGACGGTGTGGACGATGTCCATCGCGGCCGGATTATTGCCGTCGTGCCCGGTATGGCCGGCGCTTTCGTGGCCATCGGCGGCGCAGATGGTTTCCTACCCGACAGCGCCGGCGCGGCAGGCCGGAGCGTTGGCGACATCCTGGCCGTGCAGGTGCTCCGGGCGGCACAAGGTGGCAAAGGCCCACGCCTCACCGCCCTGCAGGAGGACCCAGGCACAGGTTCGCCGGCCTTGCTGCGGGGCGGACCGAACCCGCTGCTCCGCCTTGCCGCCCGCCATGGCGGTCCCGTGATCGTCGACGACCCGGCGGTGTTCGCGACATTCCGCCCGTCGCTCGGCGACCGCCTGCAGCTCGGCGAACCCTGGGACGAGGCGCTGCAGACCGCGATTGCCGCCCTCTCGGACCGGGTCGTAGCACTCCCTGGCGGGCTGCGGGCTAGTATCGAACCGACGGCCGCCCTGGTGGCCATCGACATGGACATGGCCGCCGCGACGTCTGGCCGTGAAGCCAAACAGCCCAAGCAGGAAGCGGCGAACCGCGCCGCCCTCCCCGCCTTGGCCCGCCAGATCCGGCTTCGCAACCTGTCGGGCGCGATCCTGATCGACTTGGCCGGGCTCCCCCTGCGCCGCCGCCCCGCCCTTGCTGACGCGTTGCGCGACGCCTTGGCGCCCGACCCCGCAAAACCAAGATTGTTGGGCTTCACATCGGGCGGCCTGGCCGAAATCCAGCGCCCGCGCTCCCACCCCCCGCTGCATGAGATGCTGACGGGCCCCCACGCTGCCGGGCTCGCGGCGCTGCGGGCTATCGCTGCCGTCGCCGGGTCGCCCAATCCGCCACGGTTGCGGGCTGCGCCGGACGTGGTCTCGGCACTGGAAGCCGATCCGGTGGCGCTCCCGGCTCTTGCCAACCGGCTCGGCCAACCCCTTGTGCTGCGTTCCGATCCGGCGCTGCCCCCGTGCGCCACCATCATCGAGGAGCGCCCGCGTGGCTGAAGCCTGCCCCATCTGTGGCCGCAAGCCGGACCCGAAGACCCGCCCGTTCTGCTCGCCGCGCTGTGCCGACATCGATCTCGGCCGCTGGTTCACCGGCCAATACCGCGTGCCAGCGCGTCCGGAGGAAGATGAAGCCGGCGAGGCCTGATTCGGCGGCTTGATCCCTCCGGCGGCATCGGCTACATGCGCCGCTTCCAGCGTTGCCCAGGTAGCTCAGCTGGTAGAGCATGCGACTGAAAATCGCAGTGTCGGTGGTTCGACTCCGCCCCTGGGCACCATCCCGTCCGATAGTCGAAGAACGTGCCACGTCATCCCGCAGGGTGACGCAGTAGGTGCTAGTCCGCGCTACCCAGTCCAGCGCCCATCGCCGCCAAGATGCTCAGCAGCTGGTTCTGCGAATGCGCCCCGGCTTTGGCTCGGATGCGCTTGGCCTGGCTCCGCACCGTCTCCGGCTCCACGCCGTTCTTGCTGGCGATCGCCGAGAGCCCCAACCCGGCCAACATGGCCGAAGCAACCCGCGACTCGGCCGGTGTCAGACCGAGGACATGGCGTAGCCGCTCGAAGGACGGTACCGGCCGCGCTGTCAGGTCCGTCAATCGCGCGGCGATACGACCGCTAGCGAGCAATCTCAGGTCCATCAGGATGATCGGGAAGCCCTCCCGGCTGCGCAGGCACACGGTGCCGTCCGGATGCTGCGGCGACAGGCTCACCAAAGCGTCCCGGATCTCCCTGTCTTCCCCTTTGCGCCGCGCGGTCAGAACCCCGTCCCGAATGGACAGCATGCGCAACTGGGTCAGCAGGTGGTTTGCAGCCGGGCTGGCGTAGAGCACCTGCCCGACCCGATCCAACAAGAACACAGCCGCCGACGAGAGCCCGAGCAGCTCAGAGAGATCGGCGGGGAGAATCGAGACCATCTTGTCCTACCGTACCCGGAATGGGGGACGCGCGGGAGACCCTTCACTGTTTAGAAATCGTTCTCCGTCAAAGACTAGGGTCAGGACGACAAGGAAGTTGGAGGTCTTTTAGCATGCCCCCGGGTTTCGGGCTTCTCGACACAGCGCTGGCATCGATCCCGATTTGCCTCGCCGTCCTGGGCTTGATCCGGGGTGCACCGGTCGAGTTGGCGTCCTGCTTGGGTTGTATCGCCGGGATCGCGATGGCTTGGGTCATCAGCAACATCCCCTTCGTGCACGAGCTCGGGCAGCCGGGCAGCCCCCTCATGGCACTTGCGGGCGGCGTTATCGCGTGGCGCCTGGTGCGTGGCCTGTCCAATCATTTCGGCTTCGACACGCGCTGGTTCGACCTTGGCCGCCTGTTCGACTCCTTCCTGGGGTTCTCCATGGGGGGGCTGCGCGGCGTGGCACTCGTCTCCGCTGGCTGCCTGGCTTACGGCGTGATCATGGTCCCGCTCGGGTTGGCGAACCCACTCCAGACGGTCGTATATCCCGTCTTCCTAGCGGTCGGATCGCAAGTCACGAGCGCTGTGATCGCGAAGCTCGACTCTCCATCGGCACCTCCAGCCGGTGAGTCGTCGCCGCAGAGCTTCGCCAGCGTTCCGCTCCCATTGACGATGCCGCAGATCCCCGCCTCGGAACCGCCGCTCCCCACGATAACTGCCTCGGCCTCCGTGCCGGGTGCGGCACTGTCCTCGCTGATCCATGCCGTCGCACCCGGGGCCATTGCCGCGACCATGATGCCGCCGCAACGCATGCCCCCACCGGCCTATCACGCCGACATTCCCGTTCGGCAGGTCCCGGTCACCCTGGTCGAGACGCACCACAACATCCTTCACCCGCACGGGCTGTGGGTGAAGCGGGCACACCGCTAGCCCATCGCCGCCGCGCTCTCTTCGTCGCCGGGCAATTGCGGGGTAAGGAGTGGCGATGCGCACCTCCGTCACGTCCAGCCTCGCGTCAATGCTCGTCCTGGGCCTGCTCGCGGCCTGCGCCGTCCAGGGTCCGCCTGAGTCCAAAGGCGCCTACCCGGTCGTGGACATGCACGCGGATCTGGGCACCATAGACGGCAGCGCCGTGCTCGCCGCGCCCGCCGACTGGACGCCGAAGCCGAGCGTCATCACGCCGGTCTTCCCGGTTTCCGCCGCCAAGCTGTTCGACGCCATGCAGGTGATCCTGGCGGCCGAACCGCGAACCTGGCTGGTGAGTGCCCATCCGGAGCAACAGCAGGCTGCCTTCCTCGTGCGCAGCCGGGCGATGAACGACCCGGACAGCGTGATCGTGCAGGCAGTGCCGGCCAGCGACACCACCAGCCGTGCCGTGATCTTCTCCCGGACCCGCTTCGACGTGATCCCGGACAACGGCTCCAACCGCAAGCGCGTGCTTGGTATGATCAGCGCCCTGACCGACCGGTTCGGCACGGTCGCCAGCCCCGCGGCCAAACCGTAAGTCCGCAGCACTTGCCTTGTTGAACCGCGCAGTTGGCGCCAGTTAGGGTCGAGGCGGCGCGGGAGCGAGTGTTTGGCGAAGGCAGAATTCCCTTTGGCCGGGAGCGTGGCCGTCATCACCGGGGCGGCTGGCGGCATCGGTCGGGCCCTGGCGCTGGACTTGGCGGGGCGACGCTGCGCGCTGGCCCTGGTCGACCGGGACCCAGCCGGCCTGGCCAGCACGGCAGGGCAAGCGCGTCAGGTCGGGGTCACCGTGAGCGAGCACGTCCTGGACGTGACCGATACCGCTTGTATCGCCGCCCTGCCCGGCGCCGTGCTGGCGGAACACGGCCGGGTCAATGTGCTGGTCAACAACGCGGGCGTGGCGTTGATGGGCGACTTCCTCCAGACCAGCCCGGCCGATTTCGACTGGCTGATGGCCATCAACTTCACCGCCGCCGTGCACGCCACCCGCGCCTTCCTGCCCCACTTGCTCACCGAGGAAGCGGCGCAACTGGTGAACGTATCCTCGCTGTTCGGCATCGTGGCCCCTGCCGGCCAAACCGCCTACTCCGCCGCCAAGTTCGCCATCAGGGGCTTCAGCGAGGCCCTGGCGCACGAGTTGGAGAACACCAGCGTGGGGGTCAGTGTCGTGCACCCCGGCGGAGTGGCGACTGACATTGCCCGCAATGCGCGGGTCAGCGCCGACATTGCCCCGGCAGATGCGGAGAGAGCGCTCAAGCGGTTCAGCAGAAGCTTGGTGACGACCCCCGAGGCCGCCGCCGCCCGCATCGTGCAAGGCATCCTCCGCCGCGAGACCCGGATCCTGATCGGCCGCGATGCGAAGATCATCGACATCGCCCAACGTCTCGCCCCGATCGGCTACTACGCGCTGATGCGTAAGCGCATGCGAAAGCGTCCCGCTTCCCCGCACCCCGCCTCGACCACACTAGGATGAAATGATGGCAAGCTGGCAGGCTCATCTGATCGTGCTGTTCCTCAAGGTCCGCGTGAAGCGCCAGCTGAGTACCGAGACCAATCTCGACCGGGCACGCGCCACGATGAGCGCGGTCAAGCAAAAGGTCCTCCCGGGCGTGACGGCGTCGACCAAACGGATCGGCGGCATCGAGGGCGAGTGGTCGAGCCCGGTATCCGGCGGGGCGGCGGGGACGCTGTTGTATCTGCACGGTGGTGGATACTTCGCCTGCTCGCCACAAACCCATCGTCCGATCACCGGCGGCTTTGCCCGGCGCGGCTTCGAGGTGTTCGCGCCCGACTACCGCCTGGCCCCGGAGAACCCCTTCCCCGCTGCCATCGAGGACGCGGTTGCCGCCTATCGCGGCCTGCTCGCCAGCGGCATCCCAGCCGCCAGCCTCACCATCGGGGGCGACTCGGCGGGGGGCGGGTTGGCCCTGGCCACCTTGCTGTCGCTGCGGGACGCCGGGGATCCGATGCCCGCCGCCGCCGTGCTGTTCTCGCCGTGGACCGACCTTGCGGGCACTGGTGAGACCCTCCGTACCAACACCAAACGCGACGCCATGTTCCACGGCGAGGGCATGGAGCGCGCGGTGGCGCCGTATCTCGCCGGGGCCGATCCCCGCAACCCGCTCGCCTCGCCGCTGTATGCCGAGCTGCACGGGCTGCCGCCTTTGCTGATCCACGCCGGGACCTACGAGGTGCTGCTGGACGATAGCCGCCGCCTGGCCGAGCGCGCCCACGCTGCCGGGACGGAGACTGTTCTGCAGACCTGGCCGGTGGTGCCCCATGTGTGGCAATTGTTCGGGATGCCAGAAAGCGCACAATCGATGGACGCTGCCGCCGCATTCCTCAAGGCCAAGCTCGGCGGCGATACCGAGCGCCTGGCCGCCTGACCGAAGGAGCACGAAGCTATGCAGAACGCCGAACCGATCTGGACCCACGTGGACGCCAAGCGGGACGACCTGATCGCCCTGTCCGACCGCGTCTGGGGCATGCCGGAGACCTGCTATACCGAGAAGCGCTCGGTGGCCGAACACATCGCCGAGTTGCACCGCCAGGGCTTCAAGGTGACCGAGAACGTCGCCGACATCCCCACCGCCGTGGTCGGCGAGGCGGGCGAAGGCGGCCCGGTGATCGCCTTCCTCGGTGAATACGACGCCCTGCCCGGCCTGAGCCAGGAGGCCGGGGTCGCCGAGCACCGCCCCATTCCCGGCAACGGCAACGGCCATGGTTGCGGCCACAACCTGCTTGGCTCCGCCGCGATGCTGGCCGCCACAGCGGTGAAAGACTGGCTGGCCGAGACGGGCACGCCGGGGCGGGTGCGCTACTACGGTTGCCCGGCGGAGGAAGGCGGCGCCGCCAAGGCCTTCATGGTCCGCGCCGGCGCATTCGATGACGTGGACATCGCCATCACCTGGCACCCGAACGCCTTCAACGAGGTGGCACCCGCCTTGGCGCTGGCCAACACGCGGGTCGATTTCGCCTTCCGCGGCCGTGCTTCCCACGCGGCCGCCGCCCCGCATCTGGGCCGCTCCGCGCTGGATGCGGTGGAGCTGATGAACGTCGGCGTGAACTACATGCGCGAGCACATGCCGTCCG
>CAXTWC010000004.1:0-70419 GCA_964247805.1 uncultured Acetobacteraceae bacterium | reverse complement strand
AGCTTGCCGAGTCTTGCGCGACCTCTAATCCACTCGTCGTCATGGGGCGCACCATTGTCACGAGCCCGAAGATTACTGGGGTCACTTTCTCCCAGGATCCATACGCTCGGTATGCCTATTTGAGGCCCAAAGCGTAGTTACAATCAGCACGGCACGCCAATAGGCCGCCTCGCATCGTTCAAATCTAATGGCATCCGGGAGGTTCGGTGACAAAGTCGCCGACTCGTTCAGGGCAGCCCTAGTTCAGTCCAGCCTCTAGCCAGCGCCGGCCGTCCGCTTTGCCGCGACGGGATAATACTGGGTGGGGTATCGGCTGTCGTAGCAGGGAGGACGGCGGGATCAGCAAAGTGCCGGGCTTGACCAGCAGAGACGACTCGTCCGCGCGTCTGTCTGAGACTGCGGCCGCGTTCAATCTGGCGCGGAACGCTGGAGTGAGGGTGTGATCCGGATCGACCTGGTCCGCCGCCGTAGCCCCATATTGCATGATCCGCGCAGCCGACCCGGCTTCGGCAATGATACCGTAAGCAGCCGCGGCCGGCCATTCAGCAACGACTTGCCTTACATAAGCTTGGCCAAGGGCAGGAGTCCTTGAATGGTACGCCGCAACCGCCGACGCCCAGTTGCCCGTCGTCGCCCGTAGCGAGGTCAAGAAGCGAGCCCCGTACAGCACATTGCTGGTCGGATCGAAGGCATCTTCAAGCCGTGCAAAGGCATTGGGATGCTGTTCGAGATTGATCTGCATGCACCCGACATCGATCGACCGGATGCCAGCCGACTGAGCAACTCGGACTGCAGCGATCGCATCCGAAGCATTCGCGTAAAGATGGCCATTGCCCTCGATGTTAATCGACCAGGGCCATGGTCGGACCGACCTGCTCGCCGGGTCTAACCGGCCGCTCTCGACGACGCCGATCGCGCGCAACAAATCCGCCGGCAAATGCCAGGAGGATTCAACGGCACCGATCGCTATCTGGCAGACGGCGGCATCCGACACGGCGGCGGCCTGCGCCACGGGCGCACGCAACAAAGCAACACCTGTCAGTACAGCCGCCGAGCACTGTGCGATCCAGCTTCGGTATCCGGCATGCACTCTCACAAACCGAGCCGTTGGGACATGGCGGAGCTGAACTTGCCGGTTGGATCGGCTGTACGCCGTGCGGCACGAAACCGATCAAGCGCGGGGTACTGGCTTAACATGGCGGCAGGCATCCGGGCATCCTTAGCCAAGTACAGCCTTCCTCCGTGCTCCTTCACGATGCGGTCAAGATCCGCTGCCACCGCGAGCGTTCTCGGGTTGACTGGCAAGTCCAGCGCCAGGGTGTATCCCTCCATCGGAAACGACAGTGGACCGCTCTGCGGCCCGAGCCTCTTGAGCACCGACAGGAATGATCCAGCGCCTGCATGTGGCAACCGCTCCAGCATAGAGCGCAACGCCACTCGGCTGGTTTGGAGCGGGACCACACACTGGTATTGAAAAAACCCGCGCCGGCCGTAAACGCGGTTCCAATCGAGAACCGTATCGAGCGGGTAGAAAAACGGGTCAAGGTCGACAAGGTCTTGTCCCGGCTTGGCGCGGGCATAATACAGGGTATTGAATAGGCGGATACTGCCGGAATTCAGCACGAAGGACGGAAAGTCCAGCGGCACCCGACGGGGACGCCGACTGCGCCGGTATAGCGGCTGCAGCCGAGCGCTCGCCGACAGCTCGTCCGGTTGCGCGTGTTCGCCCAGTTGAAGCACAGAGCGCCCCAGCGCAGTTCCTCTTGCGAGCGAGTCGATCCAAGCGACCGAATAGGTCGAGTCTTGCGAGACTTCGAATTGTTCGAGGACCTCATCAAGGTTACGGGCACGCATGGTGACCCGGCGGATCGCCCGGCTCTGGATCGGCAGCATCCGAAAGCTGCAGCGCAGGATGATGCCGGTCAGTCCCATACCGCCCAGGGTGGCGGCGAACAGCTCGGCGTTCTGCTCGCGAGAACAATGCACCACCTTGCCATCGGCCAACGCCAGATCCAGGCCAACGACGTGCGAGCCGAAGCTACCGTGCCGGTGGTGGTTCTTGCCGTGCACGTCTGCCGCGACCATGCCGCCAATGGTGACGAACTTGGTTCCGGGCGTCACCGGAGGGAACCAACCCTGCGGCACGAAGCGCTCGATGACGTCGGCCAACAACGCACCGGCTTCACAAGATAGCACACCGCTCGCACTATCGAGTGTGGTCATGCCGTCACATCCCAACATACTGACCGTGCATTCGGGATTGACGGCGCAATCGCCATAGCCTCGGCCGTTGCCCCGGGCGATCAGGGTTGGCGACCCGGCGACTGTCTGCGTCAGCTCGCTACGGGTCGGCTCGAGCAACCGGCAGGGGCTGACCGGATAGCGCCCCCACCCGGAGAGTGGGACCGTCCGACGGCTTGGATCCATGGTACACCCGGCTTTCGCGTCCGGGTGACCATGCACGATGGGCTCTCAGGTTTCAATGCGTAATCACAACAAGAGTCCGGGCTGCCGGGCCTCTGGTCTCTGCCTACTTGAAGAGAGTCGTTCCGTCCGTCACCGTGATGCCAAGCAGGGTCACGACGTGGTTAGCCGAGAACGTCAGCAGAGTGTTGCCACCGGTGTCCTGGGTGGACATTGCGCCAAGGACCGCAGATGCTGACTGGGTGCCGATGATCGTCAGATGGTCGGTCCCGATGCGGAAGCCGGCAATCGAGTCAGTGGCCGCATCGGCCGGGTTGAGTTGGAAGAGCGTCGGCCCAGAGGACGCGTCCAGGTAATTCGTTCCCGCACCGCCGTAAATCGTATCGCTGCCTGTGCCGCCATAAAGGAAGTCCATACCCGAGCCGCCCAGGATGACATTGTTGCCCGTGCCGCCGAATAGCAGGTTGGTCCCGGTGCCACCGGTAATTGTATCGTTCCCAGCACCCGCGTAAATCAATTGGTCCGCGTTTGTACCGTGCAGCGTGACATTTGTCTTGTCGTTCGAGACGATGACGTTGTTGCCCGTCAGCTTCTGTCCGTCTGGCAGCACAGGTGCAATATCCCAATCTGGATCAAGCGCCAACGCGGCCTGGCTGAGGTCCTGTTGAGCATGGTCCGCCAACCAGCCGTAAGCCTTGATCGCCTCGGGCGAATCGGTGACCGTGATCAACCCGGCCATGACGCCGTAGGACGCTTGGATCGTGTTTACCGGTATGGCGGGGCTGAAGCTGGTTCCGTCGCTGGCCAGGCCCGCGGCCTGCGTTGCAGCCTCTATCTGCGCCCATGTTTGATATTGGGTACCATCGGCATTAGCGATTGGCAGATAGAACGTGGCGCCGTCATATGGGTCCAGTCCAAGGCTGCCCGACAGGAACCGGCCGGCGATGAAGTTCACCTGCCAGTCCTCGATCTGTTTAGCAAGCTGATTGCCTTGCTCTGCCGCGAGAATAAGCGTGCTCGAGAGATAGTCTTCCTGCCAAGTCCCGAGGGTCGCGCCCTGCTGGTCTAGATAGCCATAGGCCTGGCCTTCGCTGGATGTCTGGGCCTGCTGCCATAGATAGGTAAGATTGTTGTTCTCCACCTGCGTCAGGTAGGCCTTCAGCGGCGATGAGTCGGGCGTCGCATAGGCGGCTTCGACCACATCGCGCAGGGACCAGGCGGCGGCGCGGATCTGGTTGGCATTGGCGCTGGCAACCAGATCCTGCCCGTTATCGCGCGTGCCGGGCCAGGTCTCCAGAATATCGCCCGTCGCCTGCGCGTCGAGCTGGTCGAGATCATAGCGGTCACCGGTCAGTAGATACGCGTCGTAGGACAGGCTAGGCTCGTGGGCGGTGTCTGGTGCCCAGCCCGACGTTTGATTGCCGTCCGAGTTATATTGGATTGGTTGGGTGAGAGCCACGGTGCCATCCGTCCCGGCGCGTGGATCGCCCGCCCAAAGGGTTGGGTTGTTGGTCGTGGTAACATACGTTGCGGTCGTCGGATCGTAATAATGCCAGGGAACGCTGCCCGCTTCCTCCGCCTGCTGTAGTGCATGGGTCGCAACCGAGGCGTTCTGTGTGTCGAGCCAAAGCGTGTTCCAAAGCGTGGTCGGATCGATGTCCGGACGGCCGCCAGTCTGGCCAAAGAATTCCTCGATCCCGGCATTGCCGAGTGGCGTGTACGGGTTGGCAGTGGCTTGCTGCTGCGCCTGTGCGACCAGTGTCGGGTCTGGCGGGTTCGACAGGTCATACCCTAGGATCGCGCCGGTTTTCTCGAGAGCATTGATATCGTGGACGACGTTCACCTTTGGCGCGCCGTTGCTGTAAACCACGTCGTCCCAGTCCTGATACTGATACTGGGTCAGGTTTGACTGCTGCAGGACGGTCTGGCCGTTCTGCTGAATGGTCGCGCTGTAATTGACGGTCCCGCCAGTCGACTGCAGCGCTTTGTCGTTGTCGAACTCGACGTCCGTCTGCGTGCTACCGTCGGCGTACTCGCTGATGTCGAAGACCACGTGCAATGAGCTGGTAATAGGGGCGTCGACCCGCACCTCCGTCACCTGCGAGCCCTGCAGCCAATAGGATGCTGTCCCGTTCTGCAATGCCGTCTGGAGCAAGGATCCAGCGTTGACCTGGTAGGGCGTGCTGGTTCCGTCTGCGTTCTGCACGTTGAGCGCCACGGTGAGATCGTAGCCGGACTTGGCAAGCGTCGAGAGATCGACTGCCGGGGCCGATTGGGTGGGGCTGGGCGCGATGGCCAGCATAGCACCCGTCGCGACACCCGAGGCGAGCGCCGGCTGAGCGAGCGTCAGAACCGCCATGCTGACGGACCCGTCCGCGTTGGTGGACTTCACGTCCATCTGGACCGGAACGTCCTGACCATTGATCCGGGCCACGAGCTGCTCCCCGACGGAGACTTGCCCAGCAGCGAACTCCTGTCCGAAGGTGATTTCCCGAGCGGGGAGCGCGGTGTCGCCTGGATTCTGCAGCACCAAGCCGACGATGTCACCGGCCTGGGATGGTTGCGGCGGCGTAGGCGCGTCCTCGCCCGACGGCGTGACCGGCGGCGTGGTCGTAGTTGTGTCCACCACTAAATCGCTTGTCGGGGTCGCAGTGGCGCCGGCGAGGTTCGCGGCATTGCCAGCGGCATCGGCGATGGTACCGCCGTTGAGGTTCACAGCCGTGACGGAAAGGTCGGGCGTATTCTGCCCCGCTTGCACCGTCGTGTCGAAGGTCAGACCCGATGTGCCCGAGCCGCTCGCGTATGTTGCCGTACCACCGTCGCTCAGGGTTAGCGTCGGTGTGCCGGTGACAATCGTCGCCTCGCTCGTGGCCAGCGTGACCGTGACGGCTTGGTTCACCCCGACAGAGCCCTGCCCTGGCGACGCCATGACGGATGTGACCGTCGGAGGAGTGGTATCAATTTGCAATGTCCCTGCCGGGTTGATCGCGAAGCCCGGCAGGCCTACAGCGGAGCCGCTCGCGCTGGTGATGCTGCCGCCATTGAGGCTTGCACCCGTCACCGTCAGATCGGGCGTGTTCTGCCCTGCAAGAACTGTCGTCTTGAACACCAGTCCGGTCGTACCCGAGCCAGAGACGTAAGATGCCGTGCCGCCGTCGTTGAGCTTAAGTGTGGGAGCGCCCTTTACTGTCGCGGCGAGATTAGTGGTGACAGTCAGTAGGAAGGTTTTGCCGGCATCCAGATCGGCCGTCCCCGGAGACGCAGTAATATTGGTCACCTTCAAGGCGACGGGAGGCGGTGGCAGCACGGTCACGCCTGGAAACAGCGTGGCAGTGCTGATCTGCGGCTGGGTCGAAGTCGTCTGAGTTCCGGCAACCTGCGCGGGACCGACGGCGAGCTTGCCCGTGGCGCCGAAGACCGAGTTGCCGGCCAGAAGTGCTGTTCCAGTGGATTTGTTGACCACGAGTGGAGTGCCGCCTACGTCATCGACCGTGTTGCCGGTGATGACCAGGCTGGATTGCCCGGCCAGTCCACCGCCCGGCGTGGCCACGATGAACCCCGTCTGCGAGGTTTTCGCATTCGTTTTTACGGCGTTGCCCGTGATGATGGCAGCCTGGCCGCCAACGAGGGCGATGCCGCTCGCGGCTGCTCCCTCGATGATGCGGTTGGAAGCGATGACCGTCACAGCTGCGCCGCTGCGGACTTCGTTGCCGCCCGTGGCATCGTGGATGAAGCTGTTAGTGATCGTGAGGCTGCCGATACTCCCAACCGAGATATTGCCGTCCGCGGCGTCGCCGTTGCGGGCGAACTCCGAGCCGTTGATGGTGATGCTGCCACTCGTCGCCGTGTCCCCGACCAAGCCGGTTTGGTTGTCATGGATGTAGTCGTTGTTGAGGGTCAGCTTGCCGCCCAGGAACGCGATGGCGGCACCCTGCGTCACACCCGAGATGGCAATATTGGTGAGAGTTGCGTCATTTTGGACGATGATGGCTGCGCGCTGCGTCGGCGTTGTTTGCGTATCGACTAAGTTGACCATACCACCAACGCCAACGATGGAGATCTTATCGTTGATGGTGAAGAAGTCATTGCGGTATGTTCCAGCGCTGACTGCAATGATATCGCCGTCGTGTGATGCGGCAACGGCTGCAGCGATAGTATTGAATTCCATTCCAGCGCCGACGGTGAGAGTAGTAGGGGTATTTGACAATAGGAGCTCCATTCCGTAAAGTGTCTTTACGACACTTCATTTTCTGTCGGTCATCGCTCTCCTACTGCCCGACTTTTCCTGCGGCGAAAAGCGCGCAAAGGTGATCTTTTGTTGTTTAATGTCCTTTTGACGGGCACTTATAGCGCCTTACCTACGTCGTCGCGGCTGCCGGAAACACGGGCTTCAAATGGGCTATCGACACCCTCGAGACCCGGTGTCAGCGCTGTTGTGACACATCGGCTGTCCGTGGCGATCGGGAGCCTGGGAGTGTACGATTGACCGGCTCCCCGTCTTGACTGCGCGTCGGTGCATTATCCGACAATGCAATTGGCTGGGCGGCCCGGACGGTGTTCCCACCCAGCTGATCGTCAGCGCCTCGGTATAGTAGCGCGGCGTCAGCGGGGGGTCTTTCGGACACAGCATGAACGACAGACCGTCGTCGCAGTGAGGCTCTATCTGCCTTATTCCGAGGCGCACGCACTTTCGTGATGTTAGCGCAACCGAGACGCCAGGCGATGGATTGATGCCGGCGTACTGGCAGAGCCGCCGATCTCACCGAAAAAGAACTCGAGGTAACCCGTTATCCAGTCCAGAAATGCCCTTAGATCCCGGTCTGATTGGACATAGGGCGTGTTACCCGGCACCAACGATGGGCTGTGATAGCTCATCACAAAGACTTGGTGTCCCTGACGGAGCAGCACTTCGGTCAAGCGCTTCGCTTCGGACAGCGAGTTCCCCTCGGGAGTCAGCTGAACCCTGTTGAGCACACCCCCTCGGGCGAGCGCACCGGTCAACCGCAGGCGGCGTGCCAGCGCCGATGCGACCAGAGGGTATGCGCGCCGGCCGGCGAACGAAAGCGCCCCCGTTAGCCCCGTTGTTACCGGCAATTCGAGCAGTGCGCGGCCGGGACCGAACCAGAACGGCTTCGACGGTGCCGTGCTATAATCCGGCCCCCCTGCCGATCGTTGGCTGAACAGAGGACGGACACTGCAGTCGACTTTGTATCCGCAAGCCAGCAATGCGCTCGCTGTGGCCGGGCCGAGCCCGAAGCGGCCTGCACGATAAAGCGTCGGGGTGACTCCAAGATTATCCTCGATAACGCGCGTCAAAACGCTGATCTTCTCCGCCTCGAGTGTTGGCGGCAAATTTCCGGGAAACGAGTTCCTGACCGTCAAAGCCTCGGACAAGGGTGGGTTGAGCCAGGGATGCAGTTGCGCGCCGAGTTCGCAGCGCCCGTCGGCAAGCAAATCGAGCAGTGGTGCATATCCCTCGTATTGCGAACCGACGGCGTAATCCACGGCGTAAGTCGGTATCAGCCCATACGGCTCGAACAGGCGCTGTGCCGTCACTTGGCTCCGCATCGCTGCGACGCTGGTTTCTCGAGTGGGCACGTCGTTCCAGTCGAACTCCTCCTCCGTGTCGATCACCACCAGCAGGTACGGGCCGAGGCGGGCCAGACCAGCCGGGGCGACCGGCTCGCCAAACAAGCGGGCGGGTTGGTGCGGTACGCGGGCAGCGACTGCCGCCGAGACCTGTCGGCGCGCATTAAGCAGCGGCGCAGGAAGGTAGGCGGCTGCAAGGCGCGCGGTATCGCCGACGGACGGACCGCACGCCAGGGACCGACGCAGCACGGAGCGCGCGACGCCGAGCTGGCGCTCATAAAGTGCCCGGCGGCCGAACTCGCGCAATACGTCGCGCCGCTTCGCCCGGATGTCGGCTTCGGACAGCTGCAATACACGCCCGGCATCGTCCACATTGGCAAGCGAGGCGGCTAAGAAACGCCCGAGCCGAGAGGACAAACCTTGCCCGCGCGCGTAGTCGATGACGACTTCCTGGCAGGTGACGATCCGCCACCCCGCCGCAGACACGCGGAGCCAAAGGTTGTAATCCTCCGTTGAAATCAGCGCCCGGTCCTCGCTGAACCCGCCGACAGCCTCGAAAGCCTCGCGGCGGATCAGCACGGAAGAGTTGCATAGCAAATTGCGGCGCCATAATGCGGCGAAGTGGATCTCCGCCGGAACCCCCACCCGCGAATGCGTGTCCAAACCACCAATGATCCCGATACGGGGGAATTGGTTCATCGACAGTTGCCGCTCGGTCTTGTCTGGGAACCAAACATCGTCGGCATCCAACAATCCCAGCCATTCACCTCGCGCCAGCCGGGCCCCGAGATTGCGGGCCGAGCCCGGGCCGCCGTTCTGCTTGCGGACGAGCCGGACGGGCGGACCGAATGCAGCGGCACGATCCGCAGTGTCGTCGGTCGAGCCATCGTCGATCACCAGGACTTCAAGTGGTGCAACGGTCTGTACTAGGGCGCTCGAGATTGCAGCCTGGATGGTCGCCGCAGCATTAAAGGCCGGTATGATCACGCTAACCGCGCCCAGCACGCAATGCGTCGCCTTCTCTGCGGCATCAACCGAAGGACTATCCATCGGCCACCACCGCGCTGTACATGTCCACGATACGCTCCGCCACCGCCGCCTGTGAGAACTGTGCTTGCACATGCGCGCGGGCCTGCTCGGCCAAGTGCGCGCGGACGGGGGCTATCGCCTGGAAAGCCGCTACCAAGCCACCGCGAGTCGACAGGTCGGCGCGTAGGGCGGCCGGCCCCGTGACGTAACGGAACACGGCATTGTCGTGGCATATGACAGGTAGACCACTCGCCATGGCCTCGAGCAGAACGATACCGAATGCCTCGTGCAGGGAGGGAAGCACGAAGACATCGGCTGCTCGGTAGAGCTCGGGCATCGAAGCACGTGGGAAATCGACAAGGAACTTTACTCTACCGCCGAGCCGCGCGTGGCCTGCCGCCATGATCGCGTCCGCTTCGTCCTCACGCGCGCCCGCAATCACCAAGAAAGGAGGGTTTGGTTGCTCGGCAGTCGCGACCGCGAACTCATCGATCAGCCAATCGATGCGTTTGTGCACGGCACGGATCGCTGCGCAGCAAAGCACCATCTCGCCGTCCCGGGGCAAACCCAATGCGGACCGTGCCGCAGTGCGGTCACCTGGGGAGAACACGGACGTATCGACAAAATTCGGGATCGCATGGATCGTCCGTGGGCGGCGCTCACGGGCTTGCCACGCGACCGCGGCAGTGGGTGTCAGCTCCTGCAAGTGGGTTAGTTTCGCGAGCTTTGCGGTTGCCTCTTCGGTGCCGTTCGCCAGGATGACCCTGGCCTTGGAAAGGCCGTTCGCATGGGCCATGTCCAGACAACGGGCGATGAGCGGATCCTGCACGTGCAAGATGTCATATCCCGTCCTGACCCGGCGCAGCAGGTTCAGGGCGAACGTAAGCTGCTCGACCTCATAGGCCGAGCCGAAGCCATACCGCCAGCCACCGAAATTGCGAGCTGTGGCGGACGCCGTACGTGCCGCCCGGCCGCTTCGGCGTAAGCAGGCCACCCGCTGCCCCGCGCCGTGCCCGCCGCCAAACAAACGGACGTCCACTCCAAGCCGCGTCAGAGCGGTCGCCAAATCCTCAGCCCAGGTCTCGATACCACGCCGAACATGGCCCAAACCGGAACAAGCGATTGCGACCCGGAGGGTCACGACCGGCTCACAGGCAAGTACGACCGAGCGAAAACGTCAGGTATTTGTCTAGTCGCCATCGTATGCACGCTAAACAACACCATTTGATACACACGAGCCGTGGCTCGAAGTTTGCAGTGCGCCCGTCGATTGCACCCGGGAGTTCGGCAGTTCACCCGGAAGGTAGTGAGCATTGGAAGGTCCGGACGATGATAGTCTGCACAGAGCTCGACGGTTGTCGCCGCTGGCCTCTGCCATGGTGATCGCCGTCTTGTCCGCCGTGCTTTGGTGGGGACTGCTCATCAGGACGGTTCGCTTCGTTCAAGCTTATCTTTAGCAACTGCAGAGGCTTCCCGCTCTATTACGGCGGCCAATTCCCCCTGCGCAGCGATGAACGCTTGTAGGATCGAGGAAGGCTCTGTCTGCCCCGGATCCGCAACAGCACGCACGACGATCAGAATGGGGGCGTTGCGACCGCCGGCCACGACGACGCGCGCCTGCTCGAGCCGGCCGGCCAAGCCGCTGCCGAGCAGTTTCCCGTTCACCCAAACCCCTAAGGCAACGATTTGACGGCCGTCGCCCGCGATTTCCCAACCGTCCATCGTGCCTGGCGGCGAGGGTGCACGTTCGAGCCCAGCGAACGCCGCATGGGCCTCGGCTGCGAGATCGGCCGGGTTCGCCCGCCGCGGCAGCACCTGGACGCTCACCGTCAGTTGCGCGCCAAGACAGGAGAAGCCGCGGTGCGTCCCGTCCAGACCAGTCGCATGGCAGTCGGCCGCAGCGCGGACACCGTCCAGCACCCGAGCGGCCGCGGCGCTTTCCTGCACACCCGCGGTCGCGGTAGGCAGCAGCCCTGCCAAAACGGGTCCCATGCAGGCCATCGCCACCACGCTCGCGCCAGTGATCCAGGCGCGCTCTCCTGTTTCCCGTGGCATCGGCTGGGGTTGCCCTCCGCCGACTGGTCCAGTGTCTTCGCGAAATGGCAAGCCACCTACTACGAGTAAAAGCGTGATGAGTGAGAAGAACAGCCAGCCGTATAGCAGGTGATCGACCGCCACAGACCGGGCGCTGCCGAGAGCATGCCCAATGAGCACCAAGCCCAAAGCCCGTGCGCCATTGGCCAGGATGGGGACGATGATCGACGCAGCGACGAACAGTCCGCGCCGGACCGGGCTGCGATAGATCGTGAAGGCGTAAAGTGTGCCGAACATCACGGACGCTGTCAGAAAACGGAGCCCCGCGCAGGCGTCGGCCACGATGAAAACGCCCTCCGGAATCTCAATTATGTTCGACTGCGCGACATAGGGTATGCCAATGAGGTCGAGGCCATCGGCCATGAAGCGGGCCGTGAAATCCTGCAAGATCGGCGTCAGGAAGGCGCCGGTTGGGACCAGGAAGAACAGGAACAGCAACGGCACGGATAGGACACGGAACAGCGCGCCGCCCAGCACTGCCGCCGCCAACACCTCCCCGGTCGCAAGGGCCGCGAGCTGGCGACCTTCCATCAGCCCCGCCAGCGAGGCTAATAGCCAAACCGCGCTGACCGGAAGGGCAAACAGCGCCAGCCTTAAACTGGGCCGCGGCGTCAATGCCGCGGCCGTATGCCTGCGCTCCCAAACAAGCCACGCTGCGATCGGCACCACGGCAAAACAGTGGGCGTAGGCTGCGGACGCTTGCCATACATCCTCCGCAGCCGATGCTTCGGCCCGGAATATCCAACCCAGGATCAATAGGCACGCAACGAGCACCGGAACCGCCGCAAGCGGCCCACGCAGCCCGACGAGGCGTGCCGCGGAAACAGGACTGTCGCTCATGTCATTCCGGTTCCACTGAACAGCCCGTCGAGCCCGGCCAGGGTATTGGACCAGGCGTAGCCCTCCACCATAGCGCGCCGGGCCGCAATACCCACCGTCGGATGCCGGCCGGCGAGAACGGCACCCACCGCATCCGCAGTCGCATCGGCGCCGGATGCCACCAGCAGGTCCCGGCCCGGCTGTGCCCGCACCCCTTCCGCCGCCTCCGGAGAGGCGACCACCGGGCGAGCCATCGCCATGGCCTCAAGGACCTTGTTCTGGATACCCCGCGCGATGGTCAGCGGTGCAACCACGAGCTCGGCACAGGCCACAAAGGGACGCACGTCGCTCACGCGGCCCGTAACCCGCACCGTGTCGCTCGCCAGGCGCAGCACGTCAGGGGCCGGGTTGGCGCCTACCACCGTGAAGCGAGCCGGAATACCTCTTGCGTGAAGGCGCGGCATCACCTCGGCCGCAAACCACGTCACCGCCGCCACGTTCGGCCGGTAGTCCATGGTGCCGGTAAAGACGATATGCCGCCCAACCGGAGCATGGGGGTCGGGGAAAACATGTGCCGGGGAGAAGTGGTCCAGGTCGACACCATTCTCCATCGCCCCGATCCGCCCAGCGCTGTCCGGGGCCAAAGTTCGGAAGCAATCCGCCTCCGGCTGCGATACGAGGAGGGTACGATGGAAATAGCGTGCGGCCCGCCGCTCGAAGGCGAGCAGGGTGCGCGCTTCCCGCGTCCAAATGGCACGGACCGGCCATTGGGCGCTGGTTGCGTAGGCCCGCCATTTCTCGGAGTCTACGTCCACCATGTCCAGCACGCGATGCAGGGGGCCGGTCCCCATCAGGTAGGGCGCCATCGCGGAACAGAACACGAAGGCGCGTCCTATCCCGGCGGCGAGCTTTTCCGATACCCAACGCCGCAGCCGGGCGTCGTGGAAATATCCTGTCGTGAGCGGCTGTCCCGGGCGCATCCGCAGCGAGGCCAGCAGTCGTTGACGGCGCGGCACGATATCGAAGAACGCTGCATCGGCACACACGGCTCGCAGGGCTGGGATATGTGCGCGATCCGCCGGGTCATCGATGAAACAGCCAAGATGGATGCGGTGGGTACGCGACAGCCGTTCCAGCATATGCCAAGCCCGGATCTTGTCCCCCTTGTCGGGAGGAAACGGGATACGGTGTGCCAGGAACAGTAGGTCCCTCAACCGATCCCCCGCACGATCATCGGGCCAAGCGCATTGGCAACCGGCAGCGGCAGACGCTTCCAGCCCGCGATGAACAACCGGTATTTCGGGTTAAGCGGATTATTGTCCGGCACGGAAGACCCTGGGCGCAACTTGTATCGGTAAGTGAGCGGAGCGGCCTCAAAGCCCCAGTGGCGCTTGAAGGCGAAGGAGCCGGTTCCCGGTTTGCTGCGGCCGAAATCAAATACGCGGCAGCCCTTTGCCGCCGCCCGCCGCATGACCTCCCAATACATGAAGTCGTTGGCGGCACAGGTACGAGCTGCGGGAATGCCACCGCCATAATACGGCAGCACCTCGTCACGCCAGTAGAAGTTGAGCACGGATGCGACGGCCGCATCATCCTTCGAGATGGTGACAACGTCCATCTCGTTGCCGAACACTGCGGCCAGCAGGCGGAAGTAGCGGCGGGGGAACACCGGCGTGCCGAGATTGCGGACACTTTGGGCGTAGACATGGTGCAAGACATCGACCTCCTTTCCCGCATGCGAGACGAGGCCGGCGTCGATCCCTTTGCGGACCATCGCGCGTTGCTTACGCGGAATGGCAGCCATGTTCAACGTGTCGCTCGCCGCGATCGGCTTTCGAAATGTGACATAGAGGTTGTCACGGGACGCCCAACCGGCACTTGGGCAGGCTTCTGCCGGCGGCTGCAAAAAGCGCAATTCGAGTGCGTGCGCACCCGTCTGGGTTTGGAGGCGGCACGCAGCATCGAGGAGCACCGCCCGGCTTTCGGCGTCCACCGCGATCGGGCCGCCATAGACACAGAATGGCGCGGACACCAGGCTGTGGCCGAACAGTGCCGTCCGCATCTCGACCAGCGGCAGGATGCCCGTAATGGCCCCATCCTGCTCCGCCATCAAATAGTGCGCGCGATGGCCGAACGCCCCCGCGATCACGTCCGCCCAACCGGCCCGGTGGAAGAACGTCGCCTCCGGCTGCGCACTTACGAAGGCGTCCCAGGCCGGTTGCGCCGCCTTGTTCAGAGTGCGGACAGTCGCCACGACAGCCCTATGCCGCCTGCAACTGCGGAAATACCCGGTCCATCCGGTCCCACCGGAAGTCCCCGAGCAGGCGTGTTAGACGCTGTTCCGTCTTGCCAAGGTTGACCCGGTGACGGAAACGGGCTCGCCATGGCGCGTGCGGCACGTCGGGCTGGTTGGGATCGACCTCCCACGGGTGAATGTAAAAGACACCCGGTTGCTGTTCCTGCCGGGTGAAGTGCTGCAGGCCGAGGCGGAAGACCGGATAAGGCAGCATACGGAACCAGCCACCGCCCGAACAAGGCAGGTTTTGCCCGCGCACCCGGATCGCTGTCATCGGGATTTCCCACAAATCGGACCCGGCGCTGGGTTGATAGGGAAAGCGGCACGCGTCAGGTGTCCCGTACAGATCGTGGCGGACGGGATATAGGCTGGAGCTATATCGGTAACCGGCTTCACACAGCACATCCCACGCCCAGCCATTGCGTGGCCCAATCGAAAACGTCGGCGCCCGATACCCAGCCACCGCGACGCCGCCGGCATCCTCCAGCACCACACGGGCCCGTTCGACGTCCTCGCGGAACTCCGCCGGTGATTGGGTGTCCGCGCGTTGGTGGGCGTGGCCGTGACTGGCAAGCTCGTGGCCGCCTGCGACGATACGCCGCACCAACGCCCCATGTCGCTCTGCTACCCAGCCTAGCGTGAAGAATGTGGCGGTCACCCCAGCCTGCGCAAATCGCGCCAGGATCCGATCGGTATTCGCCTCCACACGTGAATCCAAACCGTCCCACTCACGTCGCGGGATGATCCCGGCAAAGGCCTGTACCTGATACCAGTCCTCCACATCCACGGTCATCGCGCAGACGTCCGCCCTAGTCACGGCCGGGTTCCCAGCACATCGGTCAGCCGCTGCAGCAGGCGCTCCCGCCGTGATACTTGCCGTTCGAGCAGCTCGACTCGCTCGACCAAATCGTCGGCAGGCCACTCGGCCGATGCCGTCTCCCTCACGCCGTTGCGGTGGATCGGCCCGGCGTTGGTGAGGGGACCTTCGAGATCGGCCGCAAGTTCGCCGGCAACTTCGCGAACCAGGTCCCGTGTGATGTGCTCGCGTTCTTCGAGTGCACCACTCACCAACACGCGCGAGCACAGCCGGTTGATCCGCCGCGGGATGCCACCGGTCTCGCGGTGAACCTCCCAGAATGCCGCGTCGTCCCACACCGGGCGCCCGGTCCATCCCGCGGTCGACAGGCGATGCTCGATGTAGAGCTTGGTTTCGTCCTGTGCCAAGGCCGGCAAATGAAAGGAGGCAAGCACCCGCTGGCGGAGCTGGTCCAGGCTGGTGCCGGCCAACATGCGGCGGAACTGCGGCTGCCCGAGCAGGATCGTCTGCAGCGGAGCCGTGTCCTGCCCAGTGATGTTGGACAGCATGCGCAGCTCCTCCAGCGCGTCGAGCGGCAGGTTCTGCGCCTCGTCGACGACCAGCAGGCAGCGCCGCCCCTCGGCACCGCGCGCTCGCAGCATCTGCTCGAACTCCATCAACATGGAGGCCTTGCTGTTGCCGGCGGCTGAGGTCACGCCGAACCCGGCCATAGCGAGCTGCAGCAGGTTGTCACCGTCCAGCCGTGTCGTGGCGATCTTGACCATGGAGTACGTATTACGATCGAGGTCGGACCACAGGCGTTCCACGAGTGTGGTCTTACCGGCGCCGACCTCACCCGTGATGACAATGAAGCCCTCGGCTTGAGCCAGCCCGAAAGTCAGATGCGCGATCGCCCGCTTATGTGCCTTGCTGCCGAAGAAGAATCGAGCGTCAGGCGTGAGAAGGAACGGCGATGCCGCCAAGCCATAAAAGCCCTCATACATGAGCGCCAACTCCTCAGAAGGTTTTCACGAGGCTGAGCAGAGCGAGATTTTGGCTGCTCGCGGCTCGCGTCGCCGTCACCTGCGTGACCGTGATCGGGTTGTCGACCGTGTTGAAACTATACTGCAGCTGAGCGTACAGGTTTTCGCCCAGCAGGTAGCGTAGCTGGGCATTGACGGTGAATTGCGTCGTCGTGGTCGTCCCTGCCCCTGGGGCCGTGCTTCCGCGCAGTTCGCCTGCCTGGAAGAACACCGCACTGCTCAGTCGCTCGGATAGTTCGTGGCTCCACGACACGGTGCCGAAGATGCCAGTGTTGGACCCGGTCAGGCCGCCGGTGTCGACGCCGGACGCCGAGACAAGCTTGCGCGCCTCATCCTCGATCGTGAGAGAAAACGTATCGCGATTCAATGCCAGCAGCCCTGTGAGCGACAAACGCCGTACCCGATAGAGACTGCTCTGCTCGCCGAAGAAGTCTGAGGAGAGGAACAATGGCGCGCCCGTGGTGTGGTCGACCGGCGTGCCCAACGCATCCAGATCAGACGAGGCCAGCGCGTTTTGTAGCCCTTCCTGCTGGGTTTCAAGCCCCTCTGAATAGCTGCCGAACAGGCGAGTGCGGGCTGTGGGCGCCCAGGCGCCATTGAATTCCAGTGCACTGAACCCGTCATGGTGGCCGTAGCGAAGTGTCAGCATCGTCTCTGGGCTCGGAGCGAACCTCCCGCCGATCGACCACGTCGCATCGCTCACCCGAAGCGGATTGGTCCCGCTATAGCGCAGATCCTCCCAACCAACCTCGGCGAGCGCAGTGATCGTGCGGGTGATGGCGTAGCCGTTGTCCAGGCTCGTGACATAGCGATGTCCCCCAGCCAGCACGCCCGTCCCGTCGTAGCTGGAGGCTGACGCAAGCGCGGCACCGCTGTAGCGGCTAAAATCCTCGCCCGTGACAAAGGCGGCGTGGACGTTCTGTGTCGTCAGCGTTTGGTTCTGCGCGGGCGTGGTCAGCACCGGCTCACCGTTGACCAGGAATGGCGAAAGCGTCGCCGTCGCTCCGGTCTCGCCTGTCTGGATGGTGCGCGCTATGGTATAGCCCAACTCCCCCGTCCCTGTGCTACCGAACCGGTGCACCCAATAAGGACTGGCCGAGAAGCTGTAGTCTTGTGCCGCATCGTTGCGCGATAAAGCATCCGTGCTCGTCGGTCCAAGCGCCCCCGTTCGCGTTTGCTCGGCCGCGAAGCCACGGACATCCAACGATAATCCGTCCACCACGCTGACCAGCACACGCGCATTCAGGTTCTGAGCAATCCGACTCTGGCTGTGGTCGTTGGCATAGTAGATGAGCGACGGGTCGTAATCGAAATTCACCTGCGCGCGGGGTGTATCACCGATGACGCTGAGGCTAGGAAGCAGGCTTGTGATATAGTCAGCCTTGGGCTGGCCGTTCGCAGCGACATTGGCATTGTCGGTCCACTCCTGGGAAATGCCTATCGACGGGACAATCGTCCAACGCCGGGTCACGGCACCGGGAACGGGCTGAGCTCCGAAAAGTGTCTGGCGAATGCGGTCGCCGAGCGCAGACTGCGACGTTGCTAAGTCATTGTTCCCGAAACCTCCGCCGGCCATGATGCCCGTGGCAGGGAGCAGCCCGTTGTGACCGGGCAGGCTGGAGACGATCGATGTGTCCGTAAGACCAGGGCTAGTTGCGAAATCAGTAGCGCTTTGTGCCGCCCGATCGGTCGATTGCGATGTGGTTGATGGGGTGGGTGCCTCCTGCGCCTCGGCCACAGCAGTCAACCCCGCCATGAGCACGAGCGTCCCGCAGGCAGAGCGCATCCCGGTCTTAGGAACCAAAGTAATCATAGCTGCCGAATGCATTGGACGGCGCAGTCGACTTGTTGAAAACCGTGACGATATTTGGGCAGGCCTGTAGTAATTCCACTGCGCTATCCACCTCCGAGCGCTGAGTCCGCTCGGCCTCCACAATGAGGGCGATTTGCGAAACGATACCGGCCAAAGCGCTCGGATCACTGGTTGATAAACAGGGCGGCGCGTCGAGGATCACGACTGACTGGGGAAGACTACGCGCAACGCGTTCAATAGCGGCACTGATCGCACGGGTTACGCCAGCGTCGATCTCGGCCGCCGCACGGCGCCCTAGGGGCAGCACGAACAGCCCGGGGATTTCGGTACTGAGGACCAGCCCCTGTGTACCCAGCTTCTGATCGGCGGCAAAGTCATACAGCCCCGGACGGTCAGATAGGCCTAGCACGCTGCTCAGTGAGCGGAGTTTGGGATCCACATCGACGACCACGACGGATGTAAGACCGGAGCGAGCTAGACTGGCCGCAATGTTAATCACACAGAACGTCTTTCCTTCGCCGGGCCGGGCGCTCGTCACCATAAGCAGATTGGGCGCCGCGGTTTGACGCGGCACCGCATGTAGGTTCCGAAACAGCCACCCGGCGGTGATACGGCACTCTTCGGAGATCTTGGAACGAATGCCGCTGTCCATTGCCAGTCCGGCCGCGCTCATCGCAGCAAGCGTTATCGTAATCCCGCCAACATGAGGCGGCAACGCGGCATGATCTGTTGTATGCGGCGCCTTATCTTCTAGTCCAACCAACGTCGGCGCGGGCTCACTGGTTTGCATCAAGCGGGTGAGCGGTGACTCGCCTGCAATAGAGCGCAAGCGCGCAGCGGCACGCTCAACGAGATGCCCGGCGCCGGTTTCTTCCATGCTACGTAGCGCTAAGATTCTGCGAAACCTGCCAGAGCAGGATCACGAACGTTGCACATAGTGCAACAAAGGCTGCCGCGACCGCACTTGCCGAAAGGGCGGTGCGGCCCTTGCCTCGGCGGCCGGCAAACCGGGATATGTTTCCCGCGATGGGCAGACCTAAGGCGCGCAGGTCGGCGAGGTTCTGGAATGATCGGTCTGTCAACACCCGCAATACTGCCATCCCGCATCCGCCGGCAATTCCGAAGACCAGAACGCCCCACATGAATACCATGCGCCTCGGCCCGATCGGTATACGGGGGATCTGCGGCGGGTCGACGACTTGCAACTTGACTTTTTCCGCGCCGACATCGGCGGCGGCTGAGAGGCGCATCGACTCCCGGCGCCCGAGCAGTTCCTCATACTCCTTGCGGATGACACCGTAGTCACGATCGAGATTGGCGTACTGCGCCTCGACCCCCGGCGCCGATTGCGCCATTTTCAAGAGCCTGTCGTGCTCCCGCGTTGCATCACCGACCTGACGCTGCAGCGACTCCACTTGAGCAGCAGTATCGATCAGACCGAGTCTCAGTTGATTATAGACCGGGTTGACGTCCGAGCGAGTGCGCGGCGGACGGCCGGGGGAACCACTGCCTCCCCCACCGCCCAAGCGCAGCGCCTCCACGCGTTGCCGTTGGGCGATCACATCCGGATGGCTCGGCGTGTTGATCACAAGGAGTTCTCGTAGCTTTGCCTCCGCAGCCGCGAGTTCGCCACCAGACGCCCCGCCGGCCAGCTGGCCAGGATCGGTCTCGACGACGATCGTGGCAGGAGTCGCGGCGAGCTCCTTGGTCAAGCGGTCGCGTTTGGAGGTCGCATCAATGAGCTGGCCCTGCAGCTGCAGTAAACTAGTCGCTGCTGCATCCACTCGCGTCGGGCCGCCATTGGTGTCGGGTAGCAGGTCCAGATATTCCGTACGAAATGCAGCCCGTTTGCCCTCCGCCTCTCGTAGCTTGCCCTCGTACAGGGAAATTTGTCCCTCGATAAAGTCTCGCGCATTCGCCATGTCGGTCCTGCTGGTTCCGGACTTTGTCTCGATGAAAATGCTGAGTATCGTCTGCACGACGTCGTAGGCGAGCTTTGGATCGGTCGTACGATAGCTGATCGTAAACAAGTTGCGTGTTTGCGGGACGAGCTTAATCGCCGCCCCGAGTTGAGCAACCATAGCCTCGAGTTCGACCGGGCCGTTGACCCTCAGTTCGAGGTCTGTTTTCGAGATGAGCTTTTCTAAGTTCGGGCGGCTGAGCAAGGTTCGTTGCAAAAGATCGAGCTGGCCAGCCGCGCCGGGATCCAACGTAAGGCCCTTTAGCAACGGCGTGAGGACAGCGTCAGCATCGACATACAGCCGTGCGCTGGCCTCATATTGATTTGGTAGCCGCATCACGGCGCCCCATCCGAGGGGGCATATCAGCCACGCGCAGAGGATCGCATGCCATCGGTAGCGCCACGCGCCGCGTAGGTATTGCCTCAGGACTGGAACGAGCTCGTTCACGTCGGAAGCGCCGCGTCAGAACCAGCTTTGAGGGATAATGAGCGTATCGCCCGGCTGCATCGCGATGTCGTCGTCAATGTTGCCTTCTTTGATCAGGTCCGACAACTTCACTGGGATCGTATGATGTCGTCCGTCCTGTCCGATGCGCTGAATGACGGCGCTATTGCCGGCCGCGAATTTCGTAAGACCCTTTGTCATGATCACCACATCCAGAAGGTGCATATTCGCCCTGTACGGGATCGCAAGCGGCTCGGCCGCCTCACCGATAACCCTTATCTGCCGATCTGACGGACCAACAAAGTCGAGCAACATTACGGTGACGACTGGATCACGGACATAAGCTTTAAGGCGTTCCGTTATAGCGTCCGAAAGCTGTGACGGTGTTTTGCCTGCGGCCTGGAGATCGTTGATCAACGGGGTGGAAATACGGCCGTCCGGACGGACTGGCAGGGCGGCGCTACTCAGCGAAGGTTGGCCAAACACAAACACGCTGAGCTTGTCGCCCGCTCCAATTACGTAGGGAGATGAAACAACCTGCCCAGCCGGGTCCGCTTTGGTCACTGCGTTGCCGCCAGCACAACCGGCGAGCGCAGAAGAGAGCAGGAGAGAGAGAAGAACTTTCTTCACCCGGGAGCTCCATCAGATCGAGATTGTGACTGTAAGAACTTCTTACGAACTTTGATGCGATAACGTCATTAATATCATGCTCGATCGTTAAATCCGTGACAAGTGGTTTCGGGAACCAACGCATCGCCCGGCACACGGAGTCCTCGTCCTTCTGCACTGCGAAGTCTCACCAAGTTATGCAAATGACACTGAACGCAGCTAGAAAATCGACGATATATCGCTCGAACCCTATTTACGCTCTGGTAACGGTTCGATAATCTATTGCGAATGGTCCGTTAGCGTAAGTTTAGCGAGATCGGAGTGACGCAGTGTCGACATTTAAGCTCGAGGACAGCGCCGCAGTTGCCAGATTCTCAGCAACCGAGGCGGCAGCGGCGTTGGAGTTTCCTGTTTTGCATCATCTTGCCTGACTTGGATTCAAGTAAGCGGGTTGCTCGAGGTGCACGCGGCAGCGGTCGTGCTGCTAGCATCATTGACAGCTTTTTTGCTGACGCTTGTAATCGAGAGCCGTCAGTCAGCGCGGGGCCGACTACCACAGTGGGCGTTGATCGTATTCCTTGGTTCAGCTGGAGGATTTCTCCTTGGGTTGATCCTGACCGGGCTGATCGGCCTAGGGTCGGGCGCTGGTCTTTTTACACGTCCGCGCCTGACGTGCTTCTTGGTCTGGTGTGGCACCTTACTTGTCGTTCGGTGTGGATTGCTTTGGACCCGAGATAGCCGCCGTCGCTTCGATGTGGACGTGACGCCGGCTATCGGCGAGATCGATCGCGTCTTCGGCCGCGGGGCATCCCAACTTCGAACCTCCACCGCTGGAGTTGCGGCCCGACCACGCCGCAAACGATCGTTCGTTCATGGTGAGCCGGACGGGCTGGTCGATCTCGATCTACATCAGTTGGAACGGTTCGATTGGAGCGTCGTCGTTGCGGCTCAGGAGCAGCGCCACCTGGAGATCATCGTCCGCCGGGCTAGCGACATTGTAGTATCGCTTATCCTCATCTTCGCCACATTACCGCTCATGGCAATCATCACCTTGTTGATAAAGGTCGATAGCCCAGGGCCGGTCCTCTACCGGCAAGAACGCGTGGGTATAGGTGGATGCAATTTCACCATCCTGAAGTTTCGCAGCATGACCGTCGACGCAGAGTGCGGCGGACCCGTCTGGGCTGCGCGCCGGGATAGCCGTGTCACTCGCCTCGGGCGCATCATACGGTTCGCTCGAATTGACGAGCTGCCCCAGTTGTTCAACGTCATAAAGGGGGAGATGAGCCTGGTGGGGCCCCGACCGGAGCGCCCTCATTTCGTCGAGCGTCTCAGCGAGCAGATACCCCTTTACGGCGAGCGGTCCCTCGTTCGCCCGGGTGTCACCGGATGGGCGCAGGTCAACTACCCATATGGAGCGTCGGTCGAGGATGCCCGAAACAAACTTCGCTATGATCTATTCTACGTGAAACACCGCAGTCTAACGCTCGACTGGAGGATCCTGATCGCAACCGTACGGGTTGTGCTGTTCGGGATTGGCGCGCGCTGATGCGATCCATGCGTTTCCCCTGCGACACGTCTACTCACGGGGCGTGATGGTGCTGCTATCCCAGACTGATTTGGATGCTCCAACCATCGTTTCACTACTGCTGCGTACGGGCGCGGCGCTCACCTACTCGGCGATCGGAGCCGTTGTCTTGCTGCAGGTGCGAAGAAGCATGGCATCGGGGTTGCTGGTCGCTGCCTGTGCCGCCACTGCCTGCTCAGCGTTGCTCGGCACGTCGTTCTGGCCCGGCATGGTCGTAAGTGGAACCGATTTGCCCGAGCTGTGCCGAGCAACGGCCTGGTTCGTGTTTGTGCTATATCTGTCCCGGCGCGCTCCGGCTGCCCGGCAACGCCGGCGGACATTCGCCACCCTTGCCATTATCGTGGCAGCAAGTGCCGGAACGAGCATGCTGCTCGGCTTGGCGGATTGGCATATCGTATCGCCACTGCTCGGGCTTGGGCTCGCGATCGGCCAGATGCTCCTACTCGAGAACCTCTATCGTAATGCCACGGAGGAAACACGCTGGCACATAGGCCTGGCCTGTATCGCACTCGGCATGATGGCTGGATACGACATGGTGGTCCGGGCTGATACGTTGCTGTTCAATAGCCACTCGGATGTGCTTGCGGACAGTCAGTGGCTCGTCGCCTTGCTCACATCACCGCTGCTTGGCTTGGCGCTCGCCCGCAGCCGCGAGTGGTCGATTGACCTACACGTGTCTCGCGCGGCTGCCTTCCATAGCGCGACGCTGGTCGTCAGCGGCGTCTTCCTACTCGCGATGGCGGTGACGGGTGAACTCGTCCGCAGCCTCAACCTTCCCGCAGGCGACAAATGGAGCAGCCTTGCCGAACTCTGCCTGCTGTTCTCCGGCCTGCTAACTCTGGCGGTGTTGCTGACGTCGGCATCTGCCCGTAGCGGGCTCGGTCGTCTGCTGTTGGACCACTTCTTCTCCCACCGCTTCGATTACCGACGGGAATGGCTGCGTTGCATCGATACACTTTGCGCGGAGACGGCTCACGGATATGGCGAGTCCGAAACTGCCTTGGCACTGCGAGCGATTAAGGTGATGTCGCAAGTCGTCGACAGCCCCGCCGGCGTGCTGCTGCTGCGTGAACCGTCTGGCGACGCTTGGCGCTGGGCGTCCTCGTGGAACATGCCGGTATTGGCCGGGCCGGTGCTGCCGGGCCATCCGCTTTGGGACGTACTCGGCTGGACGACCGAAGCCGCCGTGCTCAGCATGGCCGTCACGCAGACGCCGCCACTGAACGCACTCGGACCACTGTGGCTAGGCGTTCCGTTGCGGACGGCAGGGGGTGAGGATGAGCCGGCTCTCGGTTGCATCCTCATGGCACCGCCGCGTGTTTCGTTCCAACTTGATCAGGAGGTGTTCGCACTGCTACGGGTGCTAGGGCGTGAGACGGCAACGTATCTCGCCAACCAATGCGCTGCGAGGACGATCGCGCAGACCCGCGAATTGCACGACTACGGCAGCCGCTTCGCGTTCGTCGCGCACGACATCAAGAATGTGTCCGGGCAGTTATCCCTGCTGCTCTCCAACGCCGAGCAGCATCTCGACAACCCGGCGTTCAGAACCGACATGTTGGCGACGATCGCGGCCTCGGTGGAGCGTATCAACGGGCTGCTTCGACGGCTCGACGCAGCGGATAGGTCAGACACGCAGCCCTCCCCCATGGTCGCAGAGCGGCTGGAAGCACTGACGTCTAAAATCGGCCGCGGCCTCGGCGCAGCGATACGGTTTGATCATGACGGCCATGGCGGCCGGCTCGCGATGGACGCTGATGTATTCGACACGGCAATCGGCCACCTGCTGACAAACGCCGTGCAGGCGGGGCGAGAGGCGGGCTCGCGGGTTCCGGTCAGCGTGCTGCTGCGCCGTGATCGAGGCAAACTGTCGGTGGACATCACGGATAGTGGCCATGGCATGTCGCCTGAGTTCATCCGCGACACGTTGTTTGAGCCATTTCGTACGACGAAGCCGGGTGGCAGCGGGATCGGTGCATTCCAGGCGCGCGAACTGCTCGTTGCGGCCGGCGGCGCGCTGACGGTGCTGAGCGAGCCGGGTGTCGGCACTACAATGCGGGTGTCGCTTCCGTCGGGCATCGCTGAAGCGAGTAGCCGCCGAACCGTTCGAGCGACGGTCTAGCGATGGCAAGAAGTCGTCCGAAGCTGCTTATTGTCGAGGACGATCCCGGGCTGTGCAGTCAGTACCGTTGGTCGTTTCCCGGATCCGACCTACTGTTTGCTGCCAATCGCGCGCTCGCCTTGGCCGTGGTCGCGCGGGAGAAGCCGCCAGTTGTCCTCGTAGACCTTGGGTTGCCGCCGGATCCGGACGGCGTGTCCGAAGGCTTCGCGCTGCTGGACGAAATAGTGCGCCTGGCACCACGCGCGAAGGTCATCGTCGTCACGAGCCACGGTGATCGTGAGCACGCGCGTCGTGCAGTGGCTGCGGGAGCCTACGACTTCTGCGAGAAGCCAGTCGAGCTTGGCGTGCTGACTCTCGTCGTCGACCGTGCACAGCACGTCGCTGCACTGGAGGAGGAGAACCGCCGGCTGGCCGAAACACCCTCGACGGGCGTGGTAAAGCGGATCATCACCGCCGACCCAGGTATGTTGAAGGTGTGCCAAAATGTTGAGCGTCTCGCCTCAGCCAACGTCTCTGTGCTGCTCATCGGTGAGAGTGGCACTGGCAAGGAGGGCCTCGCCCACGCTCTGCACGATCTCGGACCGCGTGCGGGAAGCCCGTTCGTGGCAATCAATTGCGGCGCGATCCCGGAGAACCTGCTAGAAAGCGAGTTGTTCGGGCACGAGCGGGGCGCCTTCACCGGTGCCGTCAGCCGCAGCATAGGCAAAGTCGAGCAGGCCAACAAAGGCACCTTGTTCCTCGACGAGATTGGCGATCTGCCACACTCGCTCCAAGTCAAGCTGCTCCGCTTTCTGCAGGAGCAGGTCATTGAGCGCGTGGGTGGGCGGGTTCCGATCCGAGTGGATGTGAGGGTTGTATCCGCGACCAACATGTCGCTTGAGAATCAGATCGCGGCAGGTCACTTCCGGTCTGACCTGTTCTACCGGCTCAACCCCGTCACGCTTCGCATTCCACCACTCCGTGATCGCCGAGGGGACGTGTTGCTGCTTGCTCGCTGGTTTCTGGTGCGTTTCAACCAGGAGTTCAGCCGCAGCTTGCGCGGGTTCAGCGACGACGCACTGACCGCCATGGAACTTCATTCGTGGCCTGGGAACGTTCGTGAACTGGAAAACCGTGTCAAGCGTGCGACCCTCATGGCCGAGACCAGGCTCGCAACCGCGGCTGACCTCGAGCTCGTTGCCGGACAAATCGGTGAGCCAGACTTGAACCTGCGAACAGCACGTGGCCGCATCGAGCTAGAAATGCTGCAACGAGCTATCGCGCGTAGCAACGGCGTACTCACCAATGCGGCCAAACTACTCGGAATCAGCCGGCCGACGCTCTACGCAATGATGGAAGCGCATTCGATCACCGCCGACCCGGCACAGCACGAGACCGCGCCTGCGCCGACGGGCGAGAGTGACGATCGCACAGCCCAGGGGACCTTCTGATGAGAGCCAGGCTTATCCTCACTGTATCGCTGCTGGCACTGACTGCTGCCGGAGCGGGGGCTGTCGGGTGGCGTATCCTGCATCCGCGCGACAAGCTTGCCCAAGGCGAGGCGTTAGCTTCCCGCGGTGAGCTGCGTGCTGCCCTTCTGGCACTGCGTGAGGCGGTGCTAGAACGTCCGCAAGCCGCCGAGCCGCATTTCCGCCTTGGCGTGCTGGACTTGGCTGCCTCCGACCCCGTCGCCTCCGAGAAGGAGTTGCTGGCGGCCCGGGATCGCGGCTGGCCGGCGCAGTCCATCAAGCTGCCGCTGGCCGAGGCATTACTGCGGCAGGGTCGCTTCACCGATCTCCTGCATGACTTCCCGGTGGAGCCGGATGGGTCGTCGGAAGCGGCCGGCATTCTTGTGATGCGGGCACAGGCTGAGGTCGGCTTGAAACAGTGGCCCCTGGCTGCGGCCGATGCAGCGCAGGCCCAGCGCCTCGAGCCTAAACTCGGTCAAGCCGCCCTGGTGGCGGCCCGAGTGGCGCTTGGACGCGATGATGTGGCAGGGGCCACGACCGCTTCGGAACAGGCCGTCAAGCTAATGCCGGACTCGGTCGAGGCGCTGGCGCTACTCGGCGAGTGTCGGCTGACGGCCGGCGATCAGGCGGGAGCTTTGACCTGGTTCAAAGCCGCTTCGGCTGCGCCAGTCGGGTCACCTGAGCTGCGCGCAAGAGTGCAGATCCGGCGGGCCGATCTGCTGGTGCGTACCAATGATCCGGGCGCTGGGGCGGCCGTCGATGCCGTCCTGCAGCAGCAGCCGAAACAACCAGTGGCGCGCTTTCTCAAAGCATTGCTGCAGGCGCAGGCGAAGGACTGGAAGGCCGCTGACACGACGCTGGTGTCCATCGGGGCCGCGATCGGCGATGTGCCTGGCGCCGCCTACCTGACAGCGCTCGTCAAGTCCAAGATGGACCAGCCGCAGCAAGCGATCGACGCCGCCGAGCGCGCAGTTGCTCAAGCGCCTGGCGATCCCGTCGCCGCCCGGCTGCTTGCCGTGCTCTATCTTGATGACCGGCAGCCGCGGCAAGCTGTTGCTGTTCTCGCTCGGACAGTCGGATCTGCATCGGCCGATGCGGCAACGTTGCTCCTGCTCGCCCAGGCCTATGCAGCGGCTGGAATGAAGTCCCAGGTGCAGCCCCCGCTTGACAGAATACCAGGGGGAGGATCAGGCGATCCCCGCCAACTGACACAGGTTGCGGCTCTCCAGGCTGCCGCTGGCGACGCCGGCAAAGCGGAGCGCACACTAAAGCATGTGGCGGACGTGATCCCTGCCGTCGCAATGCGGGAGACAGACGAGAACACTGCCGCCGCAACTGGCGCACAAGCGGCCGTAACAGTCGTGATGCTGGCCTTGCAGGCTGGCAACGTGGACCGGGCAGACGCCGGGGTGCGGGAGCTACGCGAACTCAGGGGTCCCAACGACGTGCAGGCGACTTTGCTTGACGGGCTGGTCAAGATGGCGCGTATGGACCTGACGGGGGCGAAGGCGGCATTTGAGGACGCACTTCGCATGGACCCGTCATCCGTGCCAGCTCATTTAGATCTCGCGCGTGCGCAAGCCCAGGAAGGGAACGGTCAGGCGGCGTTAGCGACCCTTCAGCAATTGCTCGATGCCGACCCGGCAAACACTGCGGCCCTGTCGGGCAAGGCGGACCTGCTATTTGCGCTCGGGCGCGGTAACGAGGCGATAGCGGCACTCGAGGCCGGGCATCTCGCAGCACCGGGTAACGCCACGCTAACGGCCCAGCTTAGTGACGCCTATGTGCGCGTCGGCTCCGCTGCAAAGGCTATGCCTATGCTGGATGAGGCGGTGGAAGCAAGCACCAAGCCCACAGACGATCGTGACGCAATATTAGTTCTCTCGGCCCGGGTACGGGCACAGGAGGCACTCGGCCGCCCGCAAGATGCGATCGCAACAGCGCGTCAAGTTCTGGCACTCCTACCCGCGAACGTGGCCCTGCGCGTTCAAATCGCTGACAAGATGGGGGCACAATCCGACTGGAACGGTGCGGAAAAGCTACTTGCAGAAGGATTGACGCTGCAGCCCGGCAACACCGCGCTCGTCGAGGCCTCGGCCATGGCTGCGGCAAAGAGCCGTGGCAGCGCCGCGGGTCTTGCCCGGGCAGATCAACTCCTGGCGGATCCAGCCAATGCCGGGCTTGCCCGCGTTCTGAAAGGCAACGTGCTGATTGGCCAGCACGATTATGCTGCCGCCGCCGCCGTATTCGAGGCCAATATCACGCCCGATGGGCCGGTTGACGTGGTGATCGATGCTGCGCGCGCGCGTTTGGCGGCTGGCCAACCGGATCTTGCAAGATCGCTGCTTCGCTCGTGGGTCACCGCCCATCCGGACGCATCTGAAGCATGGATTGCCCTATCGACCATCGATCTTGGGGCCGGCCGCACCACCGAGGCAAAGGATGAACTCGAACGTGGCCACGCGACCCAGTCTACCAACCCGGCGGTGCTGAACAACTACGCTTGGGTGCTTCAACAGACTGGAGATCTTGCACAGGCACGCACCTTCGCGAACCGCGCATGGCTGCTCTCACCGAGTCCTAGGGTCGCCGACACGTTTGGCTGGATTCTCTTGGCCAGCGGTGACCGGGAAGGTGCGATCGCGTTGCTAAAGCAGGCGGCAGGCGCGCTGAAGGCGGACCCTATGGTCCAGCAGCACCTTGCAGCGGCCTTGGCGCCGGCCGGACAGAACCCAACGGTCGCCGCTCAAACGGCAACGCCCTGAGTGGATGGGGGCCGAGGCGCGGCTCTGCGCCTCCTCACCTTCACGACGCTCTACCCTAACGCCGCCCAGCCGAACCATGGCGTGTTCGTTGAGAATAGGCTTCGGCACCTGGTTGGCACGGGTCTGGTCCGCAGCACCGTCCTGGCACCCGTACCGTTCTTTCCGAGCAGCCACGAGCGGTTCGGCGGCTGGGCACGCTATGCCCGGGTCCCGACCACGGAATGTCGGCACGGCCTGGCCATTCATCACCCACGTTGGTTATCAATCCCACGGCTTGGGATGTCGGCCGCACCCGCCTTGCTATTGGCCAGCGCCGTCCCCGCGTTGCGAGCCTTGCAACGGCAAGGCAGGACGTTCGACGCGATCGATGCGCATTACTTATATCCCGACGGTATCGCGGCCATCCAACTCGGACGCGCATTCGGCCTACCTGTTATAGTGACCGCTCGCGGATCGGACGTCACGGAGCTGCCTGACCACATTATCCCACGCCGTTGGATCACTTGGGCGCTGGCCCAGGCGGACGCACTTGTGGGTGTCAGCGCCGCGCTCTCCGCACGCCTGGTGGCACTCGGGGCCGACCCCGCCAAGGTCTGCACACTACGAAACGGTGTTGACACAAGCCTGTTCGTGCCGCCGGTCGACCGTATTGCAACGCGGGCTGCATTGGGGCTGCGCGGACCGACTTTGCTGTCCGTCGGGCATCTGATCACTCGCAAGGGCCACGACCGAGCGATCGCCGCGCTGACGGATCTTCCTCAGAATGTCGGCCTACTGATCGCTGGCGAGGGCCCATTGCGAGCGGACCTCGAACAGCATGCGATAAGACTCGGCGTGGCGGCGCGGGTGCGTTTTCTCGGTGCGATCCCACACGAGTGCCTTCCCACAGTTTACGGCGCGGCAGATGTTCTCGTGCTTGCGTCGAGTCGCGAGGGTTGGGCTAACGTCCTGCTGGAAGCCATGGCCAGCGGCACGCCGGTCATCGCTAGCCCTATACCAGGCAACGACGAAGTGGTCGCTTCGCCCGAGGCAGGCCTACTTGCTCTCGCCAACACGCCCCCCGAAATCGCGTCCGCTGTGCTGAAGCTGCTTGCCGACCCGCCGCCGCGCGCAGCAACGCGCGCCTATGCCGAACGCTTTGGCTGGGATGAAACCAGCCGCGGCCAGATCGAGGTATTTCGGCGTGTGCTGCAGGTCCGATCAGCCAACGGCGTGACGTTCGGCCAAGTCGCGCAGGGCAGGCCCTAGCCGAGCAACGTGGGAAGGGAAGGAGCAGTGCTGCTCTACGAAGGTGCGGGCGGCCTTACCGAGCCGCGACCGCGTTTCCGGCTCTTGCCAGAGTCGCGCGATTGCCATCCGGTGCGCTGCGACGTCGCCACAAGGGACGACCAACGCGGTCTCGTCGTGGGTCACGTAGTCGCGGATGCCTGGACTGTCACTCACGACCAGGGCTTTGCCCATAGCCATCGCCTCGAGAACAGTGCCGACGCCGCTGGCCGTGAGCATTGGCCGCAACGGCACGACCACGAAGCAAGCCTGCTGAAACAGCGCACGATAGGCCGGACTGGCCAGCCGTTCGCCGATGACGCAAACGCCAGGCCCGGTCTGCTCTGCCGAGACCCGACGCGACTTCAAGACCAGCTTAGCAGGTAGTCCAGCCATTGCGGCCAGAAGGGTCGGGTAGTCGCGCCCATGATCGTCGCCGACGCTGAGCACTGGGCCATCTGGCGGCGAAGAGACGGGTTGATAGAATTCGGCGTCGACATGTTGGTAGATGAAGCGAATTTCAGCGTCGGTCCGCCAGCGGCGCGTTATATAGTCGGCCTGGTTGCTCCCAAGTGGATAAAGTGCATCGGCGCGTGGAATGACAAAGTCGAGCATACGCTCCCGGGCCGCCCAGTTTTCCGTCAGGCCGATGTCGATGACAGCAATCGCGGCGCGAAACGCAGCAAGGCGGCGGAGTGCCAGCAACGCGGCGGCGCCGGGTTCGAAGCAGGCAAGAACGATATCGGCCGAACGCTGTTTCGATAGGATCCGCAACGCACGCGCCGGGTCGATGCCGCACAGCAGCTGATGACTACGGGCGAACGGGTTCCACGGTAAACCCATCGGATCAATCAGAGTCGTGTCGATCCCATAATCGCGGGCAAGCAACTTGAAAATCCGAGTTGGGTCAGGACCATGACCCGGGACATAGCTGTTCCAGCTTGGACGCCACTGGTTAGAGGGCAGCATGAGCATACGCAGTCGCTGCATCGCTATCTCATCCTTGGGTCAGATCAGCCCTGCTTCGCGCAGCCGCTTGCGGCACCAGCGCTGCGCTGGGCACTCGACGGATCTGTAGAGTATGGCGGAGGTCACGAGTACCGCCATGATATAGAGCGGAAACACCGTTGCGCTCGGCACCGTCGGACGGACCAGCACGAAGTTAATCCAGATCTTAATCAGATAATGGCATAAATAGGTTGAATAAGACACTACGCCCAGCCACTGAAGCGTCCGTCCGTGCAACCAACGTGAGAGAAAGAGATCTTCGTCCGTCAGCGCGTAGACAAGTGCAGCGAAGCCCGCCGGGATCAGTAGGTAGTCTGGAACGGGGCACAGTGCCGTAACCGCGAAGCAGCACGCGGCGAGCAGCAGCGCGATTCTGCTGCGCCAACCCAAGTGGTCCACCACACGTCCAAAATGGACGATCATCGTGCCGAGCATGAATTCCGCCAGGCAGCGGAAGATCTCGAATCGCTGGTCGCCGAAGCCCAGGCCTGACGGACTGACCGCGCCCGTCACAGCGGCGATCAAGCCCACGATCCCGCACAGCATCATGCAAGCCCGAAGAGCAGAGCCCGCGGCGAGCAGGCCGCATACTGCAATGAACGGAAAACATAGGTAGGCGAACCACTCTGTGCTGATGGACCAGGCTGGAACGTTCCAGGCGGTTCCGGTCGTGAAGCCCCAGTTCTGCATCAGCAGGGCACTCAGGCTGAAATAGCCCCATCGCTCCGCCAAGGCGCCGTGCTGCGAGAACAGGGTAACCGCCAGGGGATTTATAAGGAACAGCACCAGCACAACCGCATGCAGTGGATAGAGTCTCGAGAGACGGAGCAGCAGGAACCGGGCATAGTCCCGAGGTGTAGGGCCCGTAACGAACCAGCTCGCGTAATTGACCGCGATTACGTAGCCCGAGATGATGAAGAACAGGTCTACGGCAAGATACCCGCGGCCGGCCGTGGCACGGATGAAAGCCGGCATGCCCGACGGCAGCGCCTCTCTGAAATGGAATGTCACCACCCACCATGCCGCCAACCCGCGCAGCGCCGTTAGTGCTCGTACCGGCTCCGGTAACTTGGGAGTGCTAAGGAGCACCAACGCTTTGTCAGCCACCTCGATTTGCGTGTCAATCCTTTGGCGGAACATTCTTCCACGCTCTTCCGGCCTATTCAGCACGGCCCCTGCATATCATAATTCCGGGCAGTCGCGAACGCAGGATTGAGCGTCCACGCCGGGCTCAGCCGATTAGGCCGGTGATGATGAACATGGGGCGGGATGAGAGAAGCCATGCTGGGTCGGGTTGTCACAGCGTTTGCCGTAGCTGTTGTTCTTGGGACTTCAGCTCCGTATGGGCGGGCATGGGCGGATGGTAACGTGCACGCCGCGCGGGTTCCGCAGCCGTCGCACCCCAATGACATCGTTGGGCTCGTGTTGCAGAATCCGCTTGGATCGCTTTTGCCAGCCCATTCGATCACGTTTGGGGAAGTGTTTCTGCCGGGCCAGGTAAAGGCGGGTGAACCACTGGCCGCAATGAGCAGCGGCCACGAAATTCCGGTGCAGATCGATTCTAAGACCAGTTACGCCGACGGCTCCGTACGAATGGCCGTCGTGACACTGATCCAGCCGGCGCTGCCCGCGGGCGGCTCCGCCGATCTTATGTTGGTGCATGCGAACGGTCACGCCGGCCCGCCAGTGGATATCGCCAACCTGCACGGCTTCGACCTCGCAGTGGACTTGACCGTCCAAACGTCTGGCGGCCCGGCGACCCAGTGCCACCTCGATGCCGCCTCAGTGCTTGCAGCGGCCCTCAAAGCAGGCACCGCCTCACCCTGGTTACGGGGTCCACTTGCGACGGAAGTGCGGGTGGATGCCCCCATAACCGGTTCACTGCATGTAGCGTTCGATATCCGGGCCTATGCCGACGGCACGACCCTGACCAATGTGGCATTCGACAACGACATCGCCATGCAACCCAATGGCGGGACGCTCAGCTACGACGCAAGCATCACGCAGAGTGGCCATGCGGTCTTGCGCCAATCCGGCCTGACACATTTCCAATATCAAACTTGGAATTGGGAAGTGTGGGGCGGCGGCTCGCCTGAGGTCAACATCGTGCATGATGTTGCCGCACTCGAAGCCACCGGCGCGGTTCTGGGCTACGATTTATCCGTCGGCGTCGACCCGGCGGTGATAGCGGACCTCCGCCATCGCATCGCAAGCGAGCCTTACAAGCCGCTCGGCAACGCCGGGATTGTCAAATTCATGGGCCAGACCGGAGGCAGGCCCGAGATTGGTCCCGTCACGCTGTGGAACGCCATCTGGCTCATCACGCAGCAGCCCGACGCGGCCCGCTACGCACTCGAGCAGGCGCGCGCAGCGGGCAGCGTGCCATGGCACTTCTGGGATCCAAAGACGCGGACCTACATAACTACCGACGCGTTCCCGACGCTCTGGGCGGGCGACTATCGCGCCGGGACGGGTGGAACGCTCGCGCTGAGCCAGACAATCCCGCTGAACCCAGCCGGAGACGCCGTCTCCGGTTGGGCTCCCGACACGGCCCACGTCCCGAGCCTCTCATACGTTGCCTATCTACTGACGGGCACGCGCTATTGGCTTGACCAGACCGAGGCCCAAGCGACTGGCGACATCCTGGAAACTTGGCCCGGCGCCAGGCATGATGGCACGGCGCTCGTTGCAACCCACGACTCCCAAGTTCGCGGCGGGGCATGGGCCCTCCGCGATTTGGTGCATGCAGCCTATGCCGCGCCCGACGATGATCCGATGCGGCCCTACTTACGCAGTGCCCTCGACCGCAATTTCGATTACCTGCTCCAGGACTCGCGTGCAAAGGATCAGGGGGAGCCGCACGGCTACCTGATCGCGAGCGGGCCGACCACGGCCGCCTGGCAGCAGGATTTCCTATCCAGCACCTTGCTCCTGGCCGCCGGGCAGGGTTCCGCCAAAGCTAAGCGCCTAGTCGAATGGCAAACCAATTTTACCGCCGGGCGATTCCTGGCCGCTGAGCGTGGTTTCAGTCCGTATGGCGCGGCTACCTACTACTTATCGGTGGCCGACTCGGCCGGGCATCCACTACCAACATGGGCCGATGTTCAACGCGCGACCATAGCAAGCGGCATGGGCAATGACGGCCGGAGTTGGCCCGCCAGTACGCTGCCCGACATGCTTCAGATTACCTACGGTGTGTTGGCCGCTCATATTACCGTCACCGGCGCACCCGCATCAATGAAGGCGCTCGGCTGGCTTGTCTCGCACGCACGTGACCAGGTTGGGCCAACCGGTCTAGCACAATCGGTAAAATGGAACATAGCGCCGCGCTTGCCGGACGGTCGGGTATTGCTTGCAGAGAACATCCGGATCGCCGCGGGTCCACCCGGAACGGTACTTCGGGGCGGCAATGCCGACCAGATGCTGATTGCAGAGGGTAAAAACACGCTCGTGGGGGGACCGCAGGCGAACGTTCTCGTGGGCGGCTCCGGTGGCGGCACGTTGATTGGCGGTCCAGGGCGAGACTGGCTGTTCGGTGGGTCCGGCAGCGACACACTATACGGCGGCAATGGCGACAATTATATGGAGGCGGGGACTGGCCCGACGACGTTCCAGGTGGATGTAAAGGATGCGGCTCACGATCTAATCGCCGGGTTCCGGCCGGATATGGATCGTATAGCCGTTCTCGGCACGGAGGCGGACCTGGATGCCGTGCGACACTCGGCCACGACCGACGAGAATGGCGATCTTATGCTGCGCCTATCGGGTAATCACTCGGTGACTATGCCAGGACTTAAACTGGCTGACGTCGGCCGGCTGATCCTATCATCGGCCCCTGTGCCGCGGCGCTGAACGGAAAAAGGGGAAGGCATTTACGCCTTCCCCTTCCCTGTCGCCGCACGGTTGCGCCGTTCAGGCGATCGCCGCCGTCGTTGCTGCCCGCTTACGCCGGCGAGCCAAACCGAGACCAACCAGCCCAGTGCCAAGCAGGCTCAGCGTAATCGGCTCCGGCACGGCCGTGATGGAACCGTCCGTGCTGAAGTTAGCAGTCCCGGCTGCGGTCGTGAGCGTAACCACCTCTGTCAGGGCATAGGGTGCTACGGCCGCTGCGGACCCTGAGCCTGAACCGCTAAATGGCGAGCCGGTGGCTGCTTTAGTATACAGCTGGGTAGTACCGGCTCCAGTGTAGAAGGCCGTATCGGTCGGGTCGTAGTAAGTCGTTAAGGTCGCGCTTGAGGCCGCCCCCGAGAAGTTACCCGACCACTGTGTCAGGAAGGATGACTGCCCGACCGGCGACGTTAGGCCGGTCTCGGTGAGGGTGATGGTCAGAGTGCCGGCCGAGCCCTCGTTGATGACCGAGGTTGACAGGTCGATCGACGGTATCGAACTGGCGGTCGCAGTGTTCACCGTGACGAGAAAGGTGCCGTATGGGCTTGCATTGAGTATCAATGGCGAAGTGCCCGTCTCCGTGACACTCGCGTACCCTGTTTCGGACAGTTGGAGATTGAGCATTGGTGCGGCGTGTGCGCCATTTGCGAGAACGACCACCGCAGCGGCCGTTGCGAGTATCTGTTTCATAGTGCGCCCCTTTGAGCAGTCTGTTGCCAACCCCTCCTTCGCAATGGTCGTGCCAACATAGAATTCCCGGGCCTTTCAATGCCTTAGTACGGTCCCATGGTTCATTGGAGCGCCAGTGTGTAAAGTATTCCGACTACCCGCACTCAAAGATCTCCCGCGACATCCGTGCTGCCTCATGTCATCCTTGCAACGGTCCTGTGACGGACGGAGCGCCGAACCGTGATCGACAATGTCGCAATTCTGTTCTCGACCCTTATGGTCGTTCTGGTCATCGTCCGTGCTGCCATTCTCGATCGCACCCGGCCAGGGCATGGCCGAAGCAACCGAAAGGAGCACTGAATGCGCGACGCCTATATCGCGCTCGTCTATCTAAGCTTCCTGGTGCTCGGGACGGCCGCGCCCTTCGTCTTTGGCCTTGGCTATGTCTGGGTAGACGCATTCAATCCGCAGTATGTCGCCGCCACGCTGCTCGGCGACATACCCGTTTCCCAGGTGATGGCCCTTGCGGCTCTCGGCGGCTACATCGTGCTCGACCGTCGGCAGCTACCGCGGGTCAGTCTATTCACCGTGCTTACGCTCAGCTTCGCTGCCTGGGTCACGCTCACCTTGGCCTGGGCAGAAGCCCCGGATTGGGCCTTGGACAAATGGAACTGGGCCTTCAAGACGATTGCCTTTTCTGCCTTCATCCCCTTTCTGTTCCGTTCCCGCATTCAGATCGAAGCATTGATATCTGTTTGGGTCTTCGCTCTGGCCGTGCAGATCATTCCGGTCGGCGCGAAGACCGTGCTGTCGGGTGGCGGATATGGGCAGGAACTCGGCGTCGTGGCAGGCAATGCCGGATTGTCGGAAGGCGCCTCGCTGGCAGCGGTCAGCTTGATGGTGGTGCCCTTACTCCTGTTCCTCCGAACGCATGGAGAGGTGATTCCGCGATCCAAATTGTGTGGGCTGGTCTATCTGGGGCTGATCGTGGCCTCGTTGACTGCTGCCGTCGGGACGTTCGAACGGACGGGCTTGGTAGGACTCGTCGTGCTGGGTGTGGCGAGCTGGATCAGAGCGCGGCGTAAGATCGTCTTCGGCATCGGGATCGCACTGAGTGTCGTGATCGTCCTAGCCGTCAGCTCCGACCGCTGGAGCGCGCGAATGGCGACCATCGACGCACCGGCGCAAGACGATTCCGCTCTCACCCGGCTACTCGTCTGGGGCTGGACGTGGCGCTTCGTGCAGAGCCACCCGTTGGGCGGCGGCTTTGCCGTCTACACCAAGAGCGTCATCGTCTATCCGGCCAAAGACGATGAGGAAGAGCCCGTCGTCGTCATCGGTCGAGCGTTTCACAGCATCTATTTCGAAGTCCTCGGCGAACAGGGTTTTGTGGGGCTGGCATTGTTCCTGGCGCTAGCGGGTAATACGTTCTGGTCGATGCAGAGGCTGCGACGGCATACACGAAATCGAACAGAAATGCATTGGTGCCGAGATCTCGCCGGCGCCTTGCAGGTCAGCCTCCTCATTTTGCTGGTGTGCGGAGCCTTCATCGGCATCGCCTTCCAGCCGATGTTCTACATGCTATTTGCCATGGGGTCCTGCCTGCAACAACATGTCCGGCGCGCCCTGGTCGCGGCGCCCCAGCTGCGACCCATGGCGGGTCCGGCCTTTGCGTCTCCCGCGCTACGACGTTTCGGCTGAGACGGCCGTCCCATATCGATCTCGCATCATGGGGCGCAGACGCGCCAGCATTGCCATGATGTCGGCCTCGGGGCCATCCGGCCGCCCGCTCGCCAACCAAAGCGCGATGAGCGTCACCGTGTATATGACAGCACCAAAGCAGGAAACCGCCGCGAGTTGGACGAGAGGCGTGTAAGCCAACACTGTCTTCGATGTCCACGCGAGCCCGCCTGCGTCCAGAGCCGCAACCATCACCGCGACCGCCACGACGCCTCGCCACATGACGACGGCAAGCCGGTGCGCACATAGGCCGAATTGACGACAAGTCGCCACCAAGAAGCAGCCCTGCTCGACCAAAGTCGCGGCCGTCAACGCGAGTGCGCTCCCGACAATCCCGAACCGTATAGTCAGCAACACGAGAAACAGGATACGCAGTGCCACCATCCAAGCCGTAAGCCGAAATAGCGTCTCAAGGATGGCGTGGGCGCTGAACAACGTGCTGCTGACATAGCGAATGACACTCAACGAGCCACCGGCTGCGAGAATCTGGATTGGCAGGATCGCCGGCAGCCACTCCGGCCCGAGCGCCACGCGTACCAGCGGATCGGCCACGATAGAAATTCCCAGGCCCGCGGGAAGCGTGATGAGAGCGGTCATCGAAACCACTCGGGCATACGTTTCTGCAGCAGACGTGGCGTGGTTCCGGGCGGCTGCGAAGCTAGAAAAGCAAGCACGGCAGAGCGGCTCGAGCAACTCGCTGCTAGGCAGACTGCCGATTTCGTCCGCGACCGTGAGGAAGCCGAGTTGCACGGCCCCAACGACCCGAGCCACCACGAAGCTCGGTGCACGGTCGCGCAGCAGCCCGGCCAGACTAATGAACCAAGTCCATACCGAGAAGCCGATCATCGAGCGCCAGGCCTGCAAGGTTACACGTGGCCGGAACGGATGCATGCTATACCCGAGGACAGTTCGTAGCGTCCGGGTGGAGACGATGCCGATCACCAATGCCCAGTAGCTGCGGAGAACCACGGCGGAACCCACGGTCAGGACAATACCGGCTATACGCGGCAAGATCTGTAGCTTGAATTCCTTGTTGAATGCGAAGCTGCGGCGGAAATCCACCACGCCGATATTCTCAAAGCCGGCGATCAGCGTAGCGGCAGCGAGCGCTAACAGGATCGGTTGCAGCCTCGAGTCACCAAAGAAGTCCGCCATCGGAGCCGACACGACCGCAAGCGCCACCGCCGTCACTAAACCGCGCAGCGCATTGATCGTGAACGCCGTGTTGTACAGAGCCCGGTCTGGCTCATGCGCACGCACCACCACATCCTCAACGCCGAGCACCGAGAACGCCTCGATCGATTGTGCGAAGGCAGTCCCGAGGGCAACCAGGCCGAAGTCAGAGGGTGCCAGCAGGCGGACAAGTGCCAGCGTACTAACGACGCCTAGCCCACGCGTAACGACACGCCAGCCGATGATCCAGCCCGCTGCCTTGGCGGTTCGCCTCAGCAACGATGGCTGATCCGCAATGTCTGTCATGTTACCCTTTACAATCACGAGCAAGGCATCGGGATGTTCCGTCGGCCATACCGTAACGGATGCGGATTGTCAGCGTCGAGACGGCGCTTGGGCGATAAACATGAACAGGTTAGAACTGAAAGGCCCAAGCGGAATGCCGCTCGTTCCAGTCTTTACACGTAATTGCGGGTCGTTGGGCACGAGGTTCCGCAGCCGTCTATGGCTCATCAGAATTAGATTCTCGGGCTGCAGCCATTCCTCCCGTCGGAATGATCGGCAGGCTACGCCGAACGTCTGGTCCATCCAATGCGCAAATGGGATTGCCGTGTGATGCTCGACCGGGAAGAACCTATTGGGAACAGTCAGGAAAACCCGCTCCGCCACACGCATGAGCTCGCTGATAAAGCTCACCTGAGCTTCCGGGCTTCCCACATGTTCGAGGACCGCATTTGACACGGCGAAACGGAACTGGCGGTCGTCATAGGGCAGGCCTTCTCCAGCATACACTCGCTCGTAGCGCACCTTGGGATAGGCGGCTCGGAACTGATGACCGGCGCCGAGACCGGCTGCTGTGATATCTTCGGGATAAGGGTAGAGGCGTTCGATCAAGTTCGCGCCGTCCGTGATAACGTCGGATGCCCCTACGTCTAGGATCGAGTCGCCTCGCGTTGGTGTGCAGAGCCTTAGGAAGTCCGCATAGATCCGGTCCCGAGCGGCGATCAGCATTCGCTCACCCATGCTGCCTGGACCGGCGACCTGATAATACTCGGTGTCGATGAGTTCGACCCCATCGCCAAATGATGCCGACTGAAGTACTTCGGACATGGGGTCACTCCCGGCTGTACACGACCCAGCCAGCAGGGCAACACCCGTGCCATCACCAAACCGGTGCTGAATCAAACACTTCCAGACCCACTATCCGGTCAAGCGTAGTAATTGTAAGACTTATTTACGTTATCCTGTGCGTTGAACACTACTTGCAAGTCTGCAGACTTTACGTAAGGTTGTGCGATGATGCTCTGGCAAGATAGCCGCCACGCTCGCGAACTAGCAGCGGTGCTCGTATTGACTACGGCTGCGATCCTAGCGTGGGTGGCGTTCCAGGGCGGGTTCAGTGCTGATTTCGGGGATGACGAAGCGTCCCATGTCGTATCCAGCCTTCTGATACTGGACGCGCTGCACGATCTGTTCCGTGGTAATCTCCCACAGCCGCTTACATTGATCCGGGAGTTCCACGGTCACTATCCGCTTGTGGGCATCGGTCACTGGCCCCCTTTCTACTATGGGGTGATGGCGATCTGGATGGCGGTTACGGCGCCGACAAGGGGCGCCCTGCTGATGCTGTCTGCCTTTGTCGCAGCGGCTTTGGCGACGCGCGTGTATGCCATCATCAGCCGGCGGAACGGTCGCGTGGCCGGCCTGTGTGCGGCGGGGATCCTCCTTGCCTGCCCACTGGCACGCGAAGCGGCGGGCGAGGTCATGCTCGACCTACCTGTCGCCCTGCTGTGCCTGTTGGCGGCCGAAGCGTACTGGCGCTACGCTACAAGCCTGCGGCTTACCTTCGCGCTTTTGTTTGGCGTCGTTGCTGGTGCAGCCTTGCTAACCAAAGGGACCGCGGTCTGCTTGGCGCTGCTGCCGCCCTTTTTCGTAATCATCGCCGGACGCTGGGACTTGCTGCGTCGTGCCTCGTTCTTCCTACCGGCAGTGATGGCCGGGCTGGTCGCGATCCCTTGGTATTTCCTCACCTACCGCCTCGTCGCCCCGGGTTTTCGTCACGCCTGGGGCGTCGAATACTCGCTAACGGCGGTAGTAGAGAACGCGGCGATCCTGTTCACCGCTGTTGGTCCTGTACTGTTGCTCGTGGCAGGCGCAGCACTTATGCGCTGCGCGACGTCGCGGGGCCGGGCTGATCCAGAACTCGGGGCATTCGGAGCTTTGCTGGCGGCAGTTCTGCTATTCCAGTGCATCGTGCCAGCAGCCTTCGAGCCGCGATATCTGTTGCCCGCGATACCGCCGCTTCTCATCCTGAGCGCCGATTGGATTGCCCGGTTTGTCTTGCATGGTAGACACCGCCGCGTCGCGGCCGTCCTGATCGCCATATCGTTTCTGCCGCTGTTGGGCGCCGCTCCTGCTTCGCCGCGGTTCGACATGGCCACCGCGGCGCGACAAGTGTGGGCAAATCTGCCGGCTCATAACCGGGCTGTCCTGATTGCGGCGGATTCGGGCGTCGAGCCGGCGGCTGTCGCAGAGCTAGCGCTACGTGACAAACGACGGCCCAGCCTCTTTGTCGTCCGCGGATCACGTCTCTTGGGTGGCGGTGGATATAATAACAGCGACTACGCGCCGCGGTTCTATCGCCTTGAAGACGTCGCCGCTGCTATCGACAGCTACGGCATCGGCCTAGTGCTATTGCAATCAGGCGGCCGTCCGACGGCTTGGGCACACGTCTCGCAAGTAGTAAAACTGGCGGCGCTGAAATCTGGCGAATGGCAACCCGTCTGGCATGGCGGCGCGGGCAGCAACGCCATGACGCTCTACCGCATAACACCGAACCTCACTCAAGCTGCCGACACTGCCCGGCTCATAGCCCTGAGTGCGCCCCGTGCACTGGGCGATCCGTGATGCGGCCACCGCTGCTGCTACACGTTTACCCAACCTTTGCCGTCGGCGGAGCACAGGCCCGGTTTGTCGCGTTCGCAAACTATTACGGCCGAGCATTCCGGCATGCTGTCATCGCGATCGATGGCCGAACGGACTGCCGTGTGAGACTATCAGCAGATCTGGACGTCACGTTCCCGCTTGTACGTACCCACGGCTGCAGCATGGCTCGGCGCGTTCTCAGTATACGACGGACGATCCGCGACATTGCGCCGGATGTGCTGGTGACCAGCAATTGGGGCGCGATGGACTGGGTGCTTGCCGGGCTCGGCATACCGGGACTTCGTCATATCCACACGGAAGACGGGTTCGGGCCGGACGAGTGGTCGCAACAACTCCCACGCCGCGTCTGGACCCGGCGGGTCGTCCTGCGCGGGAGCACCGTGGTGGTGCCGTCACTCACTTTGCGAGCGATCGCAACCGGCAGTTGGCGGCTGCCACCGCGCAATACGCACTACATCCCCAACGGTGTCGACGTGGCCCGCTTCTCGCCGACCCCGCACCGCAATCCGCAGGTGCTGACGATCGGCACGGTCGCGGCGCTACGACCCGAGAAAAACCTTGCTCGCCTAGTGCGCGGGTTCGCCGTACTTCGGCGAGAGTGCCCAGCCCGTCTGGTGATTGTCGGTGACGGTCCGGACCGGGCGTCCCTTGGCGCGCTCGCGTCGGAACTTGGCATCGCCGCTGATGTCTCCTTCGCTGGCGAACTCCGAGACGTGGAGCATGCCTACCAGACGTTCGACGTGTTTGCCTTGTCATCGGACACCGAGCAGATGCCGCTCAGCGTGCTCGAGGCCATGGCAAGTGGGCTACCCGTCGTCGCGACCGCTGTCGGAGACGTCGCACACATGGTTTCGCTGGCCAACACCCCTTTCGTGACACCCTTGGAGACCGATGATCGCGGGCTCGCCGCGAGCCTCAGGACACTGATCGACGTCCCGGCGCTGCGTGCACGAATTGGCTTAGACAACCGAGCCCGGGCGGCTACGACGTTCGCGCAGGACGCTATGTTGCGGGCCTATGCTGACCTGTATGGCCTATCTCGGGGTAGGAGCAAGCCCGCCCAGTACAAGGTAACGACGAGCACCGTCGCACAGCTGAAATAGGAGTATCTTATGTCGCAAGCCACCGGCATGGGCACGTAGCTTAACCAATACAGCCAGGCGCCCCCGAGCATGCAAAGCGGCAAGACTGCCGTTGCCGAGCGTGAGGCGATGATAACGCCGGCGAGCACAAACGAGACTAGCAGGTAGCTGACTGGGCGGAAAATCGGCGTGCCAAGTGGGAAATATCGCCAGCGCAGGAGCGCGGTCGACCAAGCCTCCTGCAAGTCGGCCGGATGCAGGGCGTGCCACAACTCCGCTGGGGACCGCGTAAAGCCCACGGTGACCAGCGGCGAACACTCGTAAATGTCGCCGACGCCCATCAACCGAGCAAACGTCTGCAGGCGATGCCGGGCGAAGTCGAGTGGATAGCGAAGCAGGAAGGCCTTCCACTGCCGCTGCACGACCTCGATACCGATGCCCGTCAGCAATCCCTCTACGGAGGGTGTGCCGTCACGGCCGCTTCTGGTCAGGAAGTCGAGCATCTGCGTCGAATAGAGCACGCGGGATCGCTGGGTGAACGTAGCGGTGTCGACGCCCGCTTGGGCGAACACGTCCAGCGACGCCGCTGGCTCGTGCACCAGCACTGCGGCAATGTCGTAAAGCATCGCCTGTTCCAGAACGATACCCGGGGCTGTCCGCTCGAATACCAGCGTGGCTTGCATCGCGGTGGTCCCCGCCAGTATGGTTGCCAACAGCATGCCGGATGCGACGGCTATGCGCGCGACTGCTGCCCGCCACGGACAAAATGCGGTGATCCCGGCCATGGCTGGAAGCGCGACAAGCCAGAGCTGATAGCGGAACAGCCCCGCCAGCCCAAACGCCACGAATGCGGCAGCAATCAGCAATTTTGGCCGGCGGCTTGGCAAATGCAGCAGAAGACAGTAGCCCAGTAGCGCCGCGTTGCCCGCCATCACGTCCTTGATCACGACGGCCTGGTAGGCGGTCAGGAAGGGAAAGCAGGCAATAAAGGCACAGCCTACGAGCAGAACCGGCTCTGCTGATCGTAGTCGTAAGAACACTGTAAAAGCTGCGCCCCAAAGCAAGGCAAGCTCAAGTGCCAGTACTGGCCCAGGACTGGGATCCAGCAGGTCCAGCCAGTGCCAGACGAAGCTCAGGAAGGCGGGATGCCCGTGGCTGATGTCGCTGAATCGGGCTTCATACCACTGGATCGTGCCGTCCGCCGAGACGTTGCCGGGCCAGTCGCATGCGAGCGTCGCGGCGAACATCACGCAGCACACTGTCGCCGTGAACCAGACGGACGCAGGGCTCGCGGACCGGGCCATCTGGAGGCGGGCTTTCATGACGCCGGCGATCATCGCTAGCTCCCAATGCACGAACGTCTTCTAAACATTCCGGTAACATACTAAAAGCGGTCGTGGTAAAAATGGGGCCGGCATGCCTTTGCTTTCGATTGGGGAAGACTTGTATGCGACGGTGCTGCTCGCAGCACCCGGGGCTCTCCTCGCTTGCGCGCCGATGTTGCGCGCGATCCCGGCCCCGCTGCGTCTGGCAGCGTCGATCGTATTCTCGCCGATGGTGTTGTCGCTCGAACTCGGAGCCGCCGCGCTGTGCGGCATGACGTTCAGTTGGTTCGTGCAGTGGGTTGTGCCGTTCAATCTAGCTGGGTTGCTGCCGCTCCTCCTCGTCGGGCGGCGGACGACTGGCGGGTCGGTGCTGATTCCGGTTGCCGTCACCTCGGTCGTGTTGCTGGCGCCTGTCTACGCGGTCCTGTACACCACGCCGGAGATGCGGGACTATGGCTGGCATAACATGATGCAGCTTGCTGCGATCCAGCCGATCGAAAGATTACCCGCCTGGCCAGAAGACCTAGACCTCGCCGGGTTCCGACTGAACTATCCGTGGCTCGGATTTGCGCAAATGGCAACGATCGCGATGATCGTCGACCGGCCTGTGACGCTGCTGTTTCCGATCTGCAACGCGCTGCAATTCGGCTGCATGTTCTTGTTCCTCATGTCGGTTACCCGGATCGTTTCACCAGGCCGGACCGCTTGGCTGGCCAGCGCCGCAACGGCGGTGGCATTGCTGGCGCCGGGGCTATTCGATGTCGCCGTCGGGTCCCTGCTGGGTGGGCCGGCCGCTGGTGAATTACGTATTGAGCCGATGACGGAGAAGTATTTCGCGCTCGACACGATGGTGCTCGGCCTGTCGAGCTTCGCCGTTATGGTCTATGCGATCCTGCGCGCTGCGGAGTCCGCGAGCGCTGCGGTGCTTTGGCTTATCATACTGGCGGCCGCGTCATGCGGCGTCGCCTATCCGCTGCTGTTCCCCTGCTGCGTCGTGCTAGCCGGCCTGTTTGTTCTGGCCGCCATCGCCGGGGCTGCCTGGCCATCGCCCAGCCGTCCACGCTACGCTTGGCGGGACCTCGCACTGTTCATCGCCGGGTTCAGCGTCGTGACTGCGTGCCTGGCCATCTATGTGGTCTCGCTCGGCGTTTCTGCTGCCAGTCAGACGGCTAGCCTTGTGCAGCGTTGGCAGGTGCGACGGCACATTTCGGAGATCTGGTGGGTGTTCGGCCCCATGCTCCTGCTGCTGGCGCCGGTCGCCGTAAGATCCTTGCGCGAGCGACTGCAGGTCAACGTCCTCGGCCTGGCCTCGGCCGCCAGCCTCCTGTTTTGCTTCACCGTATTCAGCCTGCCGATCACGGCGGAGTACAAATTCCTGTTCGGTGCCCTCCTGGTCCTGGCGCCGATCCTCGCGGCCGAGTTGATGCGCCTGGTCGGACGCCGGCCCACACGGATTGTCGCGCTGGCCTGCGCCTTCGTCGTTTTGCAGGCAGGGGCCACGTGGTCGTTATGGAACTGGCAAATGCCCCCTGCCGCGCTGCTCGCCGCCGCCGTGCCGTTGGACGAGAGCACTCGGTGGCCACACCCGTTTGCAGGCTGGAATAGCGGTTGGATGCAGGCGGTGCGGAACGCCACGCCCGCCGACACTGTCCTGCTCACCGCCGACACGGATCAGCCAGTTGGGGTCTTCACCGGCCGATCGCTGTTCGTGGCGGCAGACTGGTACGGCGTTGGGCGGCCCGATGGCGGGATGGTTGGGCGCGCCGGCTACAGTATGGATCGCAAGATGATCCTCGAGGATGTAAAGCGCTACCAGCCCGCTGCGATCGCGGATCGGCTTGCGACCATGCGGACGTGCCTTGCCGCACAGGCAGACCCGCACGCGCTTGGCGCCAGCCTATCGGCGCTGGCCGGCCTGAACCGCCCGATCGCCCTCCATTTCGCGGGAGAAGCCGCACTACTGGACCGATTGCGTCGCGACAATCTGGGCAAGCCGGTCTTTTCTGATGGCACCGACACGGTTTGGCTCCTGCAGCATGCAGACTTGCCGCCGCTCGCCTCAACCCTGCAGGCGGCGCTATGAGCATCACCGCGAGCTCAGCCGCCTGCACGGAGACGCTACCGCTTTGCGTTGATCTGGACGGTACTCTCGTGCGGAGCGATACGCTCGTCGAGGGGATGCTATCGATCCTGGGGCGCCGGGCCTTGCTAAGCCTGCTGCTGCGGTTACCGCGGGACGGGCGCGCAGTGTTCAAGCAACGCATTTCCGAGCTGTCGCCGCCCGACCCGGCGTTCCTGCCCTATGATGCAGCGTTGCTCGCGTATCTCCGCCGTCAGAAATCCGCCGGGCGCACGCTGGTGCTCGCCACCGCAGCCGACCGTCGCGTGGCCGATGCCGTAGCACGTCATCTCGACCTCTTCGACGAGATCATCGCTTCGGATGGTACCCGAAATGCAAAGGGACAGACCAAGGCGCGGTTGCTGTGCCGGCGCTTCGGTCGCGGCAATTTCGTGTATGCCGGCGATGCCTGGGCAGATCTGCCGGTATGGCGCGATGCGGCCGCGGCCGTGTTGGCCGGCCGTTCGAGTCAGTTGGCTGACGACGTCAGACAGATCGTGCCGGTGGAGGCCGATTTCACGGTCTATAGCTCGCCCATTCCCGCCTTGCGCCAAGCGCTGCGGATGCACCAGTGGGTCAAGAACCTTCTCGTCTTCATCCCGATCTGCACTGCCCACGTGATCGACCAGCCACGCGCCTGGGCTGCTGCCTGCCTGATGTTTGCCGCCTTTTGCGCGATGGCGTCCGCCATTTACATCGTGAACGACCTGACCGATTTGGCCGCCGATCGGCGCCACCCGCGCAAACGCAATCGCCCATTTGCGAGCGGTGCGCTCGACGCCCGCCTCGGCCTAGTCGCGATTGGGGTCTTAGCCCCGCTCGGCCTGCTGCTTGCCGCGTTTTGCGGAACAGTGCCTGTCCTGCTGATCTATGCGGCGATGTCGGTCGGCTATTCCGTCAAGCTCAAGGAAGAGCCGTTGGTAGATGTCTTCTTGCTCGCCGGCCTATACACGATCCGACTGTTCGGTGGCGGTGCTGCGATCGGGCACGCCTTGTCGCTTTGGCTGCTGGGTTTCTCGAGCTTTCTCTTTCTTAGCCTGGCGCTGCTCAAGCGCGTCGAAGAACTCGCCTCCGCGCCCACGACCGCTGCTACGAGGTTCGTGCCCCGTCGAGGTTACATGCCGGCCGACCTGAGCACGCTATTCCATTTCGGCTGTTCGTCGGCCTTCGCCTCCAGCGTCGTACTCGCCCTGTTCGTGCAGCGGGAAGCGACCGCCGAGTTCTACGCGCTGCCAGGCCTGCTATGGGGCATCGTGCCGCTGATGCTGTTCTGGCAATGCCGGCTCTGGCTGTCTACTTCACGCGGTTACATGCACGACGATCCCATCGTCTACGCCTCGCGTGATTGGGTATCCTGGGTCGTTGGCGCGTGCGCGATCGGGCTGCTCTTGCTCGCCAAATCAGACCCTCTCGGGCTGCTTTAACTCGTCCTGCCATCGCAACAACGCTGCCAAACCGGACCGGACGGGTGTTTCTGCCCGCATGGACAGGGCGGCAATCGCGCGGCCTGGATCGCCGACCGAATGACGGATGTCACCGGGCCGTAATGCGCCATACTGCGTCTTGGGCACACGACCGAGCAGCTCGCCCAGGATCGTGGCCATGTCACGCACGGAGGTGCCACGGCCGGTGCAAACGTTCATGACCTCCGCCCCGGGCCCGGGTGCGCGGTTGCACAACCTATCCATCGCTGCGGTCAAATGGCGCACCACATCGCCGACGAAAACAAAATCCCGCGTCTGCTCGCCGTCGCCATGGATGGTGACCAGTGCGTCCTGCGCCACCAAACGCGCGAAAAGGGAAATCACCCCGCTGTATGGCGACAGGGCGTCCTGCCGGGGTCCATAGACGTTGAAGAACCGCAGGCCCAACGTCGGCACCGCATGGGTGAGGAAGGCGACCCGGCCGTGCAACTCGCTGGCGAGTTTGTCCGCGCCATAGGCGGTTTGCGGCGCGGGACAGCGATCCTCACGCGCAGGTCCCTCGGCGACATCGCCGTACACTGCCGCGGAGGACGCATAAACGACAGGTATTTGGCCACACGCGCGGGCTGCGTCCAGCACGGCGACCGTGCCGCCAGCGTTCACGCGGTGTGTGCCGCACCAATCCTCCTGCCCGCGTACCACGGAGGCGATCGCGGCGAGATGGAAACACCCGGCCGCACCGTCGAGCGCCGAGCGTGCGACGCTTGGGTCGGCGACGTCGCCGTGAACCACGCTGCAGCGCGGGTCGACATTCGGCAGCCGGCCGGTGGAGAAATCGTCGACCACCCGCACCTGGTGGCCGTTGGCGAGAAGCGCATCGGCCAGATGAGACCCGATGAAGCCCGCGCCGCCGGTAACGACGAAAATTGCCATGCCCGCTATCTTTCTGCTTGCGGTGGTGCGAGGTCGGCCGCAGCCCAGGCAGCCACTCGCCGTGCATTGCCGCGCCATGTGTAATGGGCCAACGCGCAGGCCCGCGCCGCATCACCCAAACGGCGCCGGAGCGGCCCGTCAGCCGTGAGCCGCTTGACGGATTGCCACATCGCGCCCGGTGCCGTCGGGTCAAACAGGAGAGCGGTTTCGCCGTCCGCCACCACTTCGCGAATGTTCGCGAGGGCGGGGGCGACGATCGCGCATCCGGCGGCCATGTATTCGAACAGCTTCAACGGCGAGGCATAGGCCGTCACACGGGGCTGCAGCGCGATGTCGAACCCGCTCACCAGCCCCGGAATTCGGTCCGGCGGCACCACGCCCAGGAAACTCACCCGGTCGTTCAGGCCGAGTGCCGCGGCCTGCTGCTCGAGCGCTGGTCGCGCTGGCCCGTCTCCGACGATTTGCAGTCGGAGGGCCGAGCCGTCGCCGGCCATGGCGGCCAGCACCTCGTCCAGCCCATGCCATTCGCGGACGAACCCGACGAAGCCAAGCACCGGCGCTGCGGCCGGCTCCGGCGGGGTGCGCGCATGAAACCGTTCCGGAACGATGCCATTCGGCACCACCTTGATGCGCGCCTCGTCCACGCCGCCCGAGGCGATCTGATCCCGCAAGACGGCGGTCACGGCGAGCACGCGGGATGCCGAACGCCACGTCATCCGCTCGATGGCACGCGCCAGCCGGGGCAGCCCCAGCCCGCCATGCTGGGCACGCTCGACCGCCAACGGTGCGTTGACCTCGAGATAGAGCAGGCAACCGCGGCGCGCGAGGAATGCTCCGGCCAGATGGAAAAGGTTGTATCGCTCATACACGAAATCCGGCTTGAAGCGTCGGTGTGCCTGTCGCAAGCGTAGATAAGCTGGAACGGCGTAGGCGAGTTCCGCCATTTCCGCCAACGCCCCAGGTAACAGCCGCCGTACGAGGCCCACCAGGCGTGTCTGGCCGCCGAACGCGACACTGTCATGGAGGCGCGGACCAACCACCAGGACCTCATGCCCCTCGGCACGGAAGGCTGCGACCATCTCGTCCACGTGGACGCTTTGGCCATCCCGGGACTGGATACGGTGGCTGTAGAGAATGCGCACGCGAGCCTAGCTCCACACGGCCGAGGCGCGACGCACCGCCAACCCCAGCGCGGCGCGCCCCAGGACCGCGAGCCCTCGAGGCCGTCGGGGGTTGGCCAGCATCACGCCGATCCGCTGCCGGCGCGCCGTTACCCAGCTCTGCTTGTAAGCGTCGTCGCCGCGGCCGAAATCCAGTGCACTGACCCGCTCCTCCTCCAAGAGGTGCCGGATCATCCAAGCCGTCAGCACCGTCCCCGCCGACATCTGCCGCGTCGTCTCGTCATGGGCCAATTTCAGCACGGTCGCAGTGCCCTGCTCGACGGTCCAGTATTGGGCAGCGACGGGCTGGCCCTGACAACGCAGCACGCCCAGACGGAGCACGCCGGCACGTGCAGCGGCCCGGATGATCGTAGGGCCAAAGCGTGGAAACGGCTCGGGCCGCTTCCAGCTGTTTCGGTAGACCTGTTCGAAGGCCGGGAGCGCGGCTTCGGCCTCCTCCGGGCTGTGGGCGAGCGCGAACGACCAGGCCGGGTCGGCCTCGTAGCGCCGCAGCTTGCGCCGGATCGTCGTGCGCAGAGCACCCGGGCGGGCCTCCAGATAGGCCGCCCAGCGCCGTCCGCCCACGAATTCGTGCCAATTACCGAAATGAGCAAATCGATACGACAGAAATCCGGCCCGCCGCAGCCCCGCCAGGAGCGGAACCAAGCCGGGCCAGTCGGCATCCAGGGCGTCGAGCCGCAGCACGGAGAACCCGGCACTCGATTGACCCAAGGCAAAGCCCGCCCTTTCGACGTCATCCGGCTGCAGCCCCGGATGGACGAGCGGCTGATACAGGCACGTGTAGGGTGCCGTCAGTCCGGCGAGCGTCCGTCCAGCAGCCTGCAGGGGAACGAGCACCGCGGGTCGTCCAGCGTGGCGGCACAGGACGAACCGAGGCGTCGCGTCCGGAGGCATCGCGCTCGCCGTCAGTGAGCGCCACCAGGCCGCGCCGGACTGGAAGGTCACGCCCGCGAGCAAGTCTGCCGCTTCGGCCGCCAGGGTGTCGAAGCTGGTGTGGCTTTCGGCCTCAACCATGGCGGAGTTCCGCCCGCAAGCTGTACCAGGCGAGCCCGATCCACTCGTGTAAGGCGTCATAGCTCGTGACCCAGGCCGAAGCGCTCGGAAAGAAGCTTCGAACCTGCAGGTCCAGGGCGCCGAGCGGCAGGGTGGGCCGGGGGATCGCGATCAACCCCGTCTGGGCAAATGCCAGCATTGCACGGCGCATGTGCCAGTCCTGCGTCACGAGCAGAACCGTGGAAATCCCCGCTTGCTGGAGGATCGCCGCACTGTCCTGGGCGTTCTCCCATGTCGTCGCGGACCGGTTCTCGATCCAGCGTGGGGTGATGCCGAAATCCGTGGCGAGGCTAACGGCCATGATGTCCCCCACCGGCGGCGCCGCACTGTCGACGATGCCACCGGAGACCAGCACAGGCAGCCCGGTCTGCCGGGCCACGGCGGCAGCGGCGCGGAGGCGCTGGAGCGTCATCGGACCAGGCGCGTCATCATGCGCCACCGAGGCATCGCGCAGAAGCTCGGCACCCAGAACGACGATGGCCCCCGCTGATCCCGCCGCGCGGGTTCCGTCCAAGCCGTCATGCAGCGAGTCGCGCAGCGTGTCGGCAACGACGGGCAGCGACAGCAAGAACAATCCAGCCACCGCCAGCACGGCCAGTCCACGACCCCAGGCGCGCCGCCGCCAAGCAAGCCCGACTAGCACGAGGCCAGTCAGGTTGGCCGGAGGAACGATCGCCACGCTGGCGATCGAGGTGAACGTCATGGATCTTGACCTTCTCTGGTGAACGATACTAGACCGACACGTATTGGGGCGCCAAGCCGTCTGCAGAGTCCTTGTCGATGGCTGTCGTAACGCTCCGAAGCATCAACGATTTCTCGGCGCTCGAAGCATCCTGGCGAGAGCTGGAAACACGGTCGAACCTATCTTTCTTCCAGAGCTGGACTTGGCTCGGCTGCTTGGCCGAACGGCGCTTCACCGATCCGGTGGTGTTGCAGGTGTCCGACGGCGGAAGCGTTGTTGGGCTTGGACTGTTCAATCGCCGCCGCTCGTGGCGAGAAACACTGTGGCTAGGCGAAACCGGTCATCCCGAATCGGACGCGGTATTTACCGAGCATAATGGCCCGCTCCTTGCGATCGGCTACGAACATCTCGCCCGGGATTGTGTGGCCGCTGCACTGGAGGACGCGTGCGCGCCATACCGGCGATGGCCCCTGCGAAGGGTCGTGCTGAGCGGCGCGTCAGAGTCGCTCGAGCAAGCGGCCCGGACAGTCGGCCGCGTCGGCCATATGCAAACCAGGGCGGCGCCCGTGCTGAATATCCGGACGTTGGGCAACGCCGACTACCTCGACAGCCTCGGCCGTACCACTCGTTATCAGCTCCGCCGGTCGCTGCGGGAGATCGCCCAGCGCGGTCCTGTCACGATGCGCCGAGCGACGTCGTGCGAGGAAGCACTCGGTTTTCTGGCGGAGTTGGCGCGGTTGCACCAGACGAGTTGGACCGACCGCGGAAAGCCAGGCAGCTTCGCAAACCCCACCTTCGTCAGCTTTCACCGCGCGCTCGTCGAACGTGGTTGGCCACGGCAGGAGATCGAGCTGTGGCGCCTGTCTGCGGGCGGCGACTGCCTGGCGTATCTATACAATTTCCGATACCGGGGCTGCGTATGTTCGTATCAGAGTGGCATCGACTACCGGGGCGCCCGGCCGCAGGAGCGCCCCGGCCTCACGGCACATCATCTCGCGATCGAGCATTCCATCCGGGAGAACGATGTCCACTACGACTTCTTGGCAGGTTCGGATCGTTATAAGATCAATCTCTCCAATGAAATACGACACCTCCACTGGTTGTCCGTGTCGGCCTCTTATCGGTCGAAGGCCAGCCCCATCGATTTTGAGTGATGGAAAAACCGTATCGATCGGCAGGATTTAATATCCAGTGACAACCGCTCGGTGCTGCGTTGTAAAATGCGCAGATGATTGATAAATTGCTGGCCCGCGTCTTAAAAACTGTCCTTTGCTGTATGCGTCGCGACAGAGCAATCAGGGCCGGTGGTGTGGCGTGACGCAGACCCTTGTGAGAAATATGCCCGAACAATCTCAGGAGCGGCTAGAGCGAGGCTCCGCCATCCCGGTCGAACCCAAGCCAGAACGTACTGTGCTGTCATGGCCAAAGGGCGTGGCTGTCATTGCGGTCGGCGCGGGTGCGGCCTGGCTCGTTGTCTTCCGACTGCTCAGCTTCGTCCTGCGCTGACGCGGCCTCCCTGAAGGTCTCAGGCCGCCATCAGCGCGGTCGTTCTCCGACCAAGCCCGAGTGAACTGGCGAGAAATCCCTCGAACACCAAGAGTAGCCAAATGGCGTGGCTATGGTCGAAGCCTCCAGACGCATGCTCGGCAAGTAAACGCGTAATTGCCGGTCGGCTGAAAACCCCGCTATCTTCCAACATTCCGTCAACAAGACGCTGCCTCACCCGATCCATACCGGAACGGAACGCGCGAGCGTGCGAAGTCGTAAAACCCTGCTTTCGCCGGGTCAGTATCTCGGCCGGAAGATCGGGTGCAATCGCCTCCCGCAGGATCTGCTTGCCTTGTCCGCCACGGAGCTTCAGGGCGGCTGGGAGCGTCAGCCCCCACGAGACCAATGCCTCGTCCAGCAGCGGCGCTCGGACCTCGAGCGAATTCGCCATGCTGGTGCGGTCGACCTTCACCAGAATGTCGCCAGGCAGGTAGGTGGAAAGGTCCACGTGCTGCGCTTGGACGAGCGCGTCGTCGCTCTCACACTGCTCCATCAGCGCTCCGATGCGCGCCATCGGGTCGTAGCCCTCGACCGAGCGATTGAACTCAGGCGTAAATAGCGAGCGTCGCTCTGCCTGCTGCACCTTGGTGAGCATACGGGCATAACCAAGCGCGCTATCCAGGCTCAGCTCAGACAAGGTGTGGCGCGCCCGTATCCAGCGCGGGGCACGGTCGAGCTTGGGATAAAGCCGAGCCAATTCCCCGATCACGTGACGCCGAACCGGCGCCGGCACGTATTGCCGGACAGACTCAAGCAGGACGTGCCACCGGTGGCGTCTATAGCCGCCGAACACCTCGTCGCCACCGTCGCCGGAGATGGCGACCTTGGCGTGGCGACGGGCCAGGGCGCAAACGCTCAGGCTCGGCACCGACGAGGAGTCGCCGAAAGGCTCACCAAAGATGGCGGCCTGCTGACTTGCGGCGTCGATTACATCGGTGGCCGCGGCGGACTCGTTGTGCTGCACCGTCCCGAAACGCGCGGCAACCATGGCTGCAAAGGGGGTTTCGTCTTCCGCGCCCTCGAAGCCGATCGTGAACGTGTCGAGCGGCCGACCGTGCAGAGGGGCCGCCGTGGCGACAACCGCCGCAGAGTCGATCCCGCCCGAAAGGAACGCCCCAACGGGCACGTCCGCGACCAGCCGGTCGGACACGCAACGACGCAGCAGGCGGCGTAGCTCGCCGGCGGCCTCATCCAGCGCTACCGGTTGGATCGCGGTCGGCATCGACCAGTAGCGCCGCGGTGGCTGGAGGCAACGGTCAGCCTCGATCAGGAGGAAGTGGGCGGCCGGCAGCCGCCTGACCCGGCGGTAGATCGTGAGCGGATCGGGGATGTAGCCGTAGGTGAAGAAATCTTCCACGGCCTGCGGGTCGACTTCGAGCGGCAGACCCGGGGTGAGGGCCAAGGCCGCAAGCTCCGAGGCGAACACGAAGCTGCCATCGTCGGCCGTCGCATAATACAGCGGCTTCTTGCCCAACCGATCGCGCGCCAGCAACAACCGGCGACGGGTCCGGTCCCAGAGGGCAAAGGCGAACATCCCCGACAGATGCTGAAGGCAGTCGACCCCCCACTCCTCCCAAGCATGCACGATCGTTTCTGTATCACACTGGTTTGTGAACACATGCCCGGCGGCCTGCAGCTCGCGGCGGAGCGCTTGGAAATTGTAGATCATGCCGTTGAACACCAGAACGACAGAGCCGTCCTCGTTATACATCGGCTGCTGACCGCCAGCCGGATCCACGATCGCGAGGCGGCGATGCCCTAGCCCGATGCCCGCTTCAGTATGGAAGCCGTCGCCGTCGGGTCCACGGTGGCTCAGTGCCGCGGTCATACCTTCCAACTGCCCAACGCTGACGGGCTGTTCGGCCCGTCGCGCATAGACGCCAGTGATACCGCACATGCTATACCTCCGACCCAAGTGGGCAACGACGGCGGGACGCTAACCCATTGCGTAACCGGATCATACAAGTTCTTGCCTTACTGGCCGCGGCCGCCGCGACGCCGCAATGCGACGCCCGGGTTCTGACCGTCGGGCCCGGGGCCATGTTCACCCTGCCGTCGCAAGCCGCCCGAGTTGCGGCGCCGGGCGACCGGATCGTCGTGGCACCCGGCAACTACACGGATTGCGCAGTGCTCGCCGCCGACGATCTGACGATAGAGGGGCGCGACCCGGCGGGCACGGCCGTGATGTCGGACAAGATCTGCCAGGACAAAGGCATCCTGATCACAACCGGCCGCAGTGTCACTGTCCGGAACCTGACACTTGAGGGCGCTCGCTCGACCGAGGGCAACGGATCCGGCATCCGGGGCGAGGGCGACGAGCTGATCGTGGACGGCGTGCACTTTCTGGACAATCAGAACGGCATTCTCGGAGGCATCACGGCGAGCGGACGTATCTTGGTCTCCAGGAGCGTCTTCATCGGCAACGGCGCGTGCATACAGGCCTGTGCGCACGGGATCTACGCCGGGCACATCGCGCTGCTCCGTGTGGAGAACAGCCGCTTCTTCGATACTCGGGCTGGGCACCACATCAAATCCCGTGCGCTGGCGACCGAGATCATCGGCTGTGACATTGAGGACGGTCCAAATGGCACCGCAAGCTACGAGATCGACGTGCCGAACGGCGGCAGCTTGCTCGTGCGCGATACCCGGCTGGAGAAGGGGCCGCACACTGGCAACGCCAAGGCCGCCATCGAGGTTGGCGCGGAAGGTGCGTTGCAACCGACGCCGTTCATCCGACTGGACGGAGTGACGTTCCTCGACGACAGTTCGCGATCGTCGCGGTTGTTAGAAAACTTTACGTCCACCACGCCAGACGTCACCAACACACGCTGACGAGGTTGGGCAAACGGCCACATCGGGCTATGTGACAGGGATGCAATCCTCCTTGTCCCGCCGGCCCTGGATCATCGCCTCCGTGATGGCCGGAACCTTCATGATCGCCGTGGAGGCAACCATCGTGTCCACCGCCATGCCCAAGATCGCCGGCCAGCTCGGCGATCTGCACCTGTACGCCTGGGTGTTTTCCGCATACCTGCTCACACAAACGGCGATGACGGTCGTGTTCGGCAAGTTGGCCGATACCTATGGCCGCAAGCCGGTGCTGCTGGTCGGGATCGGCATCTTCCTGGTCGGGTCGCTGCTGTGCGGGATGGCCTGGTCGATCCCCTCGCTCATCGGTTTCCGGCTGTTGCAGGGCGTGGGGGCGGGCGCAATCCAGCCCGTGTGCATGACGGTCGTGGGCGACCTCTATCCGGTGCAGGAGCGTGGCAAGGTGCAGGGCTGGCTCGCCAGCGTTTGGGGCCTGTCCTCCGTACTGGGGCCGCTGGCGGGCGGGCTGATCATCCAGCATCTGTCCTGGGCCTGGATCTTCTGGATCAATCTGCCGGTCGGTCTGCTCTCGATGGCCGGGTTCGCCGCGTTCCTGCGCGAGAAGGTGTCGACCGAGCACGCCCGCGTGGACGTGCCGGGGGCCGTGCTGTTCACCCTGGCGATGGCCTCCCTGATGCTTGGGCTGACGCAGGTCGGCACCGGCCATCTGCAGTCGACCCTCGCCGCATTTGCCGTGTTCGCGGTCGCGTCCGCCTTGTTCGTGTGGCAGGAGCGGCGGGCCGCGAACCCGATCGTGGCGTTCCGGCTGTGGTCGTTCCGGCCGATCGCCACCGCCAACGCCGCGACCCTGCTGAGCGGGATGGTGGTGATCGGGCTCACCGCGTTCCTGCCGATGTACGTGCAGGGCGTGCTGAACCGGTCGCCGCTGGTCGCGGGGTTCACCCTCACGGTGATGGTGCTCGGCTGGCCGGTGGGGGCCACGCTGGGCGCGCGCAGCTTTAACCGGTTCGGGCTGCGCGCCATCCTGCTGTGCGGCGGCGCGCTGCTGCCGGTCGGCGGCATCGTGTTCGTGCTGCTGCAGCCGGGTTCCTCGCCGTTGCTCGGCGGGCTGGGGTCACTGGTGACCGGGCTGGGTATGGGGCTGCTCAGCACCGCGGCGATCATGGTGGTGCAGTCGAGCGTCGGCTGGGCGGAGCGCGGCGCGGCCACCGCGTCCAACATCTTCGCCCGCAGCCTGGGCAGCACGCTTGGGGCCACGGTGTTGGGGGCGGTGCTGAACAACAGCCTCGCCGCGGGCGGCGGCCGAGCGGTCGTGTCGCCCGACCAGCTCCGCCAATTGCTCGACCAGCCGGGCACGCTGGCCGGGATGGCGGCGGTGCGGTCGGCACTCGGCGAGTCGCTGCATGTCACGTTCTGGGCCGTGTTCGTCCTGGCGGCGCTCACCTTCCTCCTGTCCACCTTCGTGCCGCGCGTAGCTGTGTCCGGCACGGTGGCGGAACCCGCAGTAGCGGGCTAGCGCCTGTCGACACGGCGGTGTTGCCGTCTGGGTGCCTCCCGGCGATATCAATCCTTAATACAGGAGGCCCCTATGGGAACAAACGTCCATCTCACCCCGGAGCTCTCGAGCAGTTTGCCCAGAGCTGTGTGGGCAGCGGCCGCTTCAACAACGTGAGCGAGGTTGTCCGGTCTGGCTTGCGCTTGCTGCAGGAGGCGGAAGAGCGGCGGGCGGCCTCCGTCAGCTCGCTTGAGAGCGCGGTCCAAGAGGGCCAGCGCGACGGATTCCTGAGTGCAGAGGAGGTCGAGCGCGACGTATGCTCGGCGCTCAAGGGCGCGCGCACCCGCCACGGATGACGGCGAAACTCTTTACGCCGCGCGAAAGCCGCGAGCTGAGCGCCGCGGAGCGGGTGACCCAGCGGCCCATGCTCGCGCGGGTCGAGCCGAGGCTGGCGACAGATTGTTACCGCTTCTGGTCGCTCCGCGGCTATCCCTATCTGCTGGTGATCGACACGGAGAATGATCCCTCCGCCATCGCTCGGTTCGTCCACCAGACCCGTGACCTGCCGATCTTTTTGGTCGATCTCTGAGCCACCGGCTTTGGCGACCACACGACCCTGGGAGGGAGTTCTGTACCAGCCGCATAGACGGCGACTAACCTTCACGCTGCGATGATCGGCGCGTTTGTAGGATGCAATGCCAAAGCGCATTGCATCCTACAAGGTGAGACGAGGGTCAATGCTTGGCCGTTAGCATTACCCGCATATGATCCGGGTGTCTCACCTGTCGTCAGGATGGCATTTTCGTGAACCGGTAAGGGGCGCCCGAGGAGTTCGGGTCCAGCAGGAGCCGGTGCGCAACTGGGGGGAATGCCCGGGACCGGCAATCTTGCCGCTCGCATAAGCGACACGACAGGCCGATGCCGACGCGAGCGCGTTCGAGGTCGATCCCGTCGGCGTAGCAGACCTCCCTAGCTCGTTTGATGTCACATCCCATTGCCACCGCGCGCACGGGCGCTGGCTCGCCCCAGTGCAACGCCGGACGCTCGACCGTCTGGGCGAAACAAAGAAACGCCGCCCCATCGGTCAGTTCGGCCACCTGCACCACCACGCGACCCGGCGTCGCGAAGGCGGCGTGCGGGATCCAGCGCGGGCACGAGCCGCCGCCCCGGGCGAACGGAAAGCCAGCGGCGGAAAAGCGCTTGCTGACGTTGCCCGCCGGGTCGACGCTGAGGAAGAAGAACGGGACGCCGCGCGCGCCTTCGCGTTGCAGCGTGGACAGCCGGTGGCAGCATTGCTCGAACGACGCGTCGAACCGGGCCGACAGCGCCGTCACGTCATAGCGCATCGCGCGGGCCGCTTCGAGGAACGGCACATAGGGCAGCGTCACAGCCGCCGCTACGTAGTTCAGCAACGCGATCCGCAACATCGCGGCCGTCTCGTCCGAGGATGCCGACAGGCCGGTGAGCACCATCTCCACCGCATCCCGTGCTTCGCGCCACGCGAGCACGAATGCCAGGTGGAACGTCCGTGTCGACCGCGGCAACGCCTCGCTGATGAGCAGCCGCCCCGTTTGCGCATCGTAGTGGCGCAGCGTAGCGCCTTCGAGCGGCCCGACGAACACAGACATTCCGTGCCGTGTTTCCAACCGGGCCGCGATCGCGTGATCGAGGTTTTGGGGCAGCGGATCGTTGATGGCGGTGCGGAGGGCGTCAGCCGCTATCTCCAGCGTCGGGAAATGATTGGCGGCATCGTGCAAGGCGTCGCGCGCCTCCTCGGTCGGCAGAAGGAAGCGGCGGCCGGATGGCAGCGACAGGCCGGCACTGTCCTCCCGGGCCACGCGCCACGCGCGCCACAATGCCAGCACGGCACGCGCGGCATCGGGAGCCGCGGCGGTCAGCGCAGCGATTTGGTCCGGCTGCACCGCCTCCGCCCCGAGGAGCGGATCACTGAACACTTCGCGCAACCCGTTCTCAAGCTGCCGTTCCGCCTGACCGGACAGCAGTGCCAGATCGACTGCCAGGGTGTCGGCCAACTTGAAGACGAGACTGGCGGTCGGCGCGCGCTGATCGGCCTCGATCAGGTTCATGTAGGACGCCGAGATCCCGAGCTGCGCGGCGAGCGCCGATTGCGACAGGCCCCGCTCCGTCCGAAGCCGCCGGATCACGCGGCCGATGATGGGTCGTGCCAAACTTTACAACCTTTACTGAATTCCAGCGCCGCGCGGGCAAGGATTGACAGATTTGCGCACGACACCGCGCGTCTTACCTTGGCCAATGACCCAAATAAGTCAATTATTCACTCCCGTGCTGAACCCGCATGACAGCACGACCTCGCAACGACAAGGAGATTGCACGATGACCGACCGCCCGACCGACGCCGAAGCCTGGAACACTGGCCGCAGCACCAACAGCCCGGCCCAGCCCCAATCCCGCGATCCGGAACCGGATTTCGACGATGGTCTCGTCCACGACCATGGCTGGGCGTGCCGGGAACGGGGTGCGCCGGCCTATTGAGCCCTTCGCGAGGCACCGCCGCTTTGGCCGGCGGTGATACTGCGACGACCGCCAAATTTGGCGGTACCTGCACTGGAGTTGCACATGCCGACCACAAACTATGCGCCCGATGGCTACACTGGCGGGAGCCCGGGCCTGCCATCCCAGACCTCTGCTTTCCGTGACGACCTCGGCCGCATTGCCGACCTTGTCGAGAGCCGGAAGGGAACCTGGGACGCGATCAATCCGGAATCCGTCGCACGGATGCGGCTGCAGAACCGGTTCCTGACCGGGCTCGACATCGCCCGCTACACCGCCGGCATCATGCGCGCCGACATGGCCGCCTATGACGCCGACCCGGCGCTCTACACGCAGTCGCTCGGCGCCTGGCACGGCTTCATCGCGCAGCAGCAGATCATCGCGATCAAGAAGCATTTCGGCACCACCAAGCGCCGCTACATCTACCTGTCCGGCTGGATGGTGGCCGCCTTGCGGTCGGAGTTCGGCCCGCTGCCGGATCAGTCGATGCACGAGAAGACCTCCGTGCCTGCGCTGATCGCCGAGATCTACACCTTCCTGCGCCAGGCGGACGCGCGCGAGATCAGCAACCTGCTGCGGGCCGCCGACACCGCCCGCGATGCCGGCGACCACAACCGATCGGCCGAATTGCAGGCACAGGCCGAGAACCACGAAACCCATGTCGTGCCGATCATCGCCGACATCGATGCCGGGTTCGGCAACGCGGAGGCGACATACCTGCTCGCCAAGAAGATGATCGAGGCTGGCGCCTGTGCGCTACAGATCGAAAACCAGGTGTCCGACGAGAAGCAATGCGGCCACCAGGACGGCAAGGTGACCGTGCCGCACGAGGACTTCGTGCAGAAGATCCGCGCAATCCGCCATGCCTTCCTGGAACTCGGGGTCGATGACGGGATCATCGTTTGCCGCAGCGACTCACTGGGTGCCGGACTGACCAAGCAGATCGCCGTAAGCCACGCGCCAGGCGATCTCGGCGACCAGTATAACGCGTTCCTGGACTGCGAGGAGGTCACCGCCGAAACAGCGCGCAACGGCGACGTGCTGATCAACCGCGACGGCAAGATGCTGCGGCCGAAGCGCCTGCCGAGCAATCTTTACCAGTTTCGTCCGGGTACGGGGGTCGACCGCTGCGTGCTGGACGGCATCACCTCGATCCAGAGCGGAGCGGACCTGCTGTGGATCGAGACGGAGAAGCCGAACGTCGAGCAGATCGGGTCTATGATAGACCGGATCCGTGAGGTCATCCCGAACGCGAAGCTGGTTTACAATAACTCGCCGTCATTCAATTGGACGCTGAGCTTCCGTCAGCAGGTGTTCGACGGCTGGAAAGCCGACGGCCGTGATATGGACGCCTACGACCGCGCGAAGTTGATGAGCGTGGACTACGATGCCACCGATTTGGCGGCGGAGGCCGACACGCGCATCCGCACCTTTCAGTCGGATGCGGCCAAACGGTCGGGCATCTTTCACCACCTGATCACGCTGCCGACGTATCACACGGCAGCTTTGTCGGCCGACAATCTCGCTCGAACGTATTTCGGCAGCGATGGTATGCTGGGCTATATTCGCGACATTCAGCGGCAGGAAATCCGCCAGGGTGTGGCCTGCGTCAGGCACCAGAACATGGCGGGCTCGGATATCGGTGACGACCACAAGGAATATTTTGCGGGAGAGGCGGCGCTCAAGGCTGGCGGCGTCCACAACACGATGAGCCAGTTCAGCTAGCGGTCGCGTGGGGCGGAGATGCCGCTGAAGCTGATCTCCGCCCCAAAGCCGGCCTGCTCACGCGCTATGTTCCACGAGCTGGCGTGGGAGGTAGATCGCCGTGTGGGTAACGCGGGCGATGGCCCGATTGGCGTTCGCCACCACCAATACGTCGAGGTCCGCCATGCGATGGCCCTTACGCTCGTAGGTGGCGAGTACCTTGGCGCGGCCGGTCAACTCGTCGCCGACACGGGCCGCCGCAAAGTTCTGCACCTTGCTGCCAGCGTGGATCCACGCGTCCATTCGCACGCTGTGCGCGAGTGCCCAATTGCAGATGCGCAGCACCGTGCCCGGATGGACGGGCCCATCTGGGGCATAGACCGGGTCGGCTTCGTGGATGTCGCGCAGATACTGGGCTGCATAGTCCGGGGTCACGATGAACGGGCGGGAGGCAATCGCAAGGCCCGCCGGCAGAGCCGCCGCCGACGCGGTCGGACGGTCTTCCGGCGGCACGACGGCCGGGAACGCTGCGAGCTCGGGCGCCGCGGCCGGGCTGGCCGGCAAATGCGCGATGCCCGTAGCACATAGCTCGGCCATGCTCGTGACCGTGAAGCGTAGTCCACCCTCGAGTGGCTCCGACAAAACGGTCGCGACATTTCCCTCGTACACCGGCCGCTTGAGCCGGATGTCCATTGTTCCGCACTCCAGCCAGTCCCGGCCCCACCGGGCGACAGCCGCATGGGTCGCGTAGGCATAAACATCCACGCCCGGCACGAGGCCGCCATTAAAACCCAGCCGCCGCGCCACCGTGTCGTCGTGTATCTTGTTTTCCGAAGCGTGCGCGACATTGATCGCCTGAACCGAATAGGCCTCCGACACGGCCTGCATGATGGGGTCCTTCGAGAAAGCTTTGTCCTAGCAGGTATCCACCGGGTCATCGGCGCCCGCAATGCCGCGGCGACCGCCGAAAGAAGGGATTTGCAGGAGCGATCTAAGCACCAGCAGCTGCTAGGCGGCCTTCTCCTTGCGACTGGCGACCCGGGACAGGCTGGCTACGGCTCCCGCCAGGGCGAACACGGTGGCAAGCAGCAGCGCGGAGCTGACCCCGTTGGCGGTCAGGCTGAAGATCAACGCCACCAGAGCCGCTCCAACCGTCTGCCCTAGGAGGCGCGCAGTTCCCAGCATTCCGCTTGCCCCTCCGGTGCGGTGTAGCGGGGCCGCAGAGATAATCGCGCGGTTGTTGGGTGACTGAAAGAAGCCGAACCCCATCCCGCACAAGGCCATACGGAGGCAGATCGAAAGGGGGCTGGCTGCAAGGGGCATGAAGGCCAGCAACAGCAGCCCGGTCCCGAACGCGGCCATTCCGATCCCGCCCAACAGCCCGGCGGAATGCCGGTCCGCCAGCCGCCCCGCGATCGGGGCCATGATGGCGGTTGCGAGCGGCCAGGGCGTCATTAGCAATCCGGTGGCAGTCGCATCCCATTTGAGCGTGCCCTGCAGCAAAAAGGGCAGCGACACAAAGGCAAGCGTCGCGGAGGCGAAGCACAGCACGCTGGTGGCGACCGACAGGCGGAACAGCGGGATCCGTAGCAGGTCGATCGGGAGCAACGGCGCAGCGCGGTTGAGCTGCCGGCGCACCAGCACAACGCACGCGAGCACCGCCCCGGCCAACTCTGCCACTGCCTCGAGCGGGCGCTCGCCATGCGCGTAGCCATCGATGCCCAAGATGAGCAGGCCGAAAAACAGGGCGTTCAGCAGGGCGCTGCCGCCGTCGAAGCGGACCGAGCCCTTCGGCGTCGGCGGCAGCGAACGGGAGGCGATGGCGAACGCGACCAGACCGACGGGGACGTTGATGGCGAACAGCCATTCCCAATTGGCCACCGCCAGGATGGCGGATGCGACCGTAGGCCCCACGGCCGAGCACGTGGCGGCGATCAACGCGTTGAACCCCATGCCGCGCCCGAGCAAGGCCCGCGGGTACACGTAGCGCGTGAGGGCGGAATTCACACTCATGATCCCGGCGGCGCCGAAGCCTTGCAGCACGCGGGCGAGCGTCAGCGCGGTGAGCGAGTGGGAGAGCGCGCAGGCCAGCGAGGCCAGGGTGAACACGGCCAGCCCGGTCTGGTAGACCCGGCGGTATCCGTAGATCTCGCCCAGAGACGCGAGCGGCAGCAACGAGATCGTGACCGCAAGCTGATAGGCGTTAATCACCCAGATGGAGTCTGCTGGCGAGACATGCATGTCCGCACCGATGGTCGGCAGGGCGATATTGGCGATTGCGCCGTCTATCACCGCCATTCCCACGGCCAGTGCGATGGTCAGCACGGCAAAGTTACGCTGCGGCTGGGGTAAGCCGTCCGTCGGTTCGATCAACGCCATGGCTCAGCTTTACGAGCGCGATCCGGATGTGAAAAGCCGGTTGGCTGTGAGGCGATCAAATGGGACCCAGACGCTCGGGGCAGCAGACGCGACCGCAGTTGTGTGAGACTGCCGGGTGCAGCTATGCAGGACAGGTGACCAGGAGAGTTCGGATGCGATCGGCGGTCGTCTCGGACGCAGGATTGTAGACGACCATTCCCAACTCCGGTCGGCCGTCCACGGCGAAGGCCGAGAACTCTAATTCCAATAGACCGGCTTCCGGATGGTGGATGCGCTTTAATCCTTCGCCATGAGCGACAACCTCACTGTCGCGCCATAGCGCGTCGAATTCCGCGCTTGTCCTGGTCAGCTCGTCGATCAGACGAGTGACCTCCTCGCCCGCACCGGCGCGCGCGACATCCGCGCGGAACGCGCCGACCACGAAGCGTGCCACGCTCTGCCAATCCTCCTGCGCTGCCCGCACCTGCGAACTGCCGAACATGAGGCGAAGGATGTTGCGCTGCTCACGTGGCAACTTCGAATAGTCGGTGAGTGCCGCGGCGGCGGCCCGGTTCCACGCGACCACGTCCCAGGTCGCGGTCTTGACGATCGCCGGGCTGACCTCCAACGCGTCGAGCACACGCTGTAGCCGCGGCGTCACGCCAAGCGCGGGCTTGTAGCGGATCTCGGGCGGGCGGCCGAGGCCCAGCATAAACAGATGCTCGCGTTCGGGCTCTGTCAGCATGAGCCCGACGGCAATACGGTCGAGGACGTCGGCCGATGGCGCGCCGCCCCGGCCCTGTTCCAGCCAAGCATACCAAGTCGGACTGATGTTGGCGCGTTGCGCGACCTCCTCGCGGCGTAGCCCCGGCGTACGCCGACGACCCGCCGGGAAGCCGAAGGTGGCGGGGTCAAGCCGTGTGCGGCGATTGCGGAGATAGGTTCCGAGCTGATTGGCGTCCTGGGCAGACATCCTGCATCCTATTGGCAATTATACCATGATAAGCTCACTACTTTAACAGGGTAAGGCAAAGCGGGATACTGCTGTCAGACCAAGCAGAGGTGCCTTATGCGTGTATTCCTGACGGGTGCGACCGGCTTCATCGGCTCCCGGATCGTGGCCGAACTCATCGGGGCCGGCCATCAAGTGCTCGGACTGACCCGGTCGGATTCTGGCGCCCGATGGCTGCAAGAAGCCGGGGCCGAGGCGCATCGCGGCGTACTCGAGGACACGGACAGCCTCGCCAGCGGCGCGGCGTGGTCGGACGCGGTGATCCACACGGCCTTCGATCATGACTTCTCCCGCTTCGTCGCGAACTGCGCGAAGGACCAGCGCGCGATCCACGCCATGGGCAGCGTACTCGTGGGTTCGGCCCGACCGCTGATCATCACCTCGGGAACGGGCATGGGCAGCGCCGAACCCGGGCGGCCCGCGACCGAAGAAATCGTCGACTGGAACAACCCCAATCCTCGCATCGCCTCCGAAAAGGCCGGCGCGGATATGGCGGAAAAGGGGGTGTCCGTCGCCGTGGTGCGTCTTCCTCAGGTGCACGACACCGTCAAGCAGGGGCTCATCACCCCGGCGGTTGCGATCGCTCGCGAGCAGGGGGTGTCGGCCTACGTCGGCGACGGCGCCAATCGCTGGCCCGCGGCGCACGTCACCGACGTAGCAAGGCTGTACCGCCTGGCGCTCGACCGACACGAGCCGGGCGCTCGCTACCACGCGGTCGCCGAGGAGGGTGTGCCGGTGCGCCAGATTGCCGAGATGATTGGCGCCGGCCTGGGTATCCGTGTGATGTCGCTGTCGCCGGAGGAAGCGGCGGACCACTTCGGCTGGCTTGCGCCGTTCGCCGCGCTGGATTTGCCTGCGTCAAGCGAATGGACTCGCAAGCACCTTGGTTGGCAGCCCACAGGGCCGGGCCTCATAGCCGATCTCGAAAAGATGGATTATTCGTCCCCGGCTACCGCCTGAGGTCCTCTATCGGCCCTCCTCGTAGCTCGGACCAATTTACGGAGCATCGGTCAGCCATGGCTCTCAACCATCCACGAAGGTTTCGCCCGCCGAGTTAGGAAAACCCCAACCTTCTCGGCCGCGACAGACCGGTGTGGTCTAGCTTCACGCGCACGAAGGAGCCCAACGGCAAGGTGCTCGTTCACCTTCTCGTTGCTGACGAGCTCTTCGCGTCGAGCGGTTCAATCCAGCGTTGATGCTGAACGAACCGCTCGACCGAGAGATCGATGAAAGTGCGAACCGTCGCCGCCAAATAGCGCCGGTGCGGATAGATTGCATTGATTGCGAACTCGAGCGGGCGGTAATCGGGTAATAGCGAGACCAATGTACCGGCTCTAAGTTCTTCTTCCACAATGAAGGGAGCAGCAAGAGCAAGACCGCCATCGCTGAGAAGGACTGTGCGAAAGACTTCGGCGCTGCTGGTTACCAGATTGCCGGATACACGAACGACGGCCGGTTTTCCGTCTCTCTCGGTGAAGTGCCAGTCATCGCCGAATGGGTAGTGCGCATACCGCAGGCAATTATGTGTGGCGAGATCGGCGAGCTGCACCGGTGCAGGATGGTGCTCGAGGTAGCGTGGCGTGCAACACAGGACGTGGCGCCACTCGGCCAACCGCCGCACGATCAGGCTCGAATCCGGAGGCACGACGGCGCGGATGGCAAGGTCGAACCCCTCCTCGACAAGGTCGGGCATCCGGTCCCCGGTACGCAGATCGACTGCCGCTTCTTGAAAGTCATCCAGAAAGCGCGTTACGACCGGCGCGATGAAGCGGGCGATGTTCGTGTCGCAATAGACCCGTAAGCGGCCGCGCGGCATCAGCTGCAATGCGCTCGCGACCCGATCGGCCTCGTCCACCTCGACCAGGATCTGCGTGCAACGCTCATAATACTCGCGCCCTATCTCGGTCAGGCTCACTCGGCGGGTAGTACGGTTGAGAAGACGCACGCCGAGGCTTTCCTCCAGGGCCTTCACATGCTGACTAGCCATGCTCGGCGACATATCGAGACGTGTCGCGGCACCAGCAAAGCTGCCGATTTCTGCGATCTTGGCGAAAACTCGCATTGTCTCGAAGCGGTCCATTCATTCCCCGATTGTGAAGCCCTGACGGATAGTCTGTGCGATGAAAGCCATATTATCAGATCACAGTGCGGGTTCCATCTCCTAAGCCGAACCCAGGATTATGGTGTGCCGGGCGGTTCCCGACGCCTGGGCGGCTGGAGGTGCGGTTATGGACGTCGGCGAATCAGTTGTGATGGACGGCTCGAAGCTCGTTGACTACGCCGGGCCCATTGACCGGACCGCGACCAGGGCGGTCAGCGGCCGATGGTCGCTGAAACGGATGCTGATCGCCGCCGGGATGCTGTTATCGATCGCGGCGGCTGCGGAGTACGGCAGCTACTACTGGACGACGAGCCGATTTTTGGTCTCGACCGATGATGCCTATGTTGAGGCGCATTCGGTTCTGATCAGCCCCAAGGTGTCGGGCTATCTCTCCGACGCTCCAGTCGATGACAACCAGCCGCTGAAGGCGGGCGAAGTGCTCGCGCGCATTGATCCGCGTGATTACCAGACCGCGCTTGACCAGGCTCGCGCGAACGTCGCCGCCGCGCAGGCGGCGATCGACACGCTCAATCAGCAAATCGGTCAGCAGATGCTCGTTGTCGAGCAGAGCCGCCATCAGGTCGCGTCGGATCGAGGGGCACTGACCTTTTCGCAGCAGGATTTCCAGCGCTACACGCAACTGGCCAAAGACGGATACGGCACCATACAACGCTCACAGCAGGCGCAAGCCGACATCAGCGAAAAAGATGCCGGGATGCAGCACGACATCGCCGTTGTCTCTGCCGCGGAGAGGCAGATCGGCGTGCTCAAGGCACAGGTCACTCAGGCCGCCGCGAAACTCGCCCAACAGCAGGCAATGGAGCACCAGGCCGAACTCAACCTCAGCTACACCATCATCACGGCACCGGTCGACGGCACTCTCGGCGTCCGGACCTTGCAGGTTGGGCAATACGTACAGGCTGGAACCCAACTGATGGCGGTCGTGCCGTTGCAGGCGGTCTACATCGTCGCAAACTACAAGGAAACGCAGCTGACCGATGTACGGCCGGGCCAGCCGGTCACGATCGAGGTCGACACTTATCCCGGCGCCAAGGTGACCGGCCATGTCGACAGCGTGGCGCCGGCGAGCGGCCAGGAGTTCGCGTTGCTGCCACCCGACAATGCGACCGGCAACTTCACGAAGATCGTCCAACGGATTCCCGTCAAGATCGTAGTGGACGCAAATGACGCCCTGGCCAATCTGCTGCGCCCGGGCATGTCGGTCGAGCCGACGATCGATACGAAGCCGGCCAGCCCAGCGAAGAACCCGAGCAGCGCGCCATGAACGCCGCTCGCGCAGACGAGGCGTCCGTGTCGCTGCGGACCTGGATCGCCGTCGGGGGTTCGCTACTGGGCGCCTTCATGGCGGTGCTCGATGTCATGATCGCCAACTCCTCGCTGCCGTACATCGAAGGCGGCATCGGTACCGGCGGCGTCTACGGAACCTGGATCTCGACCGCTTACCTGATCGGCGAGATCATTGTCATCCCGCTGACCAGCTTCTTGAGCCAAGTGTTTTCTCTACGGCGCTATCTGCTCGCGAACGTCGCGCTGTTCCTGCTGTTTTCGGCTTTGTGCGGGCAGGCGCACAGCTTGAGTGAGATGATCGTGTTCCGTGCGCTGCAGGGCTTTACCGGCGGAGTCATGATCCCGCTCGCGTTCACAATCGTGATGACCTTGCTGCCGCGCTCGAAGCACTCGATCGGTCTCGCTGGGTTCGCCGTGACCGCGACTTTCGCGCCGGCGATCGGCCCGACGATCGGTGGCTATTTCACCGACAATTACGGCTGGCCCTACATCTTCTACATCAACCTTGTCCCCGGCGCGGTGATGTTGGCGGCACTTTGGTACGGCCTACCCAAATCGGCGATGCAACTCAGATTGCTGCGCCGGGGCGACTGGCGCGGCATCGCGCTGATGGCGGTCGGGCTCGCCGCGCTCCAGGCCGTGCTCGACGATGGAAACGTGTTTGATTGGTTCGGGTCGACCCTGATCGTTGAATTGAGCATCGTCGCGGCCGTCGCGCTCGGCACTTTTGTCGTGCTCGAATTCATCACGCCCGCGCCGCTGGTCAATCTTCGGCTATTCAGCCGACGCAATTTCAGCCTGGGCACCGCAGGCAACTTCCTGCTCGGTTTTGCGCTCTACGGTTCGGTCTATCTACTGCCAGAGTACCTCACTGCATCACAGCATTTCGATTCGGAGCAGATCGGTGAGGTCATGGCCTGGGTCGGCCTACCGCAGTTGATCTTGATCCCGATGGTGCCGCTGCTGATGAAGCGCATCGATGCGCGTTTGCTGGTCGGTTTCGGTCTGGTGGTCTTTGCCGTCAGCTGTTTCATGAACACGGCGATGGACCAGAACTACGCCGGACCCCAGCTATTTTGGCCGAACATCGTGCGCGCGATCGGGCAGGCGATGGTGATGACGCCGCTTTCGGCCATCGCGATGCTCGGGATCACGCCTCAGGAGGCGGGCGGTGCGTCGGGTCTCTTTAACATGATGCGCAATCTTGGCGGCGCGATCGGCACCGCGGCGGTTGGAACATTCTTCACCAAGCGCGAGCAGTTCCACTCAGCCATCATCACCCCGCATGTCTCGCTGCTCCAACCCGCGACGCGGAGTCGGCTAGCCGACTTGCAGCAGTACTTTATGTCGCATGGCTTCCCGGATCCTGCGAGCGCGATGCACCGCGCTATCATCGCCGTCGGTGACACGGTCCACGCGCAGGCGACAATCATGGGCTACGCCGACTGCTTCGCATTGCTCGGCGTGGTGTTGCTCGTCGCGGCTGCACTTGTCGCGTTGCTCAAAAAGGGCGTCGCTTCCGGCGCCGGTGCCCATTAGTCCCTCGCGCATGGAGAGCCCGACGAACGGCTGGGGAAAGGTGTCGGTTCGTCAGAAATGACTGCCTACGTCACCACCAGACGACGAGGAAATCCGGGAGTCGCTCGCTGCCTGTCTCGGTGACCAAGATCGTCTCTGACATTGTCCTACTTACCGGGAGCAGCAACCACCTTGCGGACGCCGGCCACCTGCGAGGCACTGACCGCCGGGGCAGCATTGCCCCAGGCGTTGCGCAGATACGTGACGACATCGGCGATCTGCGCATCGGACAGATGCCAACCGAACGATGGCATGGCGGGTGCGGTTGGCGCAGCCCCTGTGGACACCACTTGCGCGCCAGCGATGATCACGCGGATCGTGGTGGCCGGGTCGCCCTGCCGCACAGATGGCGCGCCGGCTAGGGCGGGGAACAGGTTCGCCACGCCCATCCCATCGCGAGCGTGACATGCGGAGCAGTTGTCGACGTAGACGGCCTCACCGGCGGCCAACTGGGCGTTGTCCGTCGGCAACACCGCGGACGGCTGCGGACCAGCGGACCCCCGCTCCTTCAGGTAAGTAGCGATGGCACGCAGATCGGGTTCGGTCATCTTGGAGGTCGAGACCTCGACGACCTCCCCCATCGGGCCGGAGGCAGCGGCGTGCAGGTTCCGCCCGGTCTGCAGAT